>JAZUDF010000093.1:0-27273 GCA_045639485.1 Faecousia sp. | reverse complement strand
GAGCAGGTGTAGGTGGTGTAGCCGCCTGCCGTACATGTCGCAGCGGTCGTAACAGCAGTGTAAGTGTGATCGCAGGATTTGCCGGTCGTGTAGTGCGTCGTGGAGGAGCTGCCGTCCTTCTTGTAGAGCTGAACGGGCTTCTGTGCGGTGTAGGTGCTGCTCTTGTAATAACGGAAACGCATCTGATCGGATGCTGCGTTGAAACGCAGATACGAGCCGCCGGAACTCAGAATGACGGCTTCACCGTTAGAGATCGAAATATTGTTTGTCAGTGCACTCGTGCTGGAGGAGATGGCGTTTGTATTGCCGGTGTTGCCGAGATACTTTCCGCCCGTTCCGAGGAAGGAACCGTTCGATGCCGTATAGGTGAATGCGGCGGCATCTGTGGCGGAACTTGACGTAATGGTGTTGTTGCTGATCGAAACGGAAACGGTGTTTTTGGCAACGTCCAGTGAAGTGAGTGCACCGTTGAGTGCAAGATTGCCGCCTTCATAGACGATCAGGTATTTGCCGTCAGTCAGAGCAGAAGAGGAAGTGACTTTCACATAATTGCCGGAGCCACCGCCCGGTCCTGCAACTGCATAGGAGTAAAGAGCATACAGGGTGCAGGACTTCGTCGGTGTGAAGGAAGCAGTGTAGACCGTGCCGGGACGCGTGGTCGAATCCGAAACGGCAGAAGTCGTCCACCCGACAAAACTGTAGCCGGAAGGAATGCTCGGCGTGGGCAGACCCATCGATTCGCCTGCGTAGCCCGTCTTCGTGCTGGTAGAACCGTTTGCGGAAAGCGTCACAGTGACGTTCGTCTTTGCTGCAAAGTCGATACGAACGGAGCAGTTGCTTGTGGGATTGACTGTGAAGGTGTTGTTGCCGTTATATTTGACAGAGGCACTGCCGGAGGTCACGGTGTAGGTGCCGGGAACGTAATAGCCGGTTTTCGGTGATGCGGTGATCGTGTAGCCATTGACGGATACCGTACCCATGGATGTGTTGCCGGAAGTTGCAGTTACGGTATAAGTAACAGCGGGTTTGCCGCCACCGGAGGGAGTCGGCATATTGGAGGGCATGGTGTAGGACGAGAACAGTCTCCATGCAAGCTCCGGATAGTCAACAAACGGATTGCGGCAGCCTTCAATGCTCTGCACGATGTCGTTTCTCTGCATCTCAAAGGTGTCAACGGGATCAAGTGCACACCAGTCGAGCATCGTCTGGATATCGCTGAATGCGATGGTAGGAGAACTCATGCTGCTTGTCACAACGTAGTCGTAAAGGATGACACGGGCACAGTCGCCCTTGACGGCATCGAGCGGTTCGAAATAGGTGCCGTAATAACCTGCGAGCGTCGCAGCGTGATAGTTGTTGCCGAAGGTGTAGCATTCCTTGCCACCGTTGGCATAGCCGTATTTCTTGTTGCCGCGGGTGGAATTTGCCTTCGGATCGGTCGGACGCATGGAGTGCAGGTCGCCTTCCATCGCGTTACCGCCGAGGGAGTCCGGCCACATATGCTCGCGGTTCCAGTTTGCATTGCCGTCCCAGGTGCTTGAGGTCGGGATGCCTGCGTAGAAGAGAAGAACTTTTGAAGCGTCGCCTTCATAGCAGTCAGTATAGGGGAAATAGGTCTTTAAGCCGTTATAACCGACAACTGTGCGGTTGGAAGTGATTTTGCTGCGTAAAGAAGAACGCAGGCTGTCCCCACTCATGGCTGATAACGTGGAATAAGAATAACTGCCCGTCCAATAGGCCTGTGCGGCAGAGGACAGGGAAGTACAAATCTGACCGCGTTTACCGGAATTGTAGCTGTAACCTGCAGCTTCGGTCGTCAGTACAAGACCGGAAAAGACGGACGCAATCATTGCGACCAGCAACAGAGCGGATAGGAACTTTTTCATTGGGATGCCTCCAAACATGGGTTACATAATCTACTTATATTATAGCAAATATTGGAAGAAAAGCAACCGCCACATCATGTGTTTTGCATATTTATTCAGTATATATGTTGATTTTTGGCGAAAACGAACAACACGGATACCGATTTCGGTATCCGTGTTGTAAGGATATCATAATTGCTTAACCCGCGTAAGCTGCAGCAGAAGCACCGTAGTTGTAAAGTGCTCTGACGAGGTTTTTCAGCGTGGTGCTGCTGTCATTCTGCTTGGCACAGATGTAAGTGTTGACACTATAGCCAAGCGTGTTTCCAACCTGTGCACTGCTCTTGTAGAACTTTGCAGTGATCGTCTGGCCGAAGTCGGTTGCCTTGATGCCGGTAAGCTTGACCTCATAGACACCGCTCATGCCGGAAACTGCAGTGATTGAAGTACCGCTGAAGGTTGTAGTCTTGCCGTTGTAGGTTACCTTGATGCTCAGGCCGGTCTTGTTCGGGGAGGCAAAGCGGAAAACCATTGCCACGTCATCCGTCAATGTCACGTAAACGCCTGTCCAGCAGGGACTCTCGGCAGCCGTGCCGGTGAAGGTCGGAGTCAGTCCGGAAAGCGGAGAGAAGGTGCTGTAGGACGTTCCGGTCACGCCGGAGGTCACAAGTGCGTTGGTTTTGTAACCCATATAGTATTGTGCTGCTGCACCGTAGGCGAGCGTGTCAGAAAGAAGCTTGCGGAGCGTTGCTGTCGTGCTGCTCTTGGCAAGCATGTCGGTGCAGTAGGCCTTGACGCTGTAGGTTGCTTTTGTGCAGGAGTAAGTCTTGCTGCCGTAGGTGACGATCAGGGCTGCACTGATATTGTCGCCCATGCACTGCGGCGTGACACCCTCAAAGATGAAGCTGTGGCTCCCGTCGTCATTCACGGTGACGGAGGTTCCGTTCATAGTGAAGGTCATAGAAGCGGTCGCACCATCGGGCACGGTCGCGTTGTAAATGACGTCAATATCTTCGTCGAGCCGCAGGGAAGCACTGTCGATGCTGATGAGCTTGTCGCCGCAGGAGCACACGCCGGTGGAATCGTATTCGTGGACATGGGGTGTAGAACCCGAGGGACTGGTGGTGTAATAGGTGGTGGAGGATGCACCCGAGGTTAGCTTGTAGAGGTCAAGTACGGTCTGACCGGAGGTGCCGGCCGAGCCGCCCATTCTCCAATAAAGATTGGAGGTCAGATCGTAGCGGTAGGAAAGCTTTCTGCCGTTTGCGGCAACGAGATTGAAGGTGCCGTCGCCGAGATCGGAAAGTGTCCAGACAGTGTTGTTCGTTGTGGACATTGCGAGGTTGTTGCTGCCGCTGGTGTAGAGATAGCCGACTTCGTTGTCGCCGAGGGTGTAGCCGCCCGTCGCGGCATTGACCGTCAGATAATTCTTGCTGTCTGCAAGGACGGATGCAACCTTGTTGTCAAAGGTGTATTTCTTGACATAAGAGCCGGATTGCGTTTCGGCATACAGCGCGACATTGTTCTGATCGTGTGCCACGATAACGAGTTTGTCGCCGTCTGCGATCGTGTCGCCCGCGACCATGTTGGTCAGTGTCGGGGTGCCGCTGCCGGAGCCTGCTTCCGTGCGGGAATAGAGTGCATACAGCGTGATATTCTGATCCGGCATAAAGGAACCGGTCAGAATGGCAGGCACGGTTTCGGTCTCAGGATCAACGGTGCTCGTAACCCAGCCGCAGAAAGTATAGCCGTCGACATTGCCTGCTGTCGGCAGATTCATGGCCATATCTTCCAGAACCGTCTCAGCAGAAATCGGGGTAACACCTGCAGGAACACGGAAGGTGACGGTATAAGACTGCACCGAGGAGGTGTAGCTGTAGTGGCAGACGGAGCAGGTATGCGTTGTTGTCGTGCCGGAGGTGGTGGACTTGAAGGAGCAAGTCTCGGTGACTTTATCGGAGCAGCGGGAGCAGGTCTTGCTGTGAGTGCTCGGGTTGCTGCTTGCATTGTGGGAGAAGCTGCCGTAGTTATGGCCGAGGGCGGCGATCTCGTTGCCGGTGTAGGTGTCGCCGCACTTGGAACAGGTATAAGTGGTGTAACCGCCTGCCGTACAGGTGGGCTGCGTCACAACAGAGGTATAAGTATGGCTGCATGCAGGCCCGGTCGAGGTGGTGTAATGCGTCGTACCGCCGTTGCCCTTCTTGTAGAGTTGGATCGCCGCCTGCGTGCCCTTGTAGTAGCGGAACCGCATCTGATTACTTGCATTGTTGAAGCGCAGAGAATACTGGCTGTCAGCTGCGATCTTCGCTTCACCGTTTGTGATCGTGACGGTGTTGGACATCGGATCAGAACTGGTGTTCAGCGTGTTGCCGGTGCCGGTATGACCGATATACAGACCGTTCGTGCCGAGGAAGGCACCGTTATCCGAGGTGTAGGTAAATGCAGCTGCGTCGGTGGTTGCGTCGGAGGGGATGGTGTTGTTGGAAATGGTGACATCAATGGTGTCTTCCACAGCGTCGATCGTTGCAAGCGAACTGTCAAGTGCAACAGAGCCTGTTTCATAGACGATCAGATACTGGCCGTCCGTAATATCGGAGGTCGCCGTGACCTTCTCATAGTCGCCGCTGCCGCCGCCACCGCCGACCACATGGGAGAACAGTGCGTACAGTGTGCAGCTGCCTGTCGGCGTGAAGGAGGTCGTATAGACCGTTGCGGGCTTTGTGCTGGTGTCGGAAACGGAGCTGCTGACCCAACCGACAGCGGTATAGCCTGTCGGAGCAGTTGGCATCGTCAGCGTCATCGCTTCGCCCGCATAACCTGCCCTGGTGCTTGTAGAGCCGTTGTTATTGAGCGTGACGGTGACGGAGGTCTTTGCCGCAAAGTTAATGCGGACGGTGCAGTCGGAAGACGGTGTGACTGTGAAGGTGTTGCCGTTCTGCGTGACGCTTGCCGTGCCGGAGGTCACGGTGTAGTCCTTAGCATAATAGCCGGTCTTGGGGCTTGCCGTAATGACACAGCCGTTTACGGAAACCGTACCGTAATTTGTGTTGTTGGAGGTCGCATTGACGGTGTAGGAAACGGTGTTGCCGGAGGGCGTCTGCATATTGGCAGGCATGGTGTAGGAGGAGAAAATCCTCCATGCCAGCTCGGGATAGTCGACAAACGGGTTGCGGCAGCCTTCGATGGTCTGCACGATGTCATTTCTCTGCATCTCATAGGTGTCAACGGGGTCGAGTGCACACCAGTCAAGCATGGTCTGAATATCGGTGAACGCGACCGTGGGAGAACTCATGGAAGTTGCAACGACATAGTCATAAAGAATAACTCTTGCACAGTCGCCCTTGGCACTGTCGAGCGGCTCAAAGATACCGCTGCTGTAATGACCTGCAAGCGTGGCAGAGTGATAGCTGTTGTCAAAGGTGTAGCATTCTTTTGCGTTGCTGCCGGCGTTGCCGTATTTGTTGTTGCTGCGGGTGGAGTTTGCTTTCGGGTCAGTGGGGCGCATGGAGTGCAGGTCGCCTTCCATCGCGTTGCCGCCGAGGGAGTCCGGCCACATATGCTCACGGTTCCAGTTGGCAGTACCTGCCCAGGTGCTGGAGGTGGGGATGCCTGCATAGAACAGCATCACCTGCGAAGAACTGCCCTGATAGGCATCGGTGTAGATAAAATAGTTCTGCAGGCTGCCGTAGCCGACCGTGGAGCGGTTGGATGTGATCTTCGTACGCAGTGCCGTGCGGAGCGTATCACCGGTCTTGGCGGACAGCGTTGCATAGTCATAGCTGCCCGACCAGTAGGACTGTGCGGCAGAGGACAGGGAAGTGCACACTTCTCCGCGTTTGCCGTTGTTGTAGGCGTAGCTTGCTGCGTTTGTTGTCAGTGTCAGCCCTGCAAACAGGGATGCAAGCATGGCAAGCAGCAAAAGAACGGATATCAGTTTTTTCATCATAATACCTCCTGAAAAGCCGTTTTCTCTGTCTACATTATACCAAAATGCACAATGGATTTCAATCGCAAGTTTGTGATGAATAAATGAAAAACTCGGGTACCGACCGCGGTACCCGAGTTGATGTTTAATTTGCGTAGCTTGCAGCAGATACGCCGTAATTGTAAAGCCTCTGTACGAGTTCTGTAAGCAGAGTATTTGAGTCATTCTGCTTGGCACAGACATAAGTGTTGACACTGTAGGAAACAGCGTTGCCGATCTGTGCATTGTTCCGATAGAACTTTGCGGTGACGGTGCTACCAAATTCCGTTGCCTTGATGCCTTCAAAGGAGATCTCGTAGACGCCGTCCTTGCCTTCAACAGCATTAAACTCGGTGAACGTTTCCGTTCTGTCGCCCATCGTGACCTGAACGCTCAGGCCGTTGATGTTTTCTGCGTAGAAGCAGAAGTTCATCGCCACGCCGTCCGTCAGCGTCAGACCTACGCCTGCCCAACAGGTGTCAGCGGCTGCTGTGCCGTCAAACTGTGCTGACAGACCGGACAGACCCGGGAAGGTGCTGTAAGCGGGAGACTTGATGTCATCGCCGGATGTAACAAGTGCATCCGTCTTATAATTCATATATGTCTGTGCGGCTGCACCGTAGGCAAGCAGATTGGAAAGCAGTCTGCGGAGCTTGAGTGAAATGCTGCCTTTCAGCTGATTGACACAGTACTGACGGACGGAGTATTCACTCTTTGTTACGGCCTGTATTCTGCCGTCCTTCGTGGCATAGAGCGTTGCACTGACATTATCGCCCATGCACTGCGGTGTGATGCCGGTGTAGGTGAAGGAGAGCTTGGTGCCTTCCTGCGTGAATCTGTTGATCGTCTGGATGCCGTTCGGGCCTTCCACGATCATATAGGGATTGATGAAGCCTGCGGGGACATCGACGGTATAGACAATGTCGATGTAGCCGTTCAGCACCAGAGAAGCGGAATCGATGCTCAGTTCTGCTTCTTCATAGCCGCAGACGGAGCAGGTGCCGTTGAACATCGTGCAGTCTTCTGTGATGATATCATGGCAGCGAGAGCAGGTCTTGCTGTGTGTGCCGTCACCGTTGGAGGTGAATGCACTGTAGTTATGACCGAGTGCAGCAGTTGTCACATCAAAGTAGAACGTACCGTAGTTGGTCGTCTTCCAGGTGTAACGGTCAGTGCCGGTGGCGGTACAGGTGGCGGCTGTGACGGAAGTCTTGGCGTAGTAGGTCGTGTTGAGTTTCTGCAAAGTCACAGTCGTGCTGCCGCCGCAGCGGGAGCAAGTGCCTGTCAGAGTGCCGGTGGCTGCAGTCGTGGGAGCCGTTGTGACCGTGTAATTCGTGTAATTATGATCGAGTGCGGGGATAGAGGTGGTCGTGATCTGCGTACTCAATGCAGCATCGGAATATTTTTTGTTATAGTGTGTCGTGCCGGAGGTCGTACATTCGGCACAGGTGTAATACTGCACGGAGCCTGCTGCCGTACAGGTCGCGTCAACGGCATTGTGGAGGATGGGCGTATGTGTTTGTACATTGCCGATCACGGTGGTGTAATAGGTGGTGCCGGAGACGCCACCGACCTTCTTTGCCAGCAGCAGTGCTTCATTCGTGGACGCAGAACTGTAAGGACGGAAACTGGAGTTGGAGTAGGTACGCAGATGGGCGGTGACGGAGCCTTCGACACACTTGAGTGCGGCAGATTCACCCGTCCAGACACCCTTTGCGGTACCTTCGCTGAATGAAAGACCGCCGGAGCCTGCCTTTGTCGTGTAAAGGTAACCCTTTGACTCGTTATACAGACGGAAGCCGCCGGTGGTCGCTTCTGCCGTCAGCTCCAACGTGCCGGAGGGTGCGGTGTCGGCGTAGCCGCTTGCATCAAAGGAGAAGGCACTTGACGTGACCAGACCGTTGCCGGAAGAGAAAGTGCCGTTAAAGGCCTTATAGTTGGGCGTCAGCAGGGCATAGGTGCCTGCGTCAAACTTCGTCAGATCAGTGATGAGCTGCCATCTGGTCTGCGAGGAGCCTTGACCGTCATCTACAAAGTAGGAGTACAGTGCGTACAGCGTGGTGTTGCCGGAGAGCGTGTAGCTGCTGCCTGCCGCATAAACCGTTGCGGGCTGTGAGGTGACATCCTTGACGGAAGCGGAAACCCAACCCTTGAAGGTATAAGTATAGCTGCCTCCGGACGGCGTGCCGGAGGGTGTCGGAAGTGTCTTGACGTCGCCGGAATATCCGGAAATCGTGCTCGGCGTTGTCACGCCTGCGGGTACGGAGAAGCTCAGGGATGCAGACTGCTTTGCAGCAAAGTTGATGCGGACGGTGCAGTCGGAGGTGGGAACGACAGTAAAGAGATTGCCGTTCTGCGTGACGGTGGCGGTGCCGGAGGTCACGGTGTAGCTCTCTGCATAGTAGCCGGTCTTGGGACTTGCAGTGATAGTCATGCCGCTGACGGAGACCGTACCGTAGGTGCTGTTGTTGGTGGTTGCGGTGATCGTGTAGGAGGTCATGTTGCTGCCGGAGGGCGTCTGATAGGTCGCGGGCATGGTCGCACCGAGCAGCTTGAACGCAAGCTCGGGATAGTCGACAAAGACATTGCGCACGCCGGTGATCGCCTGCACAGCGTCGTTACGGCCCATTTCCCACGTATCGACAGGGTCTTCGATCATCCATTCGATCAGAACGGCTCTGGATTCCATAACACCGCCCGTGCCGTAAAACTTGGAGGTGTTGCCCCAGCGCATCAGATGCTGCAGCATCAGTCTGGCAACGTCGCCGTGAAGATTCTGGCCGTTCTGATTGGGATCATAGTAGGAGCCGCTTTTGCCGTATGCCGTATTGCCGCGGTTGCCGTTTTCACTCTGTGCAGTCGGGCGAAGCATCATAATATCGTTTTCATCGCTGCCGCCCTGCCCTTTGGAGTCCGGCCAGGTGTGCTCACGGTTCCACGTAGGAGAGGAACCCCAGTTGGGGCCAATCGCGACACCGGAATAATAAGAAGAGATCTTGTCGGCATTTTCTTCGCAGTCGGTATACTTATATAGATCTCTCGTGCCGTTATAACTGGTGGTATAACTCTGCTTTGCCTCCAGCATATTATGGATGGCGGTGCCGAGCTGACTGGAATAAAAGTCAGTGCCGGTGCCGCTGTCGCCGGAAAGAGCGGACAGCGTCGCATAGCTGTAGGAGCCGGTATAGTAGTCCTGTGCATAGGTCGTCAGGAAGGTTGCGACCGTGTCACGTTTGCCCCAGTTATAGACATAACTGCCGCTTTTTCTGTAATTGACGGCAGATGCACTGGTCGGCTGTGCTGCTTCTGCTGTCAATGTCAGCCCCGCAAACAGGGAAACCAGCATGGCAAGCAAAAGAAGAACGGATATGGTTTTTTTCATGAAAATACGCCTCCGAACATCTGTTCATATTTCTCTTTATACATTATAACAAATGAAAGACCAATAATCAATGAAGCATTCATGTGTTTTTGCCGAATAAATGAAAACTGTATTAAAAAACAGAGCCCGGATACTGCAAATGCAGTATCCGGGTTGCTTATTTGTTTACGGTGATTGCTTATCCGGCATAGGCGGTTGCGGAAACACCGTAGTTATACAGAGCTTTCACAAGGCCTGCAAGTGTGGTGTCGCCGTCTGCCTGCTTTGCACAGATATAGGTGTTGACGCTGTAGGAAACGGTGTTGCCGACCTGTGCATCGTTGCGAGAGAAGCTTGCAGAAACAGAGCTGTCAAATTCTGTCGCCTTGATGCCGTAGAAAGTGATCTCATAAACGCCTTCCTTGCCTGCAACCTTATTGAATTCGGTGAAGGTCTGTGCTCTGCCGTTGATGGAAACAGTCACGCTCAAACCGTCCGTGCTTTCGGCATAGAAACAGAACGTCATGCCGACATTGTCGGTCAGCGTCAGACTTGCAGCCGTCCAGAAGATATCTTCGGCTGCCGTGCCGGAGAAGCCGGCGTTCAGACCGGACAGGGGAGTGAAATCACTGTAGGTCGGATCAATAATGTCGCTGCCGGAGTTCACAAGGCTGCCTGTCTTGTAGCTTGTATAGGCCTGTGCTGCAGCACCGTAGGCAAGCACATCGGAAAGCAGAGTGCGAAGTTCTGCAGAAATGTTGTCCTTTGCCAGTTGGTTGACGCAATAGGTACGAACACTGTATTCTGCCTTCGTGCAGGTGTAGGTGGTTTCGCCGACGACCACAGTGAGTGTCGCGGAGATGTTGTCACCCATGCACTGCGGGTTGATGCCTGCAAAGATGAAGGTATGCGTGCCGTCATCTGCAACAGTCACAGTATTTCCGTTCATGGTGAAGGTCATCGTAGCGTCTGCACCTTCCGGCACCTTTGCGGTATAAATTACATCAAAGTCTTCGTCAAGTCGAAGCGATGCACTTTCGATCGCGATCAGCTTGTCAGAACAAGCGGAGCAGATGCCGGTTTCGTTGTAGCTGTGTCCGGCTGCGGGAATGACGGTACCTTCCGTCACCGTGATGCCGCAATCGATGCAGACGGTATTGCCGGTAAAGCCGGGCTCTGTGCAGGTCGCTGCAACTGCATCCTCCACATGCGTGCTCTCATGGCTGCATTCCACACGCTTGTAAAGCTTCACTTTATAGCCTGTGGAGGCTGCATAGAAGGAGAAACGGTTGGATACGGTCGCAGGATTGAAGCGGAAATAATAGGTGTTTCTGCCGCTTGCGTTTGTAAGGATCGCATTGCAGCTTGTGTCAATGCCGATATTGTTGTAATACGGTGCGGTGTTGTAGTTGAGGTCGGCACCGTTGCCGCCGTTGCCGATGTACTTGCCGGAACCGAGCAGGATCGTGTAGGTGTCGGAGTCTTCGTCCTTTTCAATCGTGACTGCCATTGTATCGACTGTCTCGCCACCGCGGACAACACCGTCCGTGATCTCTACCGCCTGATAGTTGCCGGCGGTGTTCGGATAAGCGAGACTGCCGTTGAAGGCAATGCCGCCTTCCTCGTAGACGATGAGGTAGGTGCCGGACAGATCATCGGTCGCTTCCGTGACAACGCGGTAGTCACCGGTATCGGCAGAGCCGACTACAAGCTGCGGGATGACATCCGTGTAGGTGTCTTCGCAGCGGGAGCAGGTGTAGCTCACTTCGCCGTCTGTCAGATAAGTTGCTTCGGAAATGATCGTTTCAACATAATCATGGCCGAGCATCGGGATGACGGAGCCTGCTGTGACGGTCTCACCGCAGATGTCGCAGACTTCGTCGCCGGTGTAGCCGTTTTCGGTGCAGGTCGCGTCAAGTGCATCAACCAGTGTGGTAGAGGGATGTACGCATTCCTCCGTGCCGGTGGGGTTGGTGGTGTAGTAGAGAACGTCGACTGCACCGGGGGTGTACTTGTAAATGTCGAGGTTCTTCGAACCGCTGCCGCTGTTGAGACGGTAGTAGTTCGCATTCGAGGTCTGAAGGTCGGTACGGCTGGTCAGCCAACGGTTGCCGATCATCAGATAGAAGGTGCCGTCCTCGTTGCCTGTCAGCGTGAATACGGAGGAATTCTCCGTGCTGCAGGCGAGGTTGTTGCTGCCGCTGTTGTAAAGGTAACCGTTTGTCGCGTCGCCGAGGATCCAGCCGTCGCCGGACTTGGTGACATCGAAGTAATACTTGTCATCTGATGCAACGTCTCTTGCGGTGAGCGTGTCATTCGTGAAGTCCTTGTACATGATGTAGGAGCCGGAACGAGTTTGCTGATACATCACGTTATCCGTGCCGTTTGCAATGACAACGATCTTGTCGCCGGTGCTCAGCGTATCGCCGGTGTTCATCTTGACAAGCGATGCCGCGGGGCCTTCACCGGGCTGTGTCCGCTGATATGCAGCATACAGAGTGACAGAGCCGGTCGGCGTGTAGGAGCCGGTCAGGATGGTCGGCTCGTCGGTCGTCTCATTGTAGATCTGTGTGTCAACCCAGCCGATGAACTCATAGCCGGCAGCAGCTGCAGCGATCTCGGGAAGCGTAATGCTGTCGCCTTCGAGTACGGCATCGGTATCAGTGACGGTGCCGAGTTCGCTGTAGCTGACAGTGTAGGTTTCCTTCGGATGCGGGTTGGAGGTGTAATAGGTGGTAGAAGCAGGTGCTTCGATGTAGAGCGCGATGTCAAGATCATCACTTGCCGAGGAGCGGCAGACAAATTCTTCATAGCCGTTCTCGCGCGTGTAGCGGACGAAGCAGCTGCCGTTGTTCGTGCTGAGTGTTGCCTTGCCGTCCACAATTTCGATCGTGAATCTGCCGTTGTCAGACAACTTGGTCTCTGTGCCGAGATCGTAGAAGCTGCCGCTGATATAAGCAGTCAGGTAGCTGTTGTCGGCAGTGTCCTTCAGACTCCACGTGCCGTTCTTCTGACTGAGCGTGAAGGTATGTACGCCGTCAGAAATCACTGCCTTGCTGCCGCTCTTGGTAATGGCAGCCTGATCGCGGTAGTAGTTGCTCAGAACGCCGCCCATTGCGTAGTTATAGTCCTTTGCAGCAATGATGACGTTCTTGCCGGCGGTAAGCTGGCTTGCGTCAGTTACAAGCGTGTAGGTGCCGGACGCGTTGGTTTCCTCACGGGAATAGATCGCGTAGAGGGTAGTATCGCCGGTCGGCTTGAAGGAGGTACTCTGCAGAGTAACAGAGGTGCTTTCTTCGGTGACAGGCGTGAACGACCAGCCTGCAAAGGTGAAGCCGTCAGCACCGGAAGCGGTTGCGGGAGGCGTTGTGCTGCTACCCTCGATCACATTGACGCGGTTCTCAACGCCCTGATCATTGTAGGTGACAACATAGGTGTTCAGCGTGATGTTGTAGCTGTAACCGCAGTCAGAGCAGGTGAAGGTGCGGAGCGTACCGCTGGTGGATTCTGTGAAATGATGTGCTTCGGTGTAGCTCTCCGTGCAGCCGGCGTTCTGGCAGTAGTAGGTGTGAACCTGTGCGTTACCGGTGTTCACTGCACTGCCGAAATTGTGGCCGGTCGGCGTGATCGTATCGGTGTAATGATTGCCGCAGACAGAGCAGGTATGGGTCAGCACACCGGGCGTCGTGCAGGTGGGTTGCGTTGTAATGCTGTCGGTGTAGGTGTGGTTGCCGGTCTTGGGGATGGGCTCGGTGTAGCGGTTGGGGCAGCCTTCATTCAGACAGTAGTAGACTCCTTCGCCGTTTTCGCCGCAGGTAGCTTCCTTGGAAACGTAATAGGCGTAGTTGTGACCGGTGGACTCAATGGTCTCCGTCCTGGTCGCGTGGCAGACCGTGCAGGTGAAGGTCTTCACGCCTGTGGTCGTACAGCCGGGAGCGGTGGTGACTACGCCGTTATCATAGCTGTGGTTGCCTGTTGCGGGGATGGTCTGCGTGTAGGAGTTGCCGCAGCCGCTGCGGGTGCAGGTGAAGGTCTTCACGCCGTCTGCACCGCAGGTAGCAGGAGTGGTAACAACACCGTTGTCGTAGCTGTGGCCGAGCCGATAAATCGTCTCTTCGTAGACCACATGGCAGCGGGAGCAGGTGTAGGTTCCGACACCGTGTTCCGTGCAGGTAGCAGGTGTTGTGATCGCATAGGAATAGTCGTGGCCCAGTGCAGGAATTTTCGTCTGTGCAACGAGCGTTTCGTGACAGACGGAGCAGTGTGAGCCTGCGGTCTTGCCGTCTGCGGTACAGGTCGCGGCAACGGCAGGGTCTTCAACGACCGTATGGCCAAGTGCGGGGATCACATGGCCGGGGCTGATGACGGCACCGCAGTCGGCACAGACCTCGTCGCCGGTATAGCCGTTTTCGGTGCAGGTCGCAGCAGCTTCATTTGCAATGGTGTGTCTTTCGTGGCTGCAGTGGGGATCGGTCGTGTAGTAGGTGGTCGAAGCAGCCTGTGCGGGATGATACTTGAAGACATAGAGCTTCGCTGCGTTTGCTTCAGTACCGGAGCAGGACAGGCCGCGGAGGCCGGAGGTAACGATCCAGCGTTTGCCGTCCGAACGAGTTGCCTTAAAGGTGCCGTCGTTGTTGGCAGTGAAGGAAATACCTGCATTGGTCGTGTTGTTCGCAACGGAAAGTGCGTTGTTTTCAAGGTGCAGATAGGTGCTTTCACCGCTCGGCTGCAGATAGACATTGTTGCCGCCTGCCGCGGAAACAGTCCAGGCGGTGCTTCCTGCGTTCGTGATCTCACCGTTCGTGACGGTCAGCTCGGAATAGCTCGGGGTGCTTGCGGTGGTCAGCCCGTAATACTTGTTGCTGACAAATCTTGCAAGGATGACCGTGTCGCCGGCTGCGGGAGCATCTTCTACATATGTGTAGCCTGCGGGCAGCGGGTTGTCGATCGTTTCCACGCGTTGATAGAGTGCATAGAGCGTGGTGTTCTTGGTCGGCGTATAAGTACCGGTGAGGATCGTGGTCGGCTGCGTGGTGACTTCGTCATTGATCTCGTTCGTTACCCAGCCGAGGAAAGTGTATCCATTGATCGTGGAAGCAGTGGCGGGAAGCGTCAGAGAGCTGCCCTGATTAATGCTGGCTGTTGAGAGCTCTGTTCCTGCAGCGACGTAAGTTACGGTGTACTGTGGGATCTGCTCAAAGATAACGTTTACGGTTGCATTCGCATGCATGCCGGTAACGGTGATGACGTTGCCGCTGATGGAAACCGTGCCGGAGGTTGCGGTCGCGGTGTTCAGACGGTAACCTGCATTCGGCGTGACTGTGACGGTGCTGCCGCTCGTGATGACGGCAGAGCCCCAGTTCGGATTGTTGACATTGACGTTGGTGATCTCGTAAACAGTTGCAGGACCGTTCTTTGCATCACCGGAGGGCGTGTCCATGTCGGAAGGAGGGGTCAGACCGAACATATACCAGGCCAGCTCGGGGTAGTCGATGAAGACGTTTCGGTTGCCCTGAATGGACTGTGCAGAGTCGTTTCTGCCCATTTCCCAGGTGTCAACGGGGTCTTCATAGCACCACTGCAGCAGAACGTCGAGGCTTTCAATGACATAGTCGCCGTCACTGGTGTCTTCACCGGGATCGACAAAGTTCTTAAAATCCTTGTTGTTCGGGTCGTAGGAGGTATAGAGGTTTGGCTGCTTCCAACGGGTGTAGACGTAGAGCAGGATTCTTGCACAGTCGCCCTTGGCATTATCGGGCGGCTCGTACAGTCCGCCGGGATAGTCACTGTTTGCGGACATCATCCAACCGCCGAAATTGCCGGCTTCATCATTATAGGAATTGCCGCCGTGCTCACTTGCCATGCCGTAGGGACGGTCATTGTGCGGGGTCTGATTGATGTAGGCACTTGCAGGACGTAAGTGCTGCAGGTCAGCACCGCCGCCGGTCTGGTAGAAGGTGGCGTGCGATTGGCACCAGACATGCTCACGGTTGACGTAGCTGCCGTCCCAGGTGCGGTAACCGCCCGCCCAGAGAAGCTTCATCTTGCCGGAGGTATCTCCGTTTTCACAGTCCGTGTAAGTATACCAGCTCGAATGGCTGCTATAGGTGATACTTGTATTCGTGTGCGTGCTGGACATCAGTGTGTACAGCGTGCTGTACAGCTGATTGTTCTTTGCTGCACTCAGACTGTCGGCAGTTGTCGATGCACCGGGCAGTGCCTTGAGCGTCTCATAGGCATAGTCACCGGTGTAGTAGTCCAGTGCCGCCTGACTCAAAGACGTACAAAGTGTGTCACGCTTGCCCCAGTTGCGGACTTCGTTTGCTGCGGAGATGATCGTCAGACCTGCAAAGATCGTGAGCAGCAGGCACAGACACAGCAGCAAAGAAAGCAGGCGTTTGGTAAAGTTTAGTTTCATTTGCACGGGGTCCTCCTTATATATTCTTACAATGTATAATATATAATATTTTTCTGTTATTCGCAATCCAAAAATTGAAAAATATAACGCATGTTCGCAAAATATTCATCTGTTTGGCCACATTGCTCCTAAAAGAGCACGCAAAATGGAAAAACGGGATTTTTTGAATTGCATTTTGATGAATTTAATGCTATAGTATAGTTTGCTTAATATATAAGCGGGAATATAATCTTTTGGAATTTAATTCTTTTTAACAGAAAGGATACTAAGTTTATGAAAATCAAAGAAGGCTTTATTCTGAGAAATGTTGCGGGCAGCAATATCGTTGTCCCGTTTGGTGATCGTTGCCTCGATTTTAACGGCATGATTACCCTGAACGAAACCGGTGCTTTCATCTGGAAACAGCTGGAAAATGACACGGATGAGGCCGCAATCGTCAAGGCGATCCTCGGTGAGTACGAGGTCGACGAAGCGACTGCAGCACAGTGCGTCAAGGACTTCGTTGCAAAGCTCAAAGAGGCAGATTGCCTTGAGTGATAAAGAGCTTGGCTTTTCTGCTCCAAGCGTCAAAAAACTGGTGAATCTTTCGGATATGTATCCGGTAATCGAAGAGGTACTTGCCTCCGGTGGAAAGTTCTCTCTGACGATTACCGGAAGCAGTATGTATCCGACGATTCTCGGCGGACGTGATCGGGTAACACTTGTCAAGGCACCGGAAAAGCTGAAAAAGTATGATTTGCCGCTTTACCGACGCAAAAGCGGTCAGTTTGTGTTGCACAGAATTGTTGCTGTTGAGGATGACGGTACATATACCTGCTGCGGCGATCACCAATGGGATCTCGAAAAAGGACTCAAACAGGAGCAGATGGTCGGACTTGCGACGGAATTTGTTCGCAAAGGCAGACATTTCACCGCAGAAAACCGTCACTATGTTCGGTGGGTGCATTTCTGGGTGTGGTTTCTGAAGGGACGCAAATACTGGTTCTCGTTCTATATCAAATTTCGCCAGCTGTTGCACCTGCCAAAGGTAATTCTCCATCGGATATTTAAAGAAAAACACATAAAAAAATGAAATCCTGATTCAAAGGGGATTGTCATGAAAACAATAATCAAAAAAGATACTCGGAAGATGCTTGTCCGCGTTCTGTTCCTTGTTGTGATGGATCTGCTCCTGATCAACTTGGCCTCTTTTCTGGCACATTACGCAGTAAAGCACTCTTTGTCTGCAATGCTGGACGTGTCCGGTAATACGCTGCGGAATATTCATTGGTATTCCGCTGTTTTCACTGTGATCACGGTTGGCTTGTTCATTCCGCTGAAGCTTTATAACAGCCTGTGGGAGTATGCGGGTGTCAGGGAACTGCTGCATATTGCAATTGCATGCATAATTGTAACCGGGTTAAAGATCGGCTTGTGGTATCTGCAGACCGCTCAGGGCGTCGAAGAACCGATCTTTTCCAAGAGTTATGCACTGGTCAGCGGCCTGCTTCTTGCGGCATTCACGGTCGCAACACGGTTTTCTTACCGTGCACTTCGCTCTTTTGTGCATAGATCGTCTCACAGAAAAAAACGCACGCTGCTTGTGGGCGGCGGTGCAGCCGGTGCCGTGGCATTGCGTGAGTTTCAGACGAGTGATCAGTCGAACAACGACGTTGTCTGCATTGTTGACGATGATTTCAGCAAACGCGGTAAATATCTCTATGGCGTGAAGATCGTCGGCAACCGTACGGACATTCCCGCCATTGCAGAGAAGTATGAGGTCTCCGAGATCGTGCTGGCGATCCCGACGGCATCGCCGAAGGACAAACGCGAGATCCTTGCACTTTGTCAGCAGACAAAGTGCAAACTGAAGACGCTTCCGGGCATCTTCCAGCTTGCCAACGAAGAAGTCAGCCTCAAGAAGATCCGTGACGTTGACGTGCTCGATCTGCTCGGACGTGACAGCGTCAAGGTCGACCTGACGGAGATCTCTGCCTACATCCACGACAAGACGGTGCTGGTTACCGGTGGCGGCGGTTCCATTGGCAGTGAGCTGTGCAGACAGATCGCCAAAAATGAACCGAAGGAACTGGTCATTCTTGACATCTATGAAAATAATGCCTATGAGATCCAGCAGGAACTGCTGCGACAGTACCCGGATCTGAATTTAACAGTCAGAATCGCATCTGTCCGTGATGCGGAACGTATTGACGCACTGTTTGCTGAACTTCGTCCCGAGATCGTGTTCCATGCAGCGGCACACAAACATGTTCCGCTGATGGAAGACAGCCCCAACGAAGCGATTAAAAACAATGTTTTCGGCACGCTGAATGTCGCGAAAGCGGCGGACAAGTATCAGGCAGAACGCTTTGTGATGATCTCTACTGACAAGGCAGTCAATCCGACGAACATCATGGGTGCATCCAAGCGAATCTGTGAGATGATCGTACAGGATATGTCGACCAAGTCTGCGACCAAGTTTGTTGCAGTCCGTTTCGGCAACGTTCTGGGCAGCAACGGCAGTGTCATTCCGCTGTTCAAAAAACAGATCGCCGAAGGCGGTCCTGTCACGGTGACACATAAGGACATCATCCGATACTTCATGACCATTCCGGAAGCAGTGTCGCTTGTTTTGCAGGCAGGATCCTTTGCCAACCAGGGTGAGATTTTCGTGCTGGATATGGGCGATCCCGTTCGCATTGACGATCTGGCGAGAAACATGATCCGACTGTCCGGCTTTGAACCGGATGTTGATATCGAAATCAAATATACCGGCCTTCGTCCCGGTGAGAAGCTCTATGAAGAGATGCTCATGAAAGAAGAGGGCTTGAGAACAACGGAGAATGAACTGATACATATCGGAAAACCGCTTGAGATCGATGAAGCTGCTTTCCGTGCACAACTTACGCAACTGCGTGAAGCCTGTGAACGGAACGATGCACAGATTTTTGAGATCGTCGAGCAGGTAGTCCCGACGTATAAGCGAAAAGTACCCGTATAACTGAGTATCCAACCACGAACGGAGGACAAGTTCATGTCTGATTTTTCCGGTGCAACACTGATGATCACCGGTGGTACCGGCTCATTCGGCAACACCGTCTTAAAGCATTTTCTTACCTCGGATATCGGTGAGATCCGTATTTTTTCCAGAGATGAGAAAAAGCAGGATGATATGCGTCATGATCTGCAGGCAAAATATCCGGAACATGCCGCTAAGGTGAAATTCCATATCGGCGATGTTCGCAATGCAAGATCCATTGAAGATGCCATGCACGGTGTGGATTATGTCTTCCACGCAGCCGCATTGAAACAGGTTCCGTCCTGCGAGTTTTTCCCCATGCAGGCAGTTGAGACCAACGTCATAGGCACAGATAATTTGCTGCATGCCGCCATCGACTGCGGCGTGAAACGTGTTGTCTGTCTTTCGACTGACAAGGCGGCTTATCCGATCAACGCCATGGGTATTTCCAAGGCGATGATGGAGCATGTGATCTACGCCAATGCAAGAGTTGCCGCAGAACGTGACGGTACTGTCATCTGCTGCACGCGGTACGGCAATGTGATGTGCAGCCGCGGCTCCGTGATCCCGCTGTTTATCGACCAGATCAAAGCAGGAAATCCGATCACCATCACAGATCCGAATATGACAAGGTTTTTGATGAATCTGGACGAAGCAGTCGAACTGGTACAGTTTGCATTTACGAACGCCAATCCCGGAGACCTGTTTATTCAGAAGGCCGATGCTTCTACGATCGGCACCCTTGCCAAAGCTGTTCAGCGACTGTTCGGCGATACCGGTACAACAGTAATCGGTACGCGTCACGGAGAGAAACTGTATGAAACGCTCATGACAAGAGAAGAGCGTCTTCGCAGTGAGGACATGGGCAAGTATTTCCGTGTTTGTGCTGACAGCCGTGATCTCAACTATGACAAGTTTGTGGTCGAAGGCAATGTTCAGACAGAGGCGGATGAGTCCTATACCAGCCAGAATACAAACCTTCTTGACGTGGAAGGAACGGTGCAGAAACTGCTGACGACCGACTACGTGCAGGAGGCACTTCGCACTGTAAAGTAATAGAGCAAAAAGGAACAGAAAATGGAAGAAAAAAAGGTAATGCTTTCGGGCATCAAGCCGAGCGGTGATCTCACGCTTGGCAGCTATCTCGGTGCAATCAAGAATTGGAAAGAACGTGAAGACGCATTCGACTGCTATTATTTTATGGCTGACCTTCATGCGATCACAGTCAGACAGAACCCGGCCGATCTTCGCAGAAGAACACTGGAACAGCTTGCTCAGTATATTGCCTGTGGCTTGGATCCGGAAAAGAATACACTTTTTATTCAGAGCCATGTCCACCAGCATGCAGAACTCGGATGGGTGCTCAACTGCTATGCCATGTTCGGCGAACTGAGCCGTATGACGCAGTTTAAGGATAAAAGTGCAAAGAATGCTGATAACATCAACGGCGGCCTGTTTACTTATCCTGCACTGATGGCTGCAGATATTCTCCTTTATCAGCCTGACTTCGTTCCGGTAGGCGAGGATCAGAAGCAGCACGTCGAGCTGACACGTGATATCGCTACTCGTTTTAACCATATCTACGGTGACGTATTCAAGATTCCGGAGCCCTTTATCCCGAAGGTCGGTGCGAGAATCATGTCTCTTGCCAATCCGGAGGCGAAGATGTCCAAGTCTGAAAACGAGGATCCCGGCCGCATCACGCTGATGGACTCTCCCGAGACGATTATGCGTCTGTTCAAGCGTGCGATTACAGACTGCGATGCCTGCGTACGCTTTGATCCCGAAAACAAAAAGGGCATCTCCAACCTGATGACGATCTACTCCGCTGCGACCGGAAAGACCTTCCCGGAAATTGAAAAAGAGTTTGACGGTCAGGGCTACGGTGCCATCAAAGCGGCAGTCGGCGAGTCTGTCGTCGAACTGCTTCGGCCCATCCGTGAAGAAGCAACCCGCCTGATTGCGGATAAAGCCTATCTTGAAACCGTTTGTAAAAACGGTGCGGAAAAAGCAGGCTATATTGCCAACAAGACACTGCGTAAGGTCTACAAAAAGGTTGGCTTCGTCGCAAAGTAAGAAGAGGTTGTATTCATGGTTTTTGACGTTCAATTTCTGCTTCGTGTGGGACTGGCACTTGTCTGTGCAGGTGGAATCTCTTTTGCACTGACGCCGCTTGTAAAAATGCTTGCGAAAAAAGTCGGTGCGATCGATGTACCCAAAGACGATCGCAGAATGCACACGGTCCCGATTCCGAGAATGGGCGGCCTTGCGATTTTTTTGTCGTTTATGCTGACGATCCTCATTTTTTCAAAAGGGATCGACAGACAGCTTCAATCCATTCTGCTCGGTGCCGTCATCATCGTCATTCTCGGCGTTTTTGATGATATCTACGCACTCAATGCACTGCTGAAGCTTGTAGTACAGATCGGTGCAGCGTGTGTTGTCGTGTTTTACGGCGGATGCCGCATCCAGTATGTTACCAATCCGTTCGGAACCGGTGCGGAAGCTTATTTCAATCTCGGCGTTTTTGCGATTCCTTTGACGATTATCTGGATCGTTGCGATCACTAATGCCGTCAATTTTATCGACGGCCTGGACGGCCTTGCCTGCGGCGTATGCTGTATTTCTTCAGCGAATATGCTCGTGATCGCACTGCTCGTTTCAGAGCCGAGTATCGCACTTCTGATGGCGGTGCTTGTCGGTGCGTGTATCGGTTTCCTGCCGTTCAACTTTAACCCGGCAAAGATTTTTATGGGGGACACCGGCTCGACCTTCCTGGGGTTTGTCCTTGCAGCAATATCAATCCAAGGACTCTTTAAGTCCTATGCACTTATTTCGTTTGCCGTGCCGTTCCTGTTGCTCGGTGTTCCGATTTTTGACATCTGCTTTGCCATTATCCGCCGTCTGGCACATGGCAAGAACCCTATGGAGGCAGATCGAGGCCATGTGCATCACAGATTGATCGACATGGGCTTTTCTCAGAAACAGTCCGTAGCCATCGCGTATATCCTGACGGCAATTCTCGGCCTTTCTGCGGTCGTTCTGGCATCTTCAGGCGAAATGAAGGCAATCATTTTCCTCGGAGCAGTCTTTGTTGTTGGTGCTATCGGTATTACGGTCATTTTCAAAGAGAAACAGCCGGAAGACGAAAAAGAACAGATCGACGAATCTGCTCCGGCAAATGTGGAGGCACCGGATGACAAAACTTAAAATCATGTCCGTCTTCGGGACACGTCCCGAGGCAATCAAAATGGCACCCTTAGTCAAGCGTCTGGCAAAGTCTCCCTATATTGATAGCATCTGCTGCGTGACCGGACAGCACCGTGAGATGCTGGATTCCGTGATGCAGGCGTTTGATCTGAAAGCAGACTATGACCTGGATATCATGCAGAAAAATCAGACGCTTTCCGACATTACCAGCCGGACAATCCAGGGCATGGACAAGGTGCTTGGCGAGGCGAAGCCTGATCTCGTACTGGTCCACGGCGATACGTCAACGACCTTTGCAGGAGCACTGTCTGCGTTCTATCATAAAATCCCCGTCGGCCATGTAGAAGCAGGCCTGCGTACGTGGGACAAGTATTCTCCGTTCCCGGAGGAGATGAACCGCACCCTGACAGGTGATATCGCGGCACTTCATTTTGCTCCTACGGCTGCCAATGCGGAAAATCTGCGGGCCGAGGGCATCAAAGGCGACATCTTTATCACCGGAAATACCGTGATCGATGCCATGAAAACGACGGTGCGGAAGGATTTCCGTTTCTCTTCGGAGAAACTCAACCTCATGGACTTTGACGGCAAGCGTGTCGTGACTGTGACCTGTCACCGCAGAGAGAACTACGGTGAGCCGATGAAGGATATTATGAATGCCATTCTGGAGCTCTCCGAAGCGTATGATGACGTAGAATTTGTCTATCCGGTACATTACAGCCCGGTGGTAAGAGAATGCGTCTACGGTATTCTCAGCGGCACACCTCACGTGCATCTGATCGATCCGATCGACGTCGGAGAGATGCATAACCTGATGTCTCGCAGCTACATGATCATGACAGATTCCGGCGGACTGCAGGAAGAAGCACCTGCACTCGGCAAACCGGTTTTGGTACTGCGTCGTGAAACGGAGCGTCCCGAAGCTGTCAAGGCCGGCACGGTCAAACTTGCCGGCGTAGAAAAAGAACGCATTCTCTGCCTTGCCCGGGATCTGCTTGATAACCGGGATAGCTATCAGACAATGGCAAAGGCAGTCAACCCGTACGGTGACGGCAATGCCTGCGAGCGTATTACCGAAGCGATCGAATGGCACTTCGGACTTCGAAAAGACCGCCCGGCAGATTTTATCCCCGGATAATCAAAAACAGGAAGCGATCAAATCGCTTCCTGTTTTTGTTATGTTGAGATCAGAAGATCGTTTGCAACCGGTGTATTGAACAACTTCCGGATCTCATCACGATCATTCGTCTGACCTAAGATCCACATCAACTTTGCAATCACAGCTTCCGTTGTCATATCGTAAGCTTCCAAAACGCCCGGATCTGTTTTCAGTCCGTTGCCGACACTGTAAATGGAAAGATCACTGCCTTCGTTTTCGACTTGTGTAGTCAGAATGACTGTTTTGCCGCTTGCCATACTTTCCCGCAGTTCATCGCGGAATCCGGACTGCTCATAGGACGGAACGCCGCCGACACCAAAGCTTTCCACAACAAGACCGTCATTGTTCTGCAAAAGATACCGAATGAGTGAAGCACTCGTACCGGGAATGATCTTGAGCAGAGCAACATTTTTGTTAAGCGTGCGGTAGAATTTCGGCTCTGCATGCTGCTCTGGATGAATGAATTCGATCACTCTGCCGTCGCGGATATAAGCCAATTCCGGATAATTGATGCTGGAAAATGCCTGAAAACTCTTTGTGCGGGTTTTTCTGGCACGGGTGCCGAGAATGACCTTGCCGTTAAATACAATGACAACGCCGCTCATGTCAGAGCAGGCACATACAAAGCTGTCATACAGATTTTGCTTTGAATCTGTGTTGTCGGACACGATCGGCTTCTGCGAACCGGTCAGAACGATCGGCTTCGGAGAGTGCTGAATCAGGTAGGAAAGGGCAGCGGCAGTGTATGCCATCGTGTCTGTGCCGTGTGTAATGACAAAGCCGTCATAGGAGGAATAGTTCTGCTCGATCAGGGAGGCCAGAACTTCCCAGTGCTCCGGCGTGATGTTCGTGCTGTCCAGACTGAACGGCTGAATGCAGTCCACAGAGCAAAGAGCATTGACCTTCGGCACGTACCGCAGCAGCTGCGTGGCATCCAGCTCAGGCGTCAAGCCGCTTGCAGACTGCTCGGAAGCAATCGTTCCGCCTGTGCCGATCGTCAGAATGTGTTTCATTTGACCACCTTCTTTGTTTGCGTCCATTATATACCCAAAATCTATCGATTACAACACCTGAAAGCAGGGAAGTGCAAGCCTTTTTCTTCGCTGTTTACTTGACAATGATTTGGTTTTGAATTATACTTAACACAATATAGTGGGTTGGTATGCAACAAATTATCACAAAATGTCGTGAGGAAACCATGAAGAAACAAGATTACGGAAATGAAAGTATTGTCTCGCTGCAGGGTGCTGACCGCGTCAGAAAACGCCCGGGCGTTATCTTCGGCTCTGACGGACTTGACGGCTGCGAACATGCAGTGTTTGAAATTCTTTCCAATGCGATTGACGAGGCCAGAGAAAAGCACGGTGACCTGATCATCGTTACCCGGTATGACGATCTGTCTGTCGAAGTGGAAGACTTCGGCCGCGGCTGCCCGGTGGACTGGAACGAAAAGGAACAGCGGTATAACTGGGAACTCGTTTTCTGCGAAATGTACGCAGGCGGCAAGTATGATAACAACTCCGGCGAGAACTACGAATACAGTCTCGGACTTAACGGTCTCGGTACCTGTGCTACCCAGTATTCCTCTGAATTCTTTGATGCCGTCATTCACAGAGACGGCTTCAAATACACACTTCATTTCAAAAAAGGCAATATTGTCGGCAAAATGCAGAAAGAGCCGTCAGACCGCAAAAAGACCGGCTCCTGCTTCCACTGGAAGCCTGATATCGAAGTGTTTACCGACATCAACATTCCGCTTTCTTACTATGAAGACGTGCTCAAGCGTCAGGCTGTTGTCAATGCCGGCGTAACGTTCCGTCTCCGCAATCAGGTCGGTGCCAACCGGTTTGAAACAACGGAATACAAATATGAAAACGGCATCGTCGACTATCTGAATGAGTTGACCGCAGCAGACAACGGAGCGTTTACCATGCCGCAGTTCTGGGAAGCAGACCGCAAGGGCCGTGACCGTGAGGACAAGCCGGAATACAAGGTTCGCATCACGGCTGCCGTGGCTTTTTCCAGAACGATCAACCATATCGAGTATTATCACAACTCCTCGTGGCTGGAATACGGCGGTGCACCCGAAAAGGCCGTGAGAAATGCGTTTGTTTACGCGATCGACGCCTATATCAAGTCGGTCAACAAATACACGAAGAACGAAAGCAAGATCACCTTCCAGGACGTTTCGGACTGCCTGGTGCTTGTGACCAACTGCTTCTCCACGCAGACCTCCTATGAGAACCAGACCAAGAAGGCGATCACCAATAAGTTCATCCAGGAAGCGATGACGGAGTTCTTCCGCAGCAGACTTCAGGTCTATTTCATCGAGAACAAGCAGGAAGCAGACAAAATCGCGGATCAGGTGCTCATCAACAAACGCAGCCGCGAAAACGCTGAAAAAACGCGTCAGGCGATGAAGGTCAAGATGAACGCAAACATTGACATCGCCAACCGTGTGCAGAAGTTTGTCGACTGCCGCAGCAAAGACCCGTCCATGCGTGAGCTCTACATCGTCGAGGGCGATTCTGCATTGGGTTCTGTCAAGCAGGGCAGAGATGCGGAATTCCAGGGCATCATGCCGGTCAGAGGCAAGATCCTCAATTGCCTGAAAGCGGACTACGGCAAGATCTTCAAGAGCGATATTATTACCGATCTTCTCCGCGTCATCGGCTGTGGCATTGAGGTCAAAGACAAGCACGTGAAGAACCTTGCACAGTTTGACCTCAATAATCTGCGTTGGAACAAGATCATCATCTGTACCGATGCTGACGTTGACGGCTACCATATCCGCACACTCATTCTGACCATGCTGTATCGGCTCGTGCCGACGCTGATCCGGGAGGGCTATGTTTATATCGCCGAATCCCCGCTGTTTGAGATCAACTGCAAGGAGCAGACGTGGTTTGCTTATAACGAGCAGGAAAAGGCGGAGATCCTGAAGGAACTGGACGGGAAAAAGGTTACGATCCAGCGTTCCAAAGGTCTGGGCGAGAACGAGCCGGAGATGATGTGGATGACCACCATGAACCCGGACAGCCGCCGTTTGATCAAGGTCATGCCGGAAGATGCGGAACGCACGGCGACCTACTTTGACATGCTGTTAGGGGACAATCTCCAGGCAAGAAAAGATTACATCTCCGACAACGGATATAAGTATCTTGAACTTGCTGACCTGTCCTGATGGGTGAATTTTGAATGAGCAAAAGAAGCAAGATATCAGGCAGAAAACTGATAGCGGATCCGCATAATTACGGCATTGACCTGCTTCGCTGCCTTTCGATGTTCATGATCCTTATCCTGCACCTGCTGAACCAGGGTGGCGTGATTTCTGCTGTTCACAGTAAGACGCCGAACGGCTGGAATTATTATTTGCTTTCCGTTGTTCGTTTGGCCTGCCTTGGAGCAGTGAACATTTACGGCATGATCTCCGGATACGTAATGCTCAACACGGACTTTAAACCCCGGCGGCTTTTCAGCCTGTGGCTGCAGGTCGTTATGTTTGCACTTTTGATCTGTTCTTTTGCACAGATCTTTTTCCCAGAGCGGATGCTTGGCAAGTATTGGATTTGCTCTGCGTTGCCGGTTTCTCAACGTCTTTACTGGTATTTTACCTGTTACACCGGGGTGTTTCTGCTCAGTCCTGTGATCAATCGCGGGATTCGTACGTTGACTGACCGTCAGGCAAGCGGCTTGCTTTTCGGATGCATCTTCCTTTTCTGTGTGATCGCCGGCATTGGCTATTCCTATCAGGGCGATTCCTTTTATCTGGTAGGCGGCTACAGTGTCCTTTGGCTGTTAGTGCTGTACGTGATCGGTGCCTGCCTGAAAAAGAGCGGGCTGCTCAGCCGCACAAAAGGCTGGAAACTGATTGTTCTGATGCTTGCCTGCCTCGGAGCATCCTACGCCTGGCATTTTTGCAAGCTGCCCGCGGTTTTGGCTGACAGTAAACCCGTGGCGAGCAAGCACATCAGCCCGTTTTTGGTGATATTTGACATCTGCCTATTTGTGCTTCTGTCACGGATAGAGTTCCGAAGCAATGTCCTGAAAAAAGTGCTTCGTTTTGTAGCTCCGTTGACCTTCGCGGTCTATATTTTACATTTACACCCCGTCGTGTGGAATTATCTGAAAAACAGACTGCTTTTTGTGGCAAACTATCCTGCGTGGGTACAGCTTCCGTTTGTCCTGGCACTGGCACTGGCCGTCTTTTTGGCGGGCGTGTTTCTCGACTGGCTGCGGATGTTGCTGTTCCGCCTGCTTCATGTGGACAGCATTTGTGCTGCACTGGAAAGATTTGT
>JAZUDF010000092.1:0-16585 GCA_045639485.1 Faecousia sp. | reverse complement strand
CCCTTTGTCAGCGAGCACATCAGCTTGCCGACGAGCAGGCCGCCGACGGTGGAAAGGCTGAATGCAAACAGACCGAGGACGATGATCTTGATGGTGTCCCACGCGAGGAAGCGGAAGCCGATGGTCGTTGCACCGACGGAGATGCCGAGGAAGATCGTGACGATGTTCATCAGGGCATTCTGTACGGTGTCGCTCAGACGCTCGGTCACGCCGCATTCACGCCACAGGTTGCCGAGCATCAGAGAGCCGATGAGCGGTGCGGTGGAGGGGAGAAGAAGAACGACGAAGATGGTGACGATGATGGGGAAGAGGATCTTCTCGGTCTTGGAGACCTCTCTTGCCTGCTTCATCACGATCGTACGCTCTTTTTTGGTGGTGAGCAGCTTCATGATGGGCGGCTGGATGAGCGGGATGAGTGCCATGTAGGAATATGCCGCGATGGCGATGGCACCGAGCAGTTCGGGTGCAAGCTTGGTGGTGAGGAAAATGGCCGTCGGGCCGTCTGCACCGCCGATGATGCCGATGGATGCTGCCTGCGGACCGGTGAAGCCGAGCAGGTTCGCACCGAAGAAGGCGAGGAACACGCCGAGCTGTGCGGCAGCACCGAGGATCAGGGAAGAGGGACGGGCGATCAGGGGACCGAAGTCGGTCATGGCACCGACGCCCATGAAGATGAGGCAGGGATACACGCCTGCTTTGACGCCGATGTAGAGCACGTCAAGCAGACCGCCGTGGGTGAGGATCGTGCCGTAGCTGTGGTAAGCGGGGCTGTTGGGATCGAGGAACGCATCCCACAGTTCCTGGTGGAACAGTGCATCTTCGTTTCCGGCAGTGGCAAACCAGCTGATATTGACAAGCAGGCAGCCGAACGCGATGCCGACGAGCAGAAGCGGCTCAAATTCTTTCTTGATGCCCAAATACAGCAGTACGCAGGCGATCACGATCATGATCAGGTTCTGCCAACCGCCTTCTGCCATCAAAGAGGCAAAACCGGAGTCGGTGACAAGACCTTTCAGGGTTTCTAATACGTTCATTTGCTGCCCTCCTTATGCGAGGACAACCAGTGCTGCGCCGGTATCGACCTTGTCACCGACCTTGCAGACGATCTGTGCGACCGTGCCTGCCTTGGGAGCGGCAATTTCGTTTTCCATCTTCATTGCTTCCAAGATGGCGAGGGTGTCGCCTTCCTTGACGCTATCGCCGGCTTTTACGAGGATCTTGACGATCACGCCGGGCATGGGGGAGGGAACGGGCTCACCGGCTGCAAGACAGACAGCGGCGGGAGCTGCGGGAGCAGCAGGTGCGGCAGCGGGTGCTGCGGCGGGAGCGGGTGCAGCGGCGGGAGCCGGAGCGTAGGCTTCGTATTCGTCCAGAAGCATGGCCTTGCCTGCTTCCACTTCGACCTCGTAGGTCTTGCCGTTTAAGGTAACTTTATATTTCATTTTACTTGACCTCCTTGATGGAAATGAAGCGCAGTTCATTGAGCGGCTTCTGGAGTTTGTCGGCGACGATCGCCATGATCATGGCTGCTTCCTTGTCGGGCACGTCGAAGAGCTTGACTTCGCCTGCCGTGCCGGGAGCGGTCTTTGCGGTCTCTGCCGGAGCGGCGGGGAGTTCTTCGACTGCTGCAGCAGCCTTCGCGGCCTTCTTCTTTGCGGATGCCTTGAAGATCGCACCCATGATGGAAACGACGGCCAGCAGCATCAGCAGACCTGCAAAAACGACAGCGTAGCCGAGAACGGCATTGACGCCGGCTTCGCCGATGGGCATGCGTTCAGCCTTGGCATCGGGTGCGGGAGCGATCACAAGTGCTTCGGTTTCTGTTTCCGGAGCCGGAGCGATCAGAATGTCTTCGCCGCCTTCGGTTTCAGTAAAGTACAAATTCATGGCGGCCTCCTTACATCGCTTCGATGGTATAGGTGGCGATATTTTCTTCCTTGGCCTTGCGTGCTTCGAGGAAGTCTCTTGCCTGCTTGGGGTAGCAGATGTAGCTCATGATATCTTCATCGGAACGGGCGAGATCGCCGAGCTCTTCCTTTGCCTTGGCGAACTCTTCACCGGTACGCTTGCTGTCCTCGATGCGGCAGTCAACGGGCTGGTTGCCTGCACCCAGGATCTTGTCCTGCAGCTCCTGGCTCACAGGAGCGGGAGCGATGCCGTATTCACCCTTGAAGTAGTTCTTCACTTCGTTGGAGATGTTCTTGTAGCGTTCGCCGACGAGCACGTTGGTGACCGCCTGGTTGCCGACCATCTGGGAAAGCGGCGTGACCAGCGGGGGATAGCCGAGATCCTTGCGGACTTCGGGGATTTCCTTGAGTGCTTCGTCAAACTTGTCCATGGCGTTCATGTCCTTCAGGTTTGCGATCATGTTGGAGAGCATGCCGCCGGGAACCTTGTAGACCAGTGCCTGGGAGTCAGTCGCCATGGACTTGGGGTTGATGGTGCCCTTGTCGACGTACTTCTGCTTGACGGGCTTGAAGTAGTCGTTGACCTTGTTGATGACGTCTTCCTTCAGGCCGCAGTCGATGCCGTACTGAGCCAGTGCGTAGTACATGGTCTCGGTCGCGGGCTGGGAGGTGCCGTTGGAGAAGCAGGAGGTTGCACAGTCGATGACGTCCACGCCTGCCTCGATGGCCTTGGTCACGGTCATGTAAGCCATGCCGGTGGTGCAGTGGGTGTGGAGAATGACGGGCACGTTGCCCACGGCAGCCTTGATGCCCTTGATGAGGTTTTCAGCCTCCCACGGGGACATCGTGCCTGCCATGTCCTTCAGACACAGCGTCTCGAAGCCCATCTCGACGAGCTTCTTGCACATTTCGACGTATTTTTCCACGGTGTGCACCGGGCTCTGGGTGTAGGAGATACAGCCGGAGGCGATCACGTGGCGGTTGTACTTTTTGGAGTAGGTCTTGACGGCCTTGAGTGCGGTTTCCAGATTGCGGAAATCGTTCAGTGCGTCAAAGATACGGATGATGTCGATGCCGTTCTTGATGGACAGCTCCACGAACTTTTCCACCACGTCGTCGTGGTAGTGCTTGTAGCCGAGCAAATTCTGGCCGCGGAGCAGCATCTGTGTCTTGGTGTTGGGCATGAGAGCCTTGATGTTCCGCAGGCGTTCCCACGGATCTTCGCCCAGGTAACGCAGGCAGGAGTCAAAGGTGGCACCGCCCCAGCATTCGACGGAATAGTAGCCTGCCTTGTCCATCTCGGCAAGGATGCCCTTGAAATCGTCGTAGGGGAGTCTGGTTGCCATCAGAGACTGGTTGGCGTCACGCAGGACAGTCTCGGTGATCTGTACTTTTTTAGCCATAGTATTGATAACTCCTTGTGGGATATTATTTTCACGGAAAGGTTACGATAAAGGCTGTCATTGCGAGCCGCCTTTGGCGGCGTGGCAATCTGTCCCTATCGGTTTTGCACCGTAGTCCTTGTTGTCCTGATCAGTCCCAATCTTCAGAGAGGTCTTTCCAATCGGGATTGATCGTTTCAACAAGGGCGTTTTTGGCTGCCCGTGATCGGCTTTTGATTTGCTTTTCGCGTTCGATCGCGGCACGGACATCCGATGTTGTTTCAAAATATACCAGTTTGTGCACATGGTATCTTTTTGTAAAACCGTCTGCCAGTTCCTGCTTGTGTTCGTACAATCTGCGATGTAAATTGTTTGTGACACCGGTGTAAATCACGCGGTTATTCCAGTTTGTCAGAAGATACACATAGTATTGCATCGATAAACCTTTTCTCGCAGTACGGACTGCGTTTTGAAACGATACGGACAGATTGCCACGACCAGTCTGCGGACTGGTCTCGCAATGACAGGAACGGGGGGACGGTGCTGTGTCAGCCTGAGGCCTCCCTCAGGCTGACACATAATTTTGAACTCTTAATTCCGAATTCTCTTACAGCTGCGGGCCGGCGGCAACCAGTGCCTTGCCTGCTTCGTTGCCGGTGTACTTCACAAAGTTCTTGATGAAGCGGGAGGACAGATCCTTTGCCTTCTCTTCCCAAACGGAAGGATCGGCGTAGGTGTCTCTCGGATCGAGGATGTCGGTAGCGACGCCTTCGAGCTCGGTGGGGACTTCAAAGTTGAAGTAGGGGATCTTCTTGGTGGGAGCCTTGTTGATGGCACCGGAGAGGATCGCGTCGATGATGCCGCGGGTGTCCTTGATGGAGATACGCTTGCCGGTGCCGTTCCAGCCGGTGTTGACGAGGTATGCCTTGGCACCGCTCTTCTGCATCTTCTTGACGAGTTCTTCTGCATACTTGGTGGGATGCAGCTCCAGGAATGCCTGGCCGAAGCAAGCGGAGAAGGTGGGAGTGGGCTCGGTGATGCCGCGTTCGGTGCCGGCGAGCTTTGCGGTGAAGCCGGACAGGAAGTAGTACTTGGTCTGCTCCGGCGTCAGGATGGACACGGGAGGCAGAACGCCGAAAGCGTCAGCGGACAGGAAGATCACGGACTGTGCATCGGGGCCGGAGGAAACCGGACGCACGATGTTGGTGATGTGGCCTATCGGGTAGGAAACACGGGTGTTCTCGGTCACGGACTTGTCGGCGAAGTCGATCTTGCCGTCCTTGTCGAGGGTGACGTTTTCGAGCAGAGCGTTACGCTTGATGGCGTTGTAGATGTCGGGCTCGGAGTCCTTGTCGAGGTTGATGACCTTTGCATAGCAGCCGCCTTCAAAGTTGAACACGCCGTTGTCGTCCCAGCCGTGCTCGTCGTCGCCGATCAGAAGACGCTTGGGATCGGTGGAAAGGGTGGTCTTGCCGGTGCCGGACAGACCGAAGAAGATGGCAGTGTTTTTGCCGTCCATATCGGTGTTGGCGGAGCAGTGCATGGAAGCGATGCCCTTGAGCGGCAGGTAGTAGTTCATCATGGAGAACATACCCTTCTTCATTTCGCCGCCGTACCAGGTGTTGATGATGACCTGCTCACGGGAGGTGATGTTGAAGGCAACGCAGGTCTCGGAGTTCAGGCCGAGTTCCTTGTAGTTTTCGACCTTTGCCTTGGACGCGGTGTAGACCACGAAGTCGGGCTCGAAGTTCTTGAGTTCTTCTTCGGAAGGCTGGATGAACATGTTCTTGACGAAGTGTGCCTGCCATGCAACTTCCATGATGAAGCGGATGGCCATGCGGGTGTCCTTGTTTGCACCGCAGTAGGCGTCCATCACGAACAGACGCTTGCCGGACAGTTCGTCCTGTGCCAGCTTCTTCATCTTGCCCCAGGTCTCGATGCTCATGGGATGGTTGTCGTTCTTATACTCGTCGGAGGTCCACCACACGGTGTCCTTGGAGTTTTCGTCCATGACAATGTACTTGTCTTTAGGAGAGCGGCCGGTGTAGATGCCGGTCATGACGTTGACTGCACCCAGCTCGGAAACCTGACCTGCTTCGTAACCGGTCAGTTCGGGTTTGGTCTCTTCTGCATACAGGAAATCGTAGGACGGGTTGTGGATGATTTCGGTTGCATTGCTGATGCCGTACTTGGTAAGATCGATAGACATAAATAGTTACCTCGTTTCTTTGATTTTTCGGCGTAGAGCGGGAGGCGTTCCCGCCTGCCGTATGTTATGGCTTTCAGTAAGAAACTGTGCCGAAAAAGCCCTTGTTTCAAAGATGAAAGCCAATGTTCACCAAATAGCATTGTACCACAGAAGGGCAAGTTTTTCCACCTATATTTTGCTTTTTTTACGGTTATTTTACTACAAATTTATCGATTGATTTTTGTGCGATTTTTCCGACCTGCAGCCAGCGTGACAAACCGGGATTTGTCGCACTGTTGTTCAGTGGCACAAGCCAAGGCTTCCCCTTGAGGGGAAGCTGTCACGGCTTTGCCGTGACTGATGAGGTGGAAAAGCATGATAAGCAGTGCATTTTCGAATCATTGGTTACACCTCATCCGTCAGCCTTCGGGCACCTGTCTCGCTGCGGCTCGGTCACGGCACGGCTCTGACAGTCCACCGGACTGTCATTCACTCCCGTGCCGCCGCTTCGCTACCCTCAAGGGGAAGGCTTTTTGGTGCGGTGCAAGCTGCTCGCTGACTTCCAATTTGAAAAAGTGCGGCACTTTAAACTGCAAAAGGAAAACGCCACTGCAAAAGCAGTGGCGTTTTCCTTTGTCGGATCAGCTGCGGGCGGCAATGGCCTCCACTTCCACCAGTGCGTTCTGGGGAAGGGCTGCGACCTCATAACAGGAGCGTGCGGGTGCGTCTTTGGGGAAATATTCCGCATAGACGGCATTGAACCGCTTGAAATTGCCGATGTCGGACAGAAAGCAGGTGGTCTTGAGCACGTTGTCAAGGCTGCTGCCTGCTGCTTCGAGCACGGCTTTGAGGTTGTCGAGTGCCTGCCTGGTCTGATCCTCGATGCTTTCGGCACGGATGGCACCGGCAGCAGGATCGATGGGCAGCTGTCCGGAGGTGAAGACAAGTTCACCGAAGGCGTTTGCCTGCGAATAAGGGCCGATCGCACCGGGGGCACGGTCAGTTGCGATGATTTCTTTCATGGTTGCTGTCCTTTCAGTATCAGGTCTCGGGTTCCGGGATCCACAAAACCTGACCGGGGTGGATGGTATAGTTGTCGTCCAGACCGTTGACACCCTTGATAACGTCCTTGTCCCGGTTAAACGACAGACCGTTTTCCTCACAGATTCGGTAGATGCTGTCGCCGGGTTTCACGGTGTACTCGATAAACTGCGGCTGATCCTTCCGGCCGTCCAGATCCTCCTGCATCGAGTCGATGCGTTCCTGCTGTGCAGCAGCGAAGGATTCCATATCGTCGATGCGGGTGAGCAGCTCGTCGATGCGGGACTGTCCGGCAGCCTGTGAAGATTTTGCTTCTTCCAGACCGGCAGAGAGTTCTTCCTGCGAACGCTTCAGCTGACCGATCTGCGTGAAGAGAACGATGCATACGATGGCCAGTGCGGCAGCCAGAGCGGACAGGGCGATCAGCCAGCCGCGATGAGCATCACCGGTGACTGCGGGCTGTTCCTCTTCAGGCTGCTTTTTTTCCTTCGGGGTGTCGATGCGGATCTGCTTGCCAACGTCATCATAGACGTGGTAACCGCCGAGCTTCTTTACCTCGCCGTCCTTCCACTGGAAGAAGCCGCGAAGCTCCTGCACCGGATCGATCACGTAGGCGACCTGGAACGGCAGATCGAAGAAGTTTTCGTGGATGAACATATCGTAGTTGGACAGGAAAATGCCGTAGCTCGGATGTGTGTGCTGCCAGCCGACGATTTTCTTGTCGGGATAGTTCTCCTCCATCTTCTTGCTGACGTCTTCCCAGGTTTCGTGGGTGAAGGTCAGCGAGGAGGCAGAGGCATCGGTGAACCTTGCTTCGATCGCGTTTGTAATGATGACGTGCGTGCTGCCGAGCTGTTCACATACCGTACCGATGAGGAAGCTGCCGCGTTCGCGTGTGATGTCGGCTTTTGCAAATTTTTCAAGAGCCTTGTAGACGGACTGGCGGATGTAAACCTTCACATCGCCGTATTCGAGCTCACCGAAGCGGAGAAAGTTGAGGGGAAGGACTTCCGGTGTTTCCGCTTCTTCTGCCTCGGCGGCAGGTTCGGAGTCAGGCTCGGAAGCAGGTTCGGAGTCAGGCTCCGCAACGGGATCGGATCCGGGCTCTTCGTCGAACAATTCGATCTCAAAATCTTGATCTGTCTGTTTCATGATTACCTCTTACTGACGCGTTTCGTTCATATTTGTACCGCACTGTCTACAGAACTTTGTGCCGCCGGGATTTTCTGCACCGCAGTTGGGGCAGACAACGGAGGGCGTTTCCGGAGCCTTGGGAGCTTCGGGAGCGGCGGGAGCCACGGGAGCTGTGGGAGCAGCGGGAGCATTCGGAGCCGCAGGGGTAGCGGGAGCATTCGGAGCTGCAGGGGCTGCAGGACGGAAGACCGGCTGTGAAGCAGGGGCTGCAGGACGGTAAACCGGCTGCGGGGCGGGCTGCGGCGGTCTTTGGGGATAACCTGTCTGCGGATAGGCCGGCTGCGGGGCGGGCTGCGGCGGTCTTTGGGGATAGCCTGCCTGCGGGTAGCCGGGCTGCGGAGCGGGTTGTCTCTGGGGATAACCTGCCTGCGGGTAGCCGGGCTGCGGAGCGGGCGGTCTCTGGGGATAACCTGCCTGCGGATAAGCGGGCTGCGGAGCGGGTTGTCTCTGGGGATAACCTGCCTGCGGATAAGCGGGCTGCGGCGGTCTTTGCGGATAACCTGCCTGCGGATAAGCGGGCTGCGGCGGTCTTTGCGGGTAGCCTGCCTGCGGGTAAGCGGGCTGCGGCGGTCTTTGCGGATAGCCTGCCTGCGGGTAGCCGGGCTGCGGCGGTCTCTGGGGATAGCCTGCCTGCGGGTAGCCGGGCTGCGGCGGTCTCTGGGGATAGCCTGCCTGCGGATAAGCGGGCTGCGGAGCAGCCGGTCTTTGCTGCGGGTAAGCGGGCAGCGGCAGCGGCTGATTGCAGCGGGAACATACGGGCGAGCCACTGACTGCGGGGGTGCCGCAGCGGGGACAGACCACCGGAGGTGTGCCTTCAAGGGTGATATCTGCTTCGGTCATGCCGCCGTTGGGAAAGGTGATCGTGCCGGTGCAGCCAAACGTGGTGCAGGCTTTGTTTTCGATCCAGCAGTCCTTGTGGTGCGGCATCTCACAGACACTGCACACAACGACGATGTCATCCTCGGAAAAACTGCCCTTGCAGTAAGGACAGGTCTTGCCGGCGTATTTTTCGTTCACGGTGTCTGTCCTCCTTCCTCCGTCATGCTGACCGTTTCGGAAACGGTTTCTTCAGGTACCGTTTCCATATCGGTCTCCCCGGGCACGGCGGCAACTCCCGTATCTTCTGCGGGAGGCTCTTCCACAAAGGAAACAAAGGGGAGAAGAGCTTCATAGAGCGGTTCGTATCTGTCGAGCTGCTGCTCCATGGAATTGACACGGTCACGCAGGGAGAACAGCGAAAAGGTCAGCACCAGTACGGCAACGGCAAGCACGCCGGTCAGCAGCTTCCACACCCAGCCCATATCGCCGCCCTGTGCGGCGGCCTTTGCAGGCACGTTGCCGTCCACGGTGATCTTCTGCCCGTTTTTATCAAAAACGTAAAAACCGGGGCAGCGTTCGATCGCACCGTTTTTCCAGAAGAAGAAGCCTTCTTCGCCCTGAATGGGATCCACGACCATGGCGACCTGGTTTTCGTCGCTGAACGTGGATTCCTGAATGAATTTGTCGTGATTGGAAAGGAAAATGCCGTAGTTGGGATGCGTGTGGATCCAGCCGACGATCTTCTGTCCGGGATAGGACTTGTCGATCGTCTTGTGGCAGGCATTCCACGTTTCGTGGGTGAAGGTCAGCGTTGTGGGAGTGCTCTGGGTATCCTTTGCCTCAACAAAGCCATTGATCAGGATGTTGCTTTTGCCGAACGCCTGAATGACCTTGCCCACGAGCATGCCGCCGGCTTCGTTTTTGGTCTTGTTTTTCGTAAAGGCGTGGATCGCCTTATACGCTGTCTGCGAGATATAGATGTGCTTGTCCTCCGGCTGCTGGTCGCCGATGCTGACGATGTTCTGCGGCAGCACCGCTCCGGCAGGAGCGGAAGAGGGGGATTTCTTTTTCTTTGCCATTGGTTCAATCCTCGATTTCTATCTCAAAATCTGTTCGCTCGGAGGGATCGTAGGGTTTGAGAACGTTTGCTTTCTTTCTGCGAACGGCGAAAATGACGGTAAGCAGCACGGCAAGGAACAGCACGCTGCCGCCCGCGATCAGCACCGGCAGCAGATCGGGCTGCCGCTGTGTGGGAACGTGCGGGGAGGGCTGTTCGTTTTCTGTTTCATCCGCATAAGGCTCGGAAGCGGGAGCGGTCGGAACGGGCGTACCCGTGTCGGAGATCAGGCCGATCACGGTGCCGTCGTCACGCAGACTGACACCCGCACTTCGCAGCAGGGACAGGGCTTTTGCGATGGGGATGGAGAAGCCGATACCCTCGCTGTCGGTGGCCTTGAGCGTGTTGATGCCCAGTACCGCACCGTACTCGTTGAGCAGCGGGCCGCCGCTGTTGCCCTGGTTGATGGCGGCGTCGATCTGGATATAGTCGTTGCCCTGCACCTGACGGGACTTGGTCGAGATCACGCCCTTGGTCAGCGTGTAGCTCAGACTGTTCGGTGCACCGATGGTGTAGATGTCGTCGCCGATCTTCGCGTCGTTGATATCCGCACAGGGCAGCGGCGTAAAGGCGGCACCGCTGACAGCGAGCACGGCGATATCAAGATTTTCGTCCTGACAGAAGATCGTGGCAGGATACTGTCTTCCGTCATAGGAACGGACAGTGATGCTGCTTGCACCTTCTATCACGTGGACGTTGGTGATCACGCAGTTTTCGCCGAGTGCAAAGCCGGAGCCGAGATGATTGCCGGCGGAGATGACGAAGACCGACGCATAGACGGTCTCCGCATCAAAACCGATCGAGGCCGAGGCAGACAGGCAGGTCCACAGCAGCAACAGAAGTGCTGCTGTGACCGCCGTGATTTTTCGCAGAAAGTTCATGAGCTTATGCCTCCGCGGATTACTTGGTGTTAAAGACAAGAACAGAGTTGCCGATGGCGATGGTATCGCCCTGCTTGAGGGTGTGGCGGACAACGCGTGCACCGTTGACGACGGTACCCATGGGCGAGCCTGCGTCGACGATGGCGTAGCGGTTGCCGTCCTGCACGATGTCGCAGTGATGCGGGGCGACGAGCTTGTCCTTGAACAGAACGATGGTGTTCTTGCCGGTGTTGCCGATGCTGGTGGTGCCTGCAAAGACGAGGTATTCCTTGCCTTCAAATTCGCCGCGGATGACCTTGAGCCATGCCTGCTTTGCAAACTGTTCGAGCAGACCGACGCCGAGGCCGATCAGCAGACCGGTCAGCACGAGACCGATGCAACGTGCGACCATGTCGTTGGGGATCCATTTGCAGACCGTGTTGAAGATGAGACCGCCGAAGAACGCACCGACTGCACCGCCGATGACGCAGAACAGAAGACGCTTGGCGGACGGCTTGATCAGACCGATCGCACCGCCGATACCGGCACCCATGATCGACCAGCCGATGCCGCGGTAGAACGAGAGCATAAAGTCGCTCGCGTTTTTGTTGGCTTTCAGTGCAGAGGAGTACATCAGCTGTGCCAGGTCACCGGACAGGAAGCCGAGCACGAGCGAGATGCCCGCACCGATGGCACCGTAGAGCAGTGCCTTGGAGGCGGAGCCGTAGTAGACGCCTTCGCCGATGCCCATCATCAGACCGATCATCATGGCGATGAGTGCCGACCAAAGGCCGGTGCTGATACGGGAGGACTGTGCACGGACGGAGTTCATCTGTTCGATCACGAGATCAACGTCGGAGGAATAGCTGTTAAAATGGAATTCCTGCTCCGCAGAGTCAAGGGCTCTTTCGCCGGACAGATCATCGTAGCGATTATAATCGTCGTACGCATCCTTTGCCGTCTGGGAAGCTTTGGAGTAAAACCATTCGACAAACAGATCCGTGTCGTCACTGTTCAGATTGTTCTGACGGCAGTAATCTTTAAATTCGCCGAACAGAACGTCCCAGGCATCGTTGGACATTTCGGCGTATTCGGTCGACTGTGCCAGAATGGGATAGCCGAGCATACGCTGGACTGCGGCATTCGAGTGCTGCTTGTCGAGCAGCTCACTCAGACCGAAGCCGAGCAGTGCACCGAGCAGTGCCCAGAGGATACCCTTGACCAGAACGGTCTTGAAGGTGACTTTTTTGCCCTTTGCGGCGTTGAGAGACTGCATCCGGCTGGCGGTCGGGACAAACTCGATGCCTGCCAGCTCCTCTGCGGTGATCTCAATGTCATTGACGGGGCCGGCGGCAAGGTCGGGAGCACTCTGCGTGAAGGCAGATACGGTTTCATCTGCTTCCGACTGCACCTCCGGAGCATCCTTTGTCAGCTCTTCGGTTTCTTCGGGGATTTCTGCTTCTGCCGGAGCGTCGGGCTGTGCCGCATCTTCCATGTCGATGTCAACGCTGTCGGCGGCAGAGGCGTAGTCCGCGATCTGCAGATTGATGTTGCCGACGGGGAAGGATTGCTTGTTTTCGATCGCCCACTTGGCCGCTTCGGCACTCAGAGGGCTGAAGGAGTTCCAGGATTTGTACTGGATCATGTCGCCGATGTTGATGATGATGTCGGTCAGCGACTCGCCTGCACCCCAGATGTCGCCGATGCAGATCTGCCCGTCACGGAAGTTCGGGTGCCAGATCGGCGTCAGGATGCGGCAAAGGGGCTTATAGCGGGGATATTCCGAATGAAGCGTGATCTCGACTTCGTGACGGTTGAGCATCGAGATGGTGCCGTCCGGCATTTTGCAGATGCCGTTGACGAAGTAGGTCACGTGGTATCTTTCCGGCGGTTCGGGGCCGACCGGAGTAACGGTGATGTACTTATGCCCTGCAAAATCCTTGCGGAGCTGTTCCCAGTCCGAAGCGATTCTACGCATGCGGGCCGTCATAGCCATAATGCGTCCTCCTTACAGACCTGCAAACACCGTGTCGGCATCTGCGGTCAGTTCGTAATATTGGATCTCCATGCCACGCCGGCCTGCAACGATGTGCAAAGGCGGGATGCCGATGGCAGCGGGCGTCTTGTCGAGGAAGTCCTCGGAGCCGTCGAGGGTGTGGATGGAGGTAAACTGCATGGGTTTTTCACAGTGCGGACATAGAATGTCCCTGCCACGCAGCTTGTGTACGGGGGTATACAGTTCCTTGCACTCGCCGCATTCGCACGTGGCGGAAATGGCGATGTCGCGGTCAAAGTCCAGGACGGCGTCTTCGCCGAGATCGGCTTTACACTGTGCCAGCATTTCCCGCAGTGTCGTTGTTTCCGCAGACCACGGCATTTCGCGGATATCCTCGTAGATATCGTGGCTCATGCAGTCGGGCTTTTCCTGATACTCCACCACGTAGGAGTCGTGCGTCAGGCCGTTGAACACAAAGCCCTTGCCGGTCAGCGTGGGGAGATTGCGGTCACTGTGGAGCAACTTCAGCATTTCCTGCACCTGTACGCCGGCGATGACGGAAGAGGAGGTTGGCGTGGTGGGGATCTTGCCGGAGGCAAGCTGTTCGTGCGTCAGAAGTGCACAGGATTTACGTTTGTTGATGAGCATCCAGTCGGTCTCGGTCATCGTGCATTCGTAGCACGCACCCTTGCCGGGGACGAACACGCGTGCAAAGCCGTTGAGGGCTTCGATCGCACCGTCGATCCACGGTTTGTTGACCTTGTAGCACGACTGGTTGATGGCAAGGCGTGCTTCGCGGTTGTCAAGGCCGCCGAGCACGACGTCCATCCGGCGGAAGACACCCAGACCGACATCGTCGATGATGTTGGAAATAAAGGCCTTCGCGTGCACGTCGGGGTTGATCTCCATGGCACGTTCCGCGGCGACCTCCGCCTTGTATCTGCCCACGTCCTTTGCCCGGAAGAGCACGGAGCGGGTGAGATTGGAATTTTCGATCGCGTCCATATCGAAGATGAGGATGTTGCCGATGCCGAGCAGTGTCAGGTTTTTGATCAACTCATTGCCGATGGCACCTGCACCGACGACCATGATCTTTGCATTTTTCAGACGATCCTGATCCCACCACGGGATGAGCCGCAGACGGGCATATCGGTCTTCTTCAAATTCCGCAGAACTGAGTTCAATGCTTTCACTCATTTTGCAGCCACCTTATTTGTCGGCCTTCCAGAGCTTTCTGCCGAAGTAGCAAATCACAAAGATGCCGAAGACGATCAGAAGGCCGCCCAGACCGAACTTGAGGATGTCTGCCAATGCTTTGACATTGTTTGCGGTCTGTGCTGCGGAATTCTGAATGCCGGTATAGGCGTCGCCGCCGTAGCTGATGAAGGATTCCGTGCTGCCGGTCGACAGGAACATGGTGATCAGACCGAAAATCAGCGACAGAGCACCGGAGATCATGCCGATGAGCATGCAGAGCTTCGGCTTGTCTACAGGCTTTGCGGGTGCCGGATTGAAGGGTGCCGGATTGAAGGGGTCTGCATTGGCAGGTGCAGGATTGACGGGTGCTGCATAGGGAGCGGGAGCGGCAATGGGCTGTCCGCAGGCAACGCAGGCAACGCTGCCGTCTTCGTTCGGTGCTCCGCAGCCGGTGCAGAACACGGCACCTGCGGTGATCTCGGGCTGCAGACGCAGCACGTCACCGTCACGGATGCCGGCCTCGGCGAGCGTCTGGGACTCCAGAAGCTGTCTGCCGGTCACTTTATGTACGAACTTATAGCTGATGGGGTTGCCGTCGGGGCCGACGGACGGAAGGCGGATCTTCTCCACCAGTTTGACCATGATGATGCCGCACTTGATATCGTCGGGTAAACCGACACGCTGTTCTTTGTTGCCGGTTGCGTCAACGACAACGACACTGACTCTTCCCATAACGGAAGCCTCCTTTTATCCTTTTATTTTTAATAAAATTTCAAAAAGGCGGCGACTTGTTAATTGCCGCCGCCTTTGACAGGGTTTACAGATAAATATTTACTTGCCGAAGGTCAGGCAGTAATCATTGAAATAGAACCAAAGATCGCCGTCGTCGACAATGTAGTAAAGAGTTGCGTTAATGCTGCTCAAGTTGTACTTGTAGTCACCGTCACTGTCGGTCTTCTCGTATTCCCAGTTGCCGGTGGTGGTAGAGTCACTGATGGTCAGCTTGTAGGTGTAGTCTTCATAGAGCTCAAGCGTAACGCTTTCGCCGATGTCATGCGGGTTGAAGGATCTGCGGGTGCTTATCGTGAGGAAATTGTAGCAGTCCCAGTTGCCGATGACAGCAGCATCATACTTGCTCATCGTGACCTCCAGATCGCAGGAAGCGGTCTTGCCGTTGGAGGTGGAAACGGTGATGGTGCAGGTGCCGCGGCTGATGCCTTTGACGATACCGTCCGAGGTGACCGTAGCAACCGAGGAGTCGCTCGTGTCCCAGGTCAGATCCTTGTTGAGTGCGGAGCCGGGGTTGACGTCTGCGGACAGCGTCACCGTTTTGCCGATCTCAACAGTCGCGTGGGACTGAGAAATGGTGACAGAGGACGGAGTGAGAACGAGGAACCAGACAAGTGCAGCTGCGATCAGCACGGCTGCCGCAATGCACAGGCCGACGATCAGGCCGGTCTTCTTTTTCTTCGGCTTGTTGAACTCGGGTGCGGGGGTGAAAGCGGGAGCTTCGCCGTAAGCGGGAGCAGCACCGTAAACAGGAGCTTCGCCGTAAGCGGGAGCAGCACCGTAAGCGGGTGCTTCATAAGCAGGAGCGGCAGGAGCTTCATAAGCAGGAGCGGCAGGAGCTTCATAAGCAGGAGCGGCAGGAGCTTCGTAAGCAGGAGCGGCAGGAGCTTCGTAAGCAGGAGCGGCAGGAGCTTCATAAGCAGGAGCCTGTGTGGCGTTGAGCAGTTCGGTTTCAGCAAATTCTGCTGCGTTTTCTGCTGCTTCAGGGATGTTGTTCAGGTTGTTTTCATCCATGTTGCAAAAGTCCTTTCTTCGTGATTACTATTTCAATTACTTCTTAAAGGTCAGCTTGTAATCGCTGAAATTGAAGATCAGATCGCCGGTGCTTTCGTTGTAATACAGGGTTGCGTTGATGGTGTCCAGAGAATACTTGTACTGGCCGTCGCTGGAGGTCGAAACGTATTCCCAATCGCCGTTGGTGACGGAGCCGCTGATGTCCAGTCTGTAGGAGCCGTCTTCGTAGATGTTCAGGGTGACGCTTTCGCCGATGTCATGCGGGTTGAAGGTTCTGCCGGAGCTGACGGTGAGGAACTTGTAGCAGTCCCAGTTGCCGACGATCGCCTTTTCGGGGTTCTTGCCGCCGGAGGAGAGGAGAAGAATGAGGGCAACGATCACAGCGACTGCAGCAGCAGCGATGCCGATGATCAGGCCGGTCTTCTTTTTCTTCGGAGGCTCGGCTGCGGGATAAGCGGGAGCACCGTAGGCGGGTGCAGATGCATCATAAGCGGGAGCCTGATAAGCAGGAGCTGCGGGTGCATCATAGACGGGTGCGGCAGGTGCTTCGTAAGCGGGAGCTGCGGGTGCTTCGTAAGCAGGAGCCTGGGTGGCGTTGAGCAGTTCGGTTTCTGCTGCTTCGGGGATGTTGTTCAGATTGTTTTCATCCATATTTCAAAAAAGTCCTTTCTTTTTATGATTACTTTTCAAAGGTCAGACAAAAGCTGTCTTTGTAGAACCAGATGTCACCGTCCTCTACGATGTAGTAGAACACGGAATCGTTGTTGGTTATGGAATACTTGTAGTCGCCGTCATCATCGGTCTTTTCGTATTCCCACTCGCCGGAGGTAACATTGCCGCTGACGTCAAGACGGTAGGTGTGGTCGCTGCGGATTTCCAGCGTGATGTACTCGCCGATGTCATGCGGGTTGAAGGAGGAGTAGTCGTCCAGATCGAGGAATTCGGTGCAGTCCCAGGTGCCGATGACGGCCTTGTCATACTCGCTCTGCCCGGAAGAGGAGAGAATCAGAATAAGGGCAACGATCACGGCGACTGCCGCAACAGCGATGCCGATGATCAGGCCGGTCTTCTTTTTCTTCGG
>JAZUDF010000091.1:0-4291 GCA_045639485.1 Faecousia sp. | reverse complement strand
AACGGCAAATGCGTGCGTGTCGATCGGAATTATCCGTTGACAGACGGCAGAGCAATTCGCCACCAGTTCAATTTCAGCAGCTGCTTTGGCGAAGAAACCGATCCGATCGTATGCATCAGAGTCAGATGGGGTAATCACGACCGCGTTTTCGAATTCTTGATCCCGGTCGAATCTGATGTTCTGACCAGCATTTCCGATGTCAAGACGACCTATGTCGTAGGTGTTACGAAATACCGTGCCAATATGTATGAGAGCAGAGAGCTGACAGGACAGGTCGTCTGCGGCATTCCGAAAGACACGGAAGTCACGTACATGGAGTTCCTTGATCCCGCTGTTGCCAAGGTCAAACTGGCTGACGGAAGAATCGGGTACATTTCTCGCTATGCACTTTCGATTCCGAACTATAGGTATTTCACGCTGAAGGACTACACAACGGAAGTCAAAGAGCAGTGGGTGAACCAGCAGGGCTATCGCAGCTCGACCGGGTATCTGCTCTGGTGCAATCTTTATACCCAGCAGGTGAACATCTTCAAAGGATCAAAGGGCAACTGGAAACTGGTCTATACTACACCTTGTGCGACCGGCAGCAGAGAGAGTCCGACGCCGCAGGAAGTCACGCAGATTTACTACAAAACGTATCAGTGGTCTTTCAAAACCTATTATGTGCATCATATCTCCGTGTTTGACAGCTGCAGAGGCTTCCATTCCATGCTCTACAACTATGACGGTGTGACGTTGCATGATACGACGATGGGCAAACCTGCCTCCGGCGGATGTGTCCGCTTGCCGGATGAAGGCACCATGTACATCTGGAACAACGTTCCGGTCGGCACGACCGTTGTCATTTACTAATCAACAGAAATAAAATCAGGAGGAACACATTATGGGACTTATTGCAGCAGGTTTGGGTGCACTCAACAGCACGCTCGCTGACCAGTGGAAAGAGTATTTTTACTGTGAAGGCATCGACAAGGATCTTCTGATGGTCAGAGGCCAGAAGCAGATCTCCGGCAGAAGCAGCAACACCAAGGGCAACGACAACGTCATCTCCAACGGCTCCGGCATCGCAGTCGCAGACGGCCAGTGCATGATCATTGTCGAGGACGGCAAGGTCGTCGACCTGTGTGCCGAGCCCGGCAGATATACCTACGACACCTCTTTGGAGCCGAGCATTTTCACCGGCAAACTCAGCCAGAGCATCATTGCCACCTTCAAAGAGATCGGCAAGCGTTTCACCTACGGCGGTGATCCCGGCAAGGATCAGCGTGTGTACTACTTCAACATCAAAGAGATCCTCGACAACAAGTTCGGCACGGCAAACCCGATCCCGTTCCGTGTTGTCGACCACAACATCAACCTCGACATCGACGTCTCCGTACGCTGCAGCGGTGTGTACTCCTACAAGATCGTTGATCCGCTGCTGTTCTACGCCAACGTCTGCGGCAACATCACGCGTGAATACCGCCGTGACGAGATCGACGGCCAGCTGAAGACGGAGTTCGTGACTGCTCTGCAGCCCGCATTCGCAAAGATCTCCGAGCTGGAAGTCCGCCCGAGTGCCATTCCCGCACACGCAGAGGAACTGTGCGATGCAATGAACGAAGCACTGACCAAGAAGTGGGCAGAGACTCGCGGCATCGAAGTTCTTTCCGTTGCCATGAATCCGATCACCCTCTCCGAGGAAGATCAGGAACTCATCAAGCAGGCACAGCGTAATGCAATGCTCCGCGATCCGACGATGGCGGCAGCTACGCTGATCGGTGCACAGTCTGATGCCATGAAGGACGCAGCAAACAACGCCAACGGTGCCATGAGCGGCTTCATGGGCTTCGGCATGGCAGCACAGGCAGGCGGCATGAACAATGCAGCCAACCTCTTCACCATGGGACAGCAGCAGGCTGCAGCAGCACCTGCAGCACCGGCTGAAGGCTGGAAGTGCCCGGTTTGCGGCACAATGGCGACCGGCAAGTTCTGCCCGGAATGCGGTGCAAAGAAACCCGAAGCAGCCGCAGGCTGGACCTGCTCCTGCGGCACGGTCAACAAGGGCAAGTTCTGCTCCGAGTGCGGTGCAAAGAAACCGGAAGGTGAACCGCTTTACAAGTGCGACAAGTGCGGATGGGAACCGGAAGATCCCAAGAATCCGCCCAAGTTCTGCCCGGAATGCGGCGATCCTTTTGATGATAATGACAGGTGTTAACCATCAGAATCATTCGGAAACGGAGGAAAACAAAATGAAGATCTTCACAAGAATCCTTGCAGTCGTCCTTATCCTCAGCGTCCTGTTTACCTTTGCCGCCTGCGGTGGTGGCGATGCGATCTCCGGCAAATGGAGTGGTGAAAACAATGACGGCATAGCCTGCACGTGGACCTTCGACAACGGCAAGTGCCAGTGGCATGCCGACTACGGTGAAGGGTACACCATGGATCAGGAAGGTACCTATGAGATCGACGAGGAAGCCGGCATTGTGACCATCTCTCTGGAGCTCTGGGATGCACCGATCGAGTATCAGTATGCCCTCGACGGCAACAACCTCACTCTGACTGCTACCAACGGCTATTCCCCCAATTACACTCTGAGCAAATAATCATCGCACCCTATGCGGCTCTCCCACCTTGCGGGGAGAGCCGCAACAGTCATCACAACCGAACAGACAGAGGGAAAAACAATGGCAGATATAATGGAATACAAATGCCCCTGTTGCGGCGGTATTATTGAGTTCAACAGCAGTCTGCAGCAGATGAAGTGTCCGTACTGTGACTCTGTGTTTGATGTAGACTCGCTCAAAGATCAGGACGACGTGCTGGATACGGAAGTGCAGGAAGAGCCCCAGTGGGATCAGCCTGATACTGCTTGGGCAGAAGGCGAAACGGATGGCATGAACGTCTATGCCTGCAAGTCCTGCGGCGGCGAAATCGTTGCAGAAGCCACGACGGGTGCAACGACCTGCCCGTACTGCGGCAATCCGGTCGTTCTGACCGGACAGTTTTCCGGTGACCTCAAGCCGGACTATGTCATCCCGTTCAAGCTGGACAAGGCGGCAGCAAAAGAAGCACTCAAAACGCACATGAGCAAAAAGAAGCTTCTGCCGAAGCTGTTCAGCAGTGAAAACCACATCGACGAGATCAAAGGCGTTTATGTCCCGTTCTGGCTGTACGATGCGGAGGCCTATGCCGATCTACGGTACAAGGGCACCAAGGTTCGTATGTGGACAGACGGCAGAAACAACTATACCGAAACTTCGTATTACGACATTTCCCGTTCCGGCTCCATCGCATTTGACAATGTCCCGGCGGACGGCTCGTCCAAGATGCCGGACGATCTGATGGAGTCTTTGGAGCCTTACGATTTTACCGAAGCGGTAGATTTTCAGACGGCGTATCTGGCGGGCTATATCGCTGACCGCTATGATGTCACGTCGGAAGAATGCACCGAGCACGTCAACCAGCGGATGCAGTCGACGACCAAGTCTACGTTCCGCAACACCGTCACGGGCTACGGCTCCGTGACTGAAAGCGGCGGCACGGTCACCTTCAACAATGCCAAGGCAAAATACGCTCTGTATCCCGTGTGGCTGCTCAACACGACCTATGAAAATCAGAAGTACACCTTTGCAATGAACGGCCAGAGCGGAAAGTTCGTCGGCAATATGCCGATGGACAAGGCTGCCTATTGGAAATGGCATCTTCTTTATGCACTGCTGTTCGCGGTTCTCGGATACGGCATCTACCTGCTTACGCAGCTGTTTGGCGGCAATGCGGAGATTGAGTATTTCAACACGCTTTGGGTGGTGCTGTGTGTCCTCGGTGGTTTCCTACTCGCACTGATCCCGATGGGAGTGCTGAAAGGACAGATCCACAACGTCCACGGCAAAACGGAAGCATCAAACTATACCCGCGAAGGAAGCTTCCTTCTCACAGGCAAACAGGATCGCTTCATGTACAAAAATGTCGCCGTCGTTCCGATCCCGAGAAACACCAACGGCAAATAACCGAAAAGATTGCAATGCCCGCACGTTTGTGCGGGCATTTTTCTGTCAAAGCCCACTGTATTGTGTGGTGAAAAGCGGCATTTTCCACCATGGATAGTGACGGAAAAAAACTTCAAAAAAGTGCAGAAAAATTGCTTGACAAATATGGGGCGGAGTGCTACTATATCTAGGCACGTGCAAAGCACGGGCTTGCAGCTTGAAAATTAAACAACGTGAAACATGAACAAGATAGCACCTTGGACAATTAATTAATAGTTGTTCATTAGATGTCAAGAAATTGCTTTAATGAATAGCCAACGAAA
>JAZUDF010000090.1:0-3080 GCA_045639485.1 Faecousia sp. | reverse complement strand
CTGCTTTTTGGGGGCAAAAATCTATTTTGGCTTCAAAAAAGGCTGCCTCACTTTTTCGGTGAGGCATCCTTTTTTGTTTTTAACTTTTACTGCTTTGCGGCTCTGTCGCGTTCGATCATCAGCTTCAATGCGTCAACGGCGACGCGGACGGAAGCGGAGGTATCCTCGCTCATCTTCTGGTCGAGGCCGGCAGCTTCACGCTCCTGGTTCCAGATGACGTGGAAGCAGGAACCGCAGCGGCAGCCGAGAGCATCCGCAACAACGAACAGTGCGGCAGATTCCATTTCGGAAGCCAGAACGCCGAGGCGTTTCCATGCTTCCCACTTCTGCAGAAGTTCGTAGGAAACGGGCATCTTTGCAGGGCTGTGCTGACCGTAGAACGCGTCCTTGCACTGAACGACGCCGACGTGCGTGGTCTTGCCCATGGCAAGAGCAGCATCACGCAGGGCGATGGTGCAGTCGAGGTTGGCAACGGCAGGATATTCGATGGGAGCATATTCCATGGAGGTGTGCTCAAAGCGGATGGCACCGGTGGCAACGACGATGTCGCCGGACTGGACGTTCAGGTTGATGCCGCCGCAGGTGCCGGTACGGATGAAGGTGTCTGCACCGCAGTTGTGCAGCTCTTCCATCGCGATGGAAGCAGACGGGCCGCCGATGCCGGTGGAGCAGACGCTGACCTTTTCGCCCAGCAGATAGCCGGTGTAGACGTTGAATTCGCGGTTATAGGCAATTTGCTTTGCATCGTCGAAGAGTGCTGCGATGGATGCACAGCGGCCGGGATCGCCGGGAAGAATGACATAGCGGCCGACGTCGCCTTCGACACAATGGATATGGAACTGTTTTTCAAGTTTTTGCATGATCAAATTCTCCTATTTTCATTTTTTCAAAACAACATTTAAATTATATCCGATGGACGCACGCTCCGCAACGGCTATTTTCGCTCTTTTTCATTCTTTGGATAGGTGAACGAAAACCGGGCGGAGATTTTGTCTATTTTGCCGTCCGTCAGAACAGCGACACCTGACTGGTTTCCGGCAGATCACCGAAAGCACCGGCAGATTTCAGGTATTCGATGTGCGTCTGCGACACCTTCGGGCAGGCAGCGGAGAACTCCTCAATGGAGATGAAGTGCTTGTCCTTTCTGCCCTCCAGAATGTCCCATGCAGCCGTTTCGCCAAGTCCCGACACCGCGACAAACGGCGGCAGGAGCATATTCTTCTCTTTCAGCGGGACAAACTTTGTGGCGTGGGAATCATACAGTGAGATCGGTGCAAAGTCAAAGCCACGCAGGTAATACTCGTAGCAGACCTCCAGCGTGGTCAGCAGATCTTCATCCTTTGCGGAGACTGTTTCCGCCGCCTTGATCGTCTTGATGCAATCCATGACCTTCTGCTTGCCCCGGCACATCATTTCCGCATCAAAGCCGCCCTTCTGGCTGCGGCGGTAGAAATACGCCGAATAGAAGGCCAGAGGCTCGTGCACCTTGAACCACGCGATGCGGAACGCCATCATGACGTAAGCAACGGCGTGTGCTTTCGGGAACAGGTACTTGATCTTTCTGCAGGATTCGATGTACCACTCCGGCACGTTGTGCTGCCGCATCTCGTCTTCGATGCCCTCGGGCCACGGCTTGCCCTTGTGGATGGCACCCTTACGGACAGCCTCCATCATTTTGAAGGCACGTTTTTCCGGCAGACCGCACTTGATGAGGTAGAGCATGATATCGTCACGGCAGCCGATCGCCTGATTGACGGAGGCAGTTCCGCTCAAAATAAGATCCTTCGCGTTGCCGAGCCACACGTCCGTGCCGTGCGAGAAGCCGGACAGACGCAGCAGCGTATCAAACTGCTTCGGCTGTGTGTCAACGAGCATGCCGCGTGTGAAGCCGGTGCCGAATTCGGGAATGCCGACAGCACCCGTGGGGCCTAAAATGGGATCGTCCTTGTAGCCGATGCCCTCGGAAGAGGTAAAGATCGCCATGGTCGCCTGATCGTCCAGCGGGATCTTCTGCGGATCGATGCCGGTCATATCCTGCAGCATACGGATCATGGTCGGATCATCGTGTCCGAGCATATCGAGCTTCAGGAGGTTTTCTTCCATGGAGTGGTATTCAAAATGCGTGGTGATCCAGTCGGACGTCGGATCGTCTGCGGGATGCTGCACGGGGCAGAAATCCCAGATCTCATTCTCCTGCGGGATGACGACAAGACCGCCGGGGTGCTGTCCCGTGGTACGCTTGACACCGACGCAGCCGGCTGCCAGACGGTCTTCCTCCGCCTTGCCGACATGGAGATTGCGGTCAGCGAGGTAATTCTTGGCATAGCCGTACGCCGTCTTTTCCGCGACACCGCCGATGGTGCCCGCACGGAAGACGTGTGATTTGCCGAACATTTCCACACAGTAGGCGTGGGCGTTTGCCTGATATTCGCCGGAGAAGTTGAGGTCGATATCGGGCACCTTGTCGCCGCCGAAGCCGAGGAAGGTCTCAAACGGGATATTGAAGCCGTCTTTTTCAAACGGCGTACCGCAGTGCGGGCAGACCGCATCCGGCAGGTCGGCACCGCAGTTGCAGCCCTCCGGCACCTCAAAGGTGGTAAACTTACACTCCGGATTCGGGCAGCGGTAATGCGGCGGGAAGGAGTTGACCTCCGTGATGCCGGACATAAATGCGACGATGGACGAGCCGACAGAGCCTCGGGAGCCGACCAGGTACCCGTGCTCCAGGGAGTTCTGCACGAGTTTCTGTGCCGACATATAGATGACGTCGTAGTGACAGCTGATGATATCGTTCAGCTCGGTCTCCACACGCTTTGTGATAAGTTCCGGCGGGTTTTTGCCGTACAGCTTTTCCATCTTGCCGTAAACCAGTGCTTTCAGGTCTTCAACAGAGTTTTCGATCTTCGGAGCAAAGAGGTTGTGCGGCACGGGACGCACTGTTTCGCACATGTCCGCAATGAGGTTGGTGTTGGTGACGACCACCTCAAACGCCTTCTCTTCGCCTAAGTACGAGAACTCCTCGAGCATCTCGTCGGTGGTGCGGAAATAAAGCGGGTTTGGTCTGTCACAGTCCGAAAAGC
>JAZUDF010000089.1:0-5108 GCA_045639485.1 Faecousia sp. | reverse complement strand
TTTCGCCCACCCCCCCACCACGCAGACCGAGATCGCCGCTTACATGGCAAAGCGTATGCCGAAGATCGGCGGTACGTTCCTGCAGGCGGAAAGTGAATTCGCCGCCATCAACATGGTCTACGGTGCGTCCGCTGCAGGCGTGCGTGTCATGACCTCCTCTTCCAGCCCCGGAATCTCTCTGAAGGGCGAAGGCATCTCCTATCTTGCAGGCTCCGACCTGCCCGCTGTCATCGTCAACGCACAGCGTGGCGGCCCCGGCCTCGGCGGCATCCAGCCGAGCCAGTCCGACTACTTCCAGGCAACCCGCGGCGGCGGTCACGGTGACTATCACATGATCGTTCTGACGCCCGATTCCGTGCAGGAGATGGCAGAGCTGACCATCAAGGCATTCGATCTTGCAGACAAGTACCGCATGCCCGTCATGATCCTCGCCGACGGCACCATCGGTCAGATGATGGAGCCCGTGTCCTTTGACTTTGCGATCAGTGCAGCACCCGAAAAGCCCTGGGCGACCACCGGCACCGAAGGAAAGCGTGCACACAACGTGATCAACTCTCTGTACCTCAACCCGGCAGAACTTGAAGAAACGAACATCGCCCGCTATGAACGCTATGCCGAGATTGAAAAGAGCGAGCCGATGTATGAAGAATATCTGATGGGCGATGCGGAAATCGCCGTGACGGCATTCGGCATCGCCGCCAGAGTGACAAAAAACGCAGTCAACGCTGCCCGCAAGGAAGGCATCAAGGTCGGTCTGATCCGTCCCATCACGGTATGGCCCTTCCCCAAGGCACCCTATGCAAAGGCGGCAGAGCATTGTTCTTCCATCATCTCTGTGGAGCTTTCCATGGGCCAGCTGATTGAGGACGTGAAGCTTGCCTGCGAGTGCAAAGTTCCCGTTACACTGTGCAGCCGCGTCGGCGGCATGATCCCCACGCCCGCACAGGTACTTGACGCGATCCGCAAAGCTGCGAAAGGAGGAAAGTAAGCATGGTAGTATTTGACAGACCGAACGCCCTTTTGGACGTGCCGCTGCACTATTGCCCCGGTTGTACCCACGGCATTATCCACAGACTCGTCGCAGAAGTCATTGACGAGCTCGGCATCGAAGGCAGAACGATCGGTATCGCTCCGGTCGGCTGTGCTGTTATGGCTTACGATTATTTCTCCTGCGACATGATCGAGGCAGCCCACGGCAGAGCACCCGCTGTCGCCACCGGCGTGAAGCGTGCAAATCCCGAAAAGAACGTTGTCTTTACCTATCAGGGTGACGGCGACCTTGCCTCCATCGGCACAGCAGAGATCGTGCATGCCGCGGCAAGAAACGAAAACATCACCGTCATTTTCATCAACAATGCGATCTACGGCATGACCGGCGGTCAGATGGCTCCGACATCGTTGGTCGGTCAGGTCACGCAGACCTCTCCTTACGGCCGCGATCCCAAGCTGTGCGGCTATCCCGTCAAGATCTGTGAAATGCTTTCAGAGCTGGAAGGTCCCGAATACCTGGAGCGTGTGACAGTCAATTCCGTTCCCAACGTCCGCAAGGCAAAGAAGGCCATCAAAAAGGCATTCCAGAATCAGCTCGACGGCAAGGGCTTCTCTCTCGTGGAAGTCATTTCCGCCTGCCCGACCAACTGGGGCATGACACCGCAGAAGGCACTGCAGTGGATCGACGACGCAATGATCCCCTACTATCCTCTGGGCGTTTACAAAGACCGCTCGGCAAATGCGGAGGTGGCAAAATGACGACACAGTATCTGTTTGCAGGCTTTGGCGGACAGGGCATCCTGTTTGCCGGTAAACTGCTGGCCTACAAAGGTCTGACCGAAGGAAAGAACGTCAGCTGGCTTCCCTCCTACGGTCCCGAAATGCGTGGCGGCACCGCCAACTGCAGTGTCATCGTGTCCGATGAGCCCATCGGTGCTCCCATCGTTCTGGAGCCGGACGTGCTCGTTGCCATGAACCTGCCGTCCCTCGACCGCTATGAGGACGCTGTCGTTCCCGGCGGCACCATCTACGTGGACTCCTCCCTCATCGAACGCAAGGTCAACCGTACCGACGTGACCGTCCACTACATCCCCGCGACCAAGCTGGCAGCCCAGAAAGGTCTGGACACGCTTGCCAACATGATCATCATGGGCAACCTCCTGAAAAACGAAAACAGCATGACCGAAGACTCGCTTGAAAAGGCTCTCGGCAAGTGCATCTCCGCACGCCACGCAGACCTTCTGAAATTCAACCGCGAGGCCATCATGCTGGGAAGTGAACTGTAATTTATGAGAAAGATCCGCATTTGTGATTTTATGCTTGCGGTGCCGTCCTCCGAAACACGCACCGCTCTGACCTTCCGTGAAAAGATCGAAGCTGCAAAGCTGCTCGACCGGCTCGGTGTCGACGTGATTGAACTCGGCTCCATGACGGGCAGCATCGCGGACGGACTGCTGATCAAGTCCGTTGCCGCATCGGTCACAGACAGCACCCTCGCCGTCTGCCCCGGCTTTGCACCCGATGCGATCGGTGCCGTGTGGGACGCACTGAAAACTGCGAAGCACGCCCGTCTGCAGGTCAGTGCCGCCGTGAGCGTTTCCAGAATGGAATACGTGTACCACAGAAAGGCAGACGCCATGCTGCAGGACATTGCAGAGGCGGTCAAATGCTGCAAGGGCTTCTGCGACGACGTGGAATATGTCGCCGATGATGCCACAAGAGCAGATTATGACTATCTGTGCAAGGTGCTTTCTGCCGCCATTGAGGCCGGTGCCACGACCGTCACGGTCTGCGACACCGCAGGCACGATGCTGCCGGGCGAATTTGCAGACTTTATCCGCAGACTCTACGCCGCCGTTCCCGCTCTTTCCGGCGTGGTGCTCGGCGTTGCCTGCTCGGATGAATTTGAGACTGCCAACGCACTGGCGATCTCCGCACTGCAGGAAGGTGCGGGCGAACTCAAAGTGACTTCCGTGCCGAATATCGAGACCGTATCGCTCGGCGGCATTGCGAGAATGCTGTCTTCGAAGGCAGAAGCACTCGGCGTCACTTCTTCTCTCCGCTTTACGCAGATCAACCGCATTCTGCAGCAGCTTGCACGTCTTTCCGACAGAAAATCCGATGAGCGTTCTCCGTTTGAAGACGGCGTGCGTTCCCATCCGGACGATCCGGATTATTCTGCACAAAGCTCCATGGAAGACATCGTACGCGGAGCGGAATCGCTTGGCTACGAATTAGACGAAGCGGACAAGCTGCGGATCTTCAAGGCGTTTGAAAAGGTGGCAAAGAGGAAAGAACGCGTTTCCTCCGGCGAGCTGGAGGCGATCATCGCTTCCGAGGCCATGCAGGTCCCCGCGACCTATACGCTGGAAAACTACGTTGTCACCACCGGCAACGCCATTGACATTCAGGCACATATCAAACTGAAAAAAGGCGAAGAAACCTTTGACGGACTGTCCCTCGGCGACGGCCCGATCGACGCGGCATTCCTCGCCATCGAAAAAATCACCGGGCATCACTACGAGCTCGATGACTTCCAGATCCAGGCGGTTTCCGAAGGGCGTGAAGCCATGGGCCAGACCGTTGTGAAACTCCGCTCCGGCGGCAAGGTCTACTCCGGCAAAGGTCTGTCCACGGACATCATCGGCTCCGGTGTGGCTGCCTACGTGAATGCACTCAACAAAATTCTCTACGAGGAGGCACACGGATGAGGCTTTCATTCTGTGCAAAAAGCTGGCCGCAGCTGTCCTTTAAGGCACTGCAGGATCTCGCAGACGAGATGGGCTTTTCCGGCATCGAACTGTACAGTGTGTTTCCGGAGCTGCTCCGCCGTGAGGGTGCCTTTGCCCCGAAGCAGCTCGGTACGACGCTGCGGGAGCTTCGCAACCGCGGCATCTCGATCGACTGTCTTGACACGGACTGCGATCTTTCGAAGGATGCTGCCGGGCTGGAGGCACTGATCGACTGTGCTGCCGAACTGCATATCGGAAACCTCACCGTACACGTCAGGGCCGATGACGAGCAGGCCGTGTCAGAGCAGATCTTTGCCGTGCTTCCCCGTCTGGAAAGCTCGCACGTCACGCTGCTCATCGCAACGGACGGCGTATTCTCCGACACCGCACATCTGCGGAGTTTACTGGAGACCTTCGCCAGCGACTACGTGGCGGCTCTCTGGGACTGCCACTGCACCTTCTTTGATGCAGGCGAAGCTCCCGGCGAGACGGTAGAGCATTTGGGTGCTTACATCCGTCACACGCACTTCAAAGACTCCGACAAGGCACTGCATTTTCTCCCGCTCGGAGACGGTGAGCTGCCGATCGATGAAGTGATGATCGCACTGTCCTCCGTGGACTACGACGGCTCGATGTGTCTTGCCTACGCACCCGAACAGATGCAGGGTTTTGACGACTGCCAGATCGTTCTGCCCCATTTTGTTTCCTTTATGCGGCAGTTCGGACGCGAGAAAAAGCAGCGGCGGCTGTATCCCAATCACGACGGCTCCGGCCACTATATCTGGAAAAAAGACGAACTGATCGACACCACCTTCTCCCGTGTCCTTGACCGGCTCGTGGAGGAGTTCCCCGACCAGTACGCCTTCCGCTATACCACACTGGACTACACCCGCACCTATGAGGAATTCCGGCGTGACGTGGACGATTTTGCCCGTGCCCTCGTGTCCCTCGGTGTGCGTCCCGGTCACAAGGTCTCCATCTGGGCGACCAACGTGCCGGAGTGGTTCATCTCCTTCTGGGCGGTGACAAAGATCGGTGCCGTGCTGGTTTCCGTCAACACCGCCTACAAGATCCACGAAATTGAATATCTGCTGCGGCAGTCCGACACCCACACGCTCATTATGATCAGCGGCTCGAAGGACTCGGATTACCGCAAGAGCATCAATGAACTTTGCCCCGAGATCGCGTCAAGCGAAGCCGGCAAGCCGCTGCACTGCAAGCGTCTGCCGTTTTTACGCAACGTCATCACCGTCGGCTGCACGATGCCCGGCTGCCTGACCTTTGAGCAGGCAATGGAACGCAAGAGCCTTGTGCCGCACAGCGAAATTCTCCACATGGCTTCCGAGGTCCGTCCCACCGACGTGTGCAATATGCAGTACACCTCCG
>JAZUDF010000088.1:0-13047 GCA_045639485.1 Faecousia sp. | reverse complement strand
TTTTAGCATCGGGATCACTTTTATGGCGGAGTGAGAAAAAAAGGGATTTGAACTTTAAATCTGACACGCCGATTGCATCGACTCGCAATGACACCTCATCCGTCAGCCTGCGGCTGCCACCTTCCCCTCAAGGGGAAGGTTTCGGCAGGACGATGTGGGCATCGTTCCCTACAAGAAAAGCACAAGCCGTTTGGCTTGTGCTTTTTCTTATTCTCAAAATCAGATCCGTTTCCACTTGGCACCCTGCGGGGTGTCGATGATCTCGATGCCCATGGCTTTGAGTTCGTCGCGGATGCGGTCGGCCTCTGCGAAGTTCTTTTCCTTCTTGGCGGCGGCTCTCTGTGCAAGCATACCGTCGATGACGGGATCGCTTTCTTCCTTCGGTGCGTCTGCACGCTTCTTGGCGGCGGCTGAAAGCAGATTCAGACCGAGGACACGGTCGAAATCGTTGAGGGCTGCGAGTTTGGTCGCGTCATTCGTTTTGGCTTTGAGAACATCGTAAAGAGCTGTAATGCCGAGGGAGGTATTGAGGTCAGCATCCATACCCTTCATGAAGCGGGCTTGCAGTTCTGCCAGAGCAGCATCGTCCACGGGTGCTTTGTCTTCGGGATCGAGTGCCGCGATCTTGTCGATCAGCTTGCCGTAGGCGGCAACTGCGTTATCGAGGTTTTCATAGGTGAAAACAAGATTCTTGCGGTAGTGGCTCTGCAGGCAGAAGAAACGGTAGGCAAGCGGATCGTAGCCCTTGCTTTCAAGCAGCGACACGGTCAAAAATTCACCGGAGGATTTGGACATCTTGCCGGAGGCGGTGTTGAGGTGCAGGACATGGAACCAGTAGTTGCACCATTTGTGACCGAGGTAGCTTTCAGACTGTGCGATCTCATTGGTGTGATGCGGGAAAGCATTGTCGATGCCGCCGCAGTGGATGTCGAGATCTTCGCCCAGATGCTTGAGGGAAATGCCGGTGCATTCAATGTGCCAGCCGGGATAGCCGACGCCCCAGGGAGAGTCCCATTTGAGAGCCTGATCTTCAAACTTGGACTTGGTGAACCAGAGGACGAAGTCGTTCTTGTTGCGTTTGTTGGTGTCCTCTTCCACGCTGTCGCGGACACCGACTGCCAGATCTTCTTCGTCGAAGTCGTTGAAGATGTAGTACTTGTCAAGTTTGGAGGTGTCGAAGTAGACGTTGCCGCCGGCAAGGTAGCCGTAGCCGTCTTCGACGAGCTTGGAGACGATCCTGATATAATCGTCGATACAGTTGGTGGCAGGTTCTACCACGTCGGGACGCTTGATGTTGAGCTTTTCGCAGTCGGAGAAGAAAGCATCAGTATAATATTTTGCGATCTCCATGACGGACTTATGCTCACGTTTGGCACCCTTGAGCATTTTGTCTTCGCCCGTGTCACCGTCGGAGGAAAGGTGACCGACATCCGTGATGTTCATGACACGCTTGACATTGTAGCCGGCATATCGCAGGTACTTTTCAAGCACGTCCTCCATGATGTAGGAACGCAGATTGCCGATGTGGGCAAAATGGTAGACCGTGGGGCCGCAGGTATACATCTTAACGATGTCGGGGTTGTTGGGGGTAAAGAGTTCCTTTTTGCGGGAAGCGGAATTATACAGATACATGGTTATTCTCCTTTTTCCAGTAACAGTTTTTCAAGTTGATTGAGCCGCTCTGTCAGCTCGTTGATCTCAAGCTGGATCGGATCGGGCGTATGGATGTGGTCGAGTTTTTCGCCGCCCTGACGGACGATATGACCGGGAATGCCGACGACGGTACAGTTGGGCGGCACCTCACGCAGGACAACGGAGTTTGCCGCGATCTTGGAGTTGTCGCCGACCTTGAAAGGTCCGAGCACCTTGGCACCGCAGCCGACCATGACGTTGTTGCCGAGTGTCGGGTGACGCTTGCCGTGTGCGTGGCCGGTACCGCCCAAGGTCACGCCCTGATATAAAAGGCAGTCATCGCCGATCTCCGCCGTGGCACCGATGACGATGCCGGTACCGTGATCGATGACAAGTCGTCTGCCGATCGTGGCGGCAGGATGGATCTCTATGCCCGTGCGGCGTTTGCTGCCCTGCGAGATCCAACGGGCGATAAACTGCATATGATGTTTGTAAAACCAATGAGAAAAGCGGTAGCTGATCTGTGCGTGCAGGCCGTTATACAGCAGGAAAATTTCCAGTCCGGAACGGGCTGCCGGATCGTTTTTCTGATAGGCTCGGATGGTCTCAAAAAGACGCATATGGGTTTCCTCCATTGCAGATGGGTGAGTTTCGGAAGTAGATCCTTCGGAGCAAAGCTCCTCAGGATGACACAAAAACAAAACAGCCCGCCTCTAAAACAATTAGAGGCGGGCTGATGCTCGCGGTTCCACTCTGATTTCTCACTTTGGCTCTGACGCGGCCTCACGGGGTCTCCCCTCGCTCACGAACGCACTTTCATCTTTCCTGCACCGTGTCCGCTTTCAGCCGATGGCGGTCACTCTCTGGGGTGCTTTTTGAAGGATTACTCTTTTCGGTCAACGCGATATTCATTTCATTGTCAGTATAGTAGCAGATTTTGTGTTTGGTGTCAATTTATTTCTTGCCGAGTCCTAAACAACTCCAGTTTTTGATGAAATACTCAATGCCGGAGTAGACGGTAGGTAGCACGATGATGCCGGTAATTGCCCAGTCGAGCCAGTTCATCGGGGTGACGGTATGGAACACGATCCACACACAAAGAGCGACCATGGTGGAGAAGGTCTTGACCTTGCCCGACCAGCCCGCCGCGATGACCGTGCCGTTGCCGACGGCGATCAGACGCAGTCCGGTGACGGCAAATTCACGTGCCAGAACAATCATAAATGCCCATGCAGGAAAGTTGCCCCACTCGCAGAAGATCGCCATCGCAGAAATAACAAGAAGCTTGTCTGCCAGAGGATCAAGGAACTTGCCGAAGTCGGAGGTCTGATTGCAGCGGCGGGCGATCTGTCCGTCGATGAAGTCCGTGACACTGGCAAGAATAAAGATGCCGAGTGCCAGATATTTGAGCCATTCGGTCTGCTTGCTGAGATAGAATGCGACCATGAAGGCCGGGATCATAAAGATCCGTGCCATGGTGAATTTGCTTGCTGTTGTCATTCGATTGCCTCCCCTGTCAGATCGCCGTCCATCACGCCGGTGATGCGGACATTGACAAAGTCTCCGATAGGAACCGGAGCGTCGGATGTGAAGTAGACCGTGCCGTCAATATCGGGAGAGTCTGCGTAGGTGCGGCCGGAATAGTATTCGCCATCGTAGCCTTCGCAAAGGACCTCCATCGTCTGTCCCTGACGGCGTTCGTTATACTCATCCATGACACGAGACTGCAGCTCATTGATGACCTCTGCACGGCGGGCAGCGATGTCACTGTCGGGATAGTCCATTTCGGCTGCCGGTGTGCCTTCTTCGGGCGAAAATGCAAAGGCACCGACACGCTCAAGCTTGTGCTTTTTGAGAAATTCACAAAGCTCCGTGAACTCTTCGTCTCCCTCACCGGGCAGACCCGTGATGATGCTTGTGCGGATCACAAGTCCCGGGATGCGTGCACGCAGTTTGGGGAAAAGTTCTTCTAAATAATCCTTGTTGCCGCGGCGGTTCATGCGGCGGAGAATGTCGTTGTTGACATGCTGGATGGGGATGTCCATGTACTTGACGATCTTGGGCTCGGATGCGAAGGTGTCGATCAGTTCGTCCGTGATCTCGTCCGGATAGCAGTAGTGGACACGGATCCAATGAAGCTTTTCAATTTTGCACAGTTCCCGCAGGAGCGTGGCAAGCAGGCGTTTCTGGTGCGAGTCCGTACCGTAGCGGCTGGTGTCCTGTGCAACGACAATGAGTTCCTTGACGCCGTTTTCGGCAAGCATCCGTGCTTCATAGAGCACGTCGTCCATGGCTCTGCTGCGGAACTTGCCACGCAGGCTCGGGATGACGCAATAGGCACAACGGTTGTCGCAGCCTTCGGCGATCTTGATGTAGGCAACATGCTCGGGTGTGGTAAGCACGCGGTCGCACTCCGGTACGGCAGCATCGATGCTGTCAAACTGTGCGACGGTCTTTCCGTCGAGCAGCTGCTTCACTGCACTGACAACGTCAAAATAACTGCCGGTGCCTAAAACGCCGTCTACCTCGGGAAGTTCGTCGAGGATCTCCTTCTGATAACGCTGTGCCAGACAGCCGGTAACTAAGATCTTGCCGACCAGTCCCTGCTCTTTGAGACTGCCTGCGAAAAGAATACGGTCAATGGCTTCACTTTTTGCTGCATCGATGAAGCCACAGGTGTTGATGATGACAAGGTCCGTATTCTCCACCGTTTCGGAGATGCGGTAGCCTGCCTGCTGCAGCAGGAACATCATCTGCTCACAGTCGACCTGATTTTTTGCACAGCCAAGTGAAATAAAGCCAACGGTATGTGCCATATGTATGCCTCCGGGTTGTTGCGGTTGTTGATAGTAGATCCTTCGCGTTGCTCAGGATGACACTTGTTGAGGACACCTCATCCGGCACGGCTTTTGCCGTGCCACCTTCCCCTCAAGGGGAAGGCTACGAGAGGTTGTCGCGGTAGCGGGAAAGTGCGGATTGGATATCCGACCAGCTGTGTCCGCGGCGAACCAGTGCCGCGATAACGCGGTCGAGTTCTTTTTTATCGGGATCTGTCCCGTGCAGCTTCTGCTGCAGGAAACGGTCGATCTCGTCGCCCATTTCCGGGACGTTCGCAAGTGCGGCGTCCCAGTATTCTTTCGGGACCTTCTTTTCGTAGAGCATCTGCTTGATGCGGTTTTTGCCGTAGCCGCGGCTGACACCGCGTTCGACGATCTGCATGGCAACACGGCTGTCATCTAAAAGGTGCATTTCGGCGAGCCAGGCGACCGCATTTTTTGCATCTTCGGGCGTTTCGCCTTTTTCGGTCAGACGCCTTTGCAGGTCGGCTTTGGACACGTCGGCAGCGGAAATGATGCGTACGGCACGTTCCTTTGCAGACACCGCACCTGCTGCGGTCTTGACGCTTTGCAATTCCTCTTCCGACAGTTCGCGTCCTGCAAACAGTCCTTCATCCGCCACGACCACAGCCGGCAGACGCAGGCTGTCACCTTCTTCAAAGATGACCGTCCACTTGCCTTTCGGCTGCTGCGGCGGGCGAAGTTCTTTAATCTTCATCGTCAAAATCTTCTGCAGAAATGTCTACCGCAGGGCCTGCCGGCTGTGCGGGACGCTTGCTGCTCTGTGCACGGGCATAGAGGTTTTCACGCACTTTGGCTTCGAGTTCGGCAGCGATCTCGGCATTTTCCTGCAGGTATGCCTTGACGTTGTCCTTGCCCTGGCCGATACGTTCGCCGTCCATGGAGAACCAGCTGCCGGCCTTCTGGATGAGATCCATTTCCACTGCCATGTCGACGAGTTCGCCCCACTTGGAGATGCCCTCGCCGAAGACGATGTCGAAGTGTGCTTCACGGAACGGAGGTGCGACCTTGTTCTTCACGACCTTGACGCGGACGTGGTTGCCGCCGACCTCGGAACCGTTCTTGACGGACTCGACGCGGCGGACGTCCAGACGGACGGAAGAGTAGAATTTCAGTGCGTTGCCGCCAGTCGTCGTTTCGGGGTTGCCGTACATGACGCCGATCTTCATACGCAGCTGGTTGATGAAGATGACCACGCAGTTGGTCTTGGAGACAGTGCCTGCCAGTTTCCGCAGTGCCTGCGACATCATTCGTGCCTGCAGACCGACGAACTGGTCGCCCATTTCGCCTTCGATTTCAGCACGCGGCGTCAGAGCTGCAACGGAGTCCACGACAACGGCGTCAACTGCACCGGAACGAACGAGGGCATCCGTGATCTCCAGTGCCTGCTCACCGGTATCCGGCTGAGAGACGAGCATGGAGTCGATGTCAACGCCGATCGCTGCGGCGTAGATGGGATCGAGTGCGTGCTCTGCGTCGACGAAGGCAACTTCGCCGCCCTTTTTCTGTGCTTCTGCCAGAATGTGCAGAGCGAGGGTGGTCTTACCGGAAGATTCCGGGCCGTAGATCTCAATGATTCTGCCCTTCGGCACGCCGCCGATACCGAGTGCGGCATCGAGTGCCAGAGAGCCGGTGGGAATGACGTCAAGGTTCAGTTCAGGACGGTCGCCCAGACGCATGACTGCACCCTTGCCGAAGTTCTTTTCGATCTGGCTGATCGCAGTGGCAAGTGCTTTTTTCTTATCGCTTGCGGGAGTCGGGGCTTCATAAGCAGGTTTTTTCTGTGCCATAATTATGCTTCCTCTCTTTTCAGACGGGCAGCGACCGCCCGGGTAATGTACGAATTGTCACGTTTAAGTTCCTGCACCTCATAATCATGCTGCAGCAGAAGATCGCACACTGCGTCTTCCTGCCCCATACCGAATTCGAAGCACAGATAGCCGCCGGGGTTGAGTGCTGGGGTGAAGTTGTCTAAAATTGCACGGTAATAGTCGAGGCCGTCTTCCCCGCCGTGGAGAGCAAGGTGCGGTTCGAACTTTTTTACGCTGTCATCAAGTTTTTCCATCTCCGCCGTCGTGACGTAGGGCGGGTTGGCGACAATGAGGTCGAACTTGCCTAAAAACGCGGCAGCAGGCTTTTTCACATCGACCTGCATGCAGGTCACGCGAGCGGTCAGCTGATGATCCGCCACGTTCTTTTTTGCGATTTTCAGTGCGTCCGGTGACACGTCGCCCAAGGTCACGCGGGCATCGTTGACGCGTTTGGCGATCGCAATGCCGATACAGCCGGAGCCGGTGCAAAGGTCGAGGATACGAGGATTCTGTGGAGAAAACAGTGCTTTTTTGATGGCAAGCTCCGTCACCGCCATGGTGTCGTCACGCGGGATGAGAACGTCCTTGCTGACGGTCAGCGTCATGCCGTAAAAGTCCCACTCTCCGATGATATAGGCGGTCGGCTCGCCGGCAATATGGCGTCTGACGAAGTCTTCCGTGCGGGCACATATCTCTTCAGAGGCGTAGAGGTCACGGTCTGCGATGATCGCCTCGGCAGTTTTGCCGGAGGCTGCACACAGCAGTTCCCGTGCCATATTTGCAGCATACATTCCGTCGACCGGAAGCAGTGCCTTGCGTGCGTCAAGGTACAGATCGCTGTACTTTTTTACCATTTGTCCTGTCCCTCCTCGGACGGCAGCACCAGTTTCAGTGACTCGATGGCACACTCGATCATGCTGTCATCCGGCTCGTTGGTGGTGAAGTGCTGCATTGCCATGCCGGGCTTGGTGAGAAGTCTTGTAAACCAGTTGTCATGTCTGCCGACCAGACGGTTGAATTCGTAGCTGATGGAAACGACAAGCGGCAGAAGGATGATGATCTTCACGCCCATCATGATGAGGTTATAGGCAAGCTTGTTTGCTTCCTGCAGGGCCGCAAGTGCGGGGATCCACAGATTGAGCAGATAAGATGCCACCGTGAAGAGCAAAATGGAAATGATCATGACCACAAACAGAAAGCTTGTGCCGCAACGCGGATGCATTCTTGTCATGGGCTTGACGTTTTCCACGGTCAGCGGGAGCTTTGCTTCATAGCATCGGATCGTTTTGTGTTCCGCACCGTGGTAGGCAAACACACGCTTCATCTCTTTCATGCGGGAAACAAGGATCATGTAAATGACGAAAATCACGATGCGAAGCAGGCCTTCAAACAGATGCTGGATGAGGACATTGCAGCCGGTCAGACGCTGGAACAGATCGCCGAGCAGGATCGGCAGGAAGAAGAACAGAAGGACGGAAAATGCGATGCCGAGGAAGGCGGCAAAGCCGATGACGACGGACATGAATTTTTCCGAGCCCAGTTTCTTTTCCAGCCACTGATCGAATTTGGAAGGCTCTTCGGCAGTTTCGCCTTCCTCCTCGTCCGCGGAAATTTCTGCGGAGTACATCAGGGATTTCACGCCGCCCACCATGGAGCCGCCGAAATTGACGATGCCGCGAATGAGCGGCCACGTCAGGATGCCCTTCTTTTTGATAAGCGGTTCGACCTTGGTGACGAGCTCGCCCTTGCTGCGGCAGACGATCGCCTGCTTTTCGGGGCCTCGCATCATGATGCCTTCGATCAGTGCCTGACCGCCGATCATGGTTTTGAATTTTTCCTGGGTATTTTCTTTTTTTGCCATTGTTTATGTCTCCTCCGGAATGGGCAGGCTGATGGTCACGAGTGTGCCGCCGCCCTCCGCGTTTGCAAGTGTCAGAGTGCCGTTGTGCATGGTGATGATCTCTTCGCAGACAGCAAGACCGATGCCGCTGCCTCTGGCTTTGGAGCTGCCTTTGTAGAATTTCATCTTGACGTGCGGCAGTTCGTCTTCCGGGATACCGGGGCCGAAGTCACGGATGCGGACGACGACCTGATCACCTTCTCTTGTCATGCCGGCGGTGATCTTCTTGCCTTCGCCGCCGTGCTTGGCTGCATTGTCAAGGATATTCAAAAAGACCTGACGGAGTCTGGAAGGATCGCAGGGGATTTCCGGGATCTCTTCCTGCGTTTCCACATACTCCAGTTCGATACCCTCCTGCCGCAGACGGCTGCCGTACATGAATACGGTGTCTTCAAAGTCTGAGAGGATGTCACTGGTCTGAATGTTCAGGGTAAAGCGGCCGTCCTGCATACGTGTGAACTCCAGAAGGTCTTCGACCATGGAGGTCAGACGTTTGGATTCTCGCAGGATGATTTCCATGCCGCGTTTGGTAACTGCCGGGTTCATCTCTTCATCGGAGAGAATGGTCTCGCCCCAGCCCGTGATCGCCGTCAGCGGCGTACGAAGCTCATGCGAAACAGAGGACATGAACTCGGTCTGCATTTTTTCCGTCTGGCTGATCTTGGTAGACATGTCGTTGACCGTGTCTGCCAGCTCACCGATCTCATCGTCATATTTTTTCTTGATCTGTGCACCGTAACTGCCTGCTGCGATATGTTTTGCCGTTTCGGTGATCTCCGAGATCGGCTCTAAAATGGATCGCATGAACAGACGGCTTGAGAAAATGATGATCGCCATAACGGCAAGTGCCACAAGCAACGTGATGGCAAGGACACCGAGGATCTGTCTGTCCGCGAGGCGGAGGCTCGTCACGTAGCGTAAAACGCCGACTGTCTGGCCGTCAGAATAGACCATCGGCATGGACACGGACATGATCCGCTCGCCTGTGGACGGATTCTTGCCCGTGAAGGAGGTAAGCTGACCGCTTTGCAGAGCCTGCGTGATGTCCGATTCATAAACGGTTTCTTTGCCGAGCATGCCGTAGGACGAGGCGACGATCATGCCGTCCGGGCGGATAAACTGCAGTTCAATGTTGTTTTTGTCTTCATAGTTCTGTGCAAGCGAGACGCAGGCGTTGTAGTAGTCCTTGCTGTTGAGGGCAAGGTAGCTGTTGAGGAAGTCCGTGGAAGTGCGGGCTTTTGCCTCGAGTCCCGAACGCATGGAATTGTAAAGGTAGATGCTGTTGGCAAGGGAAAACGCGAGGACCGCGAGTGCGACGATGCCGGCGACGATCGACATGATGTTGATCATCCAGCGGCGTTGCAGTCCTTTCGGCATGCTGAACTTTTTGGTGAGTTTCATTCGCGGTTCCTCCTTTCTGTTTTCTCATGCAGGGATGCAGGCTTTTATGCACCCCACTTGTAACCGAAACCCCAGACTGTGGTAATAAAGGTCGGGTTCGCGGTGTCGTTTTCGATCTTGATACGCAGGCGGCGGATGTTGACGTCGACGATCTTCAGTTCGCCGTCATAATCGCGTCCCCAGACACTGGTGAGGATGTCCTCACGCGACAGTGCTCTGCCGGGATTCCGCATAAAAAGCTTCATGATGGCATATTCCACCTGCGTGAGCTTGATGCGGCGTTCGTCCTTTTCCAACGTGCGGTTGCGAAGGTTGAGCACGAACGGTCCCTGCGTCAGGATCTCGGAGTCGGCGTTCTCGTCGCCGCCGATACGGCGGTAAAGTGCGTCGATACGTGCCGTCAGCTCCGCCGGGGAGAACGGCTTTGTGACATAGTCGTCCGCACCGGTCATAAGTCCCGTGACCTTATCCATCTCGCCGGTACGGGCAGTGAGCATGATGATGCCGATGGTCTTATTGGTCGCACGGATGTTGCGGCAGACTTCAAAACCGTCGATATCCGGCAGCATGATGTCTAAAATCGCCACACCGATATCGGGATTTTCTTTCAGGCGTTCGAGTGCTTCCATGCCGGTGCCTGCTTCAATGGCTTCATAGCCTGCACGTCTGAGGTTGATGACAACAAAACTGCGGATGCTGACTTCATCTTCCAAAATCAGTACCTTTTTCATATTGTTTCTCCTTATCTTCGAGGCCTCACGGCTTCTGTTTTTCGGGGGATTTCCGTTTAACTCGGGCTGTTATCGCCTGTGGTGGGCTCTGTCGTAATGCTGTGGAACATTCCCTGCAGTTTCTCCTGCGTAAGCGTGGCTGCCGCTCCGCCGCTGTCTGCAAACGCAACGTAGGACATACCGTTCCACGTTGCAAGCAGGACGCCGTGTCCGGCGTTGAGATCGGATGCGTCCGTTTCGCCGCTGATCTCGTAAATGCTCAAGAACCGTTCGGTCTTTCCTTCCGGATTCAGCTTGTAGAACACATAACCCATGGAAACGCCCTGCATACGGCGGGAAACCACAAGGTTTTCCGTCCACTCTTTCGGCAGTTCCAGATACCAGCCGTCTACGTAGTTGTGGTAGGTACGCATTTTTTCGACACGGGTACCGTCCGGGTTGACGCTGCTCCAGATGATAAGATACTGGTTTTCCGTCTGTGCATCGTAGCTGACGGACGGCAGCAGTTCCGTATTCGGGACTTCCGTGATGCCGTCACCGTCGATGTCCGTGCTGAAAACGTAATAGTTTCGCACGGTCGAAGCACTGATGCCGCTTTCATCGGAAATCGTCAGGTTGCAGAATGTCTGGTTCCGAAGGGCAAGCACATCTGTGATGATGCGGCTTTCATCGTAGGAAGACGCCACAAAAAATGCCGGGGTACCGTCCGAGAGATTGCCGATGATCGTCCGCTTATAGCTTTCCGACGGTGCGGAAAGGTCTGCCTCGTTGTCACGGACAAGCTCGCCGTTCTGCCAGCGGTACAGCTCCGCGACTGCATTTCGCTGTTCGGTGTCCGAACGGATGACAAACAGATCGGACAATCCGTCCGCATCCACATCGCTGACCGTGTAATCGGTGTAATTGGTGGAAACGAGTTCCGCTATGTCATCCGTGCGGAAGGAATAGACGGACAGTGCCTGCGGCACCTGATCGCTCACGCGGCGTCCGACCACGAGTTCCATGCCGCCGACGCCGTCGATCTGTTCATAGTAGACACGGTCAAACGCACTGCCCTCGCCTTCCAGCGTGTGACGCAAAAGGAAGCGATCGCCGTCGTTTTGGAAAATGAAGATCTTCAGAGGCTTTTCTTCGCCGGTACGGGCATAGACGATATATTCGTCCTGTCCGTCACCGTCCAAGTCCGCCTGCTGGATCGCCTGACGGTTGTCACCGGAGACCGGTGCACAATACTCGCCGCCTCCGATCGCCAGTTCGACCGTTTCCTGCAGGTTGAGGTAGGTGTTGGAGCGTTTCGGGACGCAGTACAGTTCCTCCGTTGATCGCATGAAGCAGCCGGAAAGAAGCAGCAGGAGCCCTGCAAGCACGCCGGCAATGATACCGTATTTGACTTTTTGCAAGAGTTCTGTCACTCCTTTCTGCATCTTTCGCACATTTTTGTTATTATATCATACAAATCACTAAATGTGTAGGGGTTATTTTTTCAAAACCACTACATTTTGTTGTTTTTTGTTACTTTGGGACAACGCTTTCCGTCCCGAGCAAGCCGGACAGCTCTTCGAGCATAACAGGCTGCGGATCGCAGGTCGTGCCGCGGCGGCATTTGCTGTCTTCAAAGTACAGAACCGTCTGCGTTTCGCCCGGGAACATCTGCAGGATCGCTCTGGTCTTGAGATACTCCAGACTGTCTTCCGAGGGCAGACGCAGATAGAGTTTCTGCACCTGAAGTGCCGTCTGCGGCTGTGGGAGCTGCTCTGTCACGTCGGACAGCGGCTTTGCACGGTTGAGAATGATCTGTGCCTCTTTTTCTTCTCTGACAGAGACCTTACCGGTCACAACGACCGCTTCATTCTCTTTCAGGTAGCCGCCGTACTGACTGAGTGCGTTGCTGAATACAAGCATCTCTACGGAGGCGGTGTCGTCTTCGAGCGTGACATATGCCATCGTGGAGTTGTTGCGGGTGGTCTTCATCTTGACCGACTGCACAACGCCCGCCACGGAGACGATCTGTTCGTCTGCGTACCGTGCCTCCTCGCCGACAACGTCGCAGATCGGTGCAACGTTGGTACGCTTCAGAAGTGCCCGGTACTCGTCCATTGGATGACCGGTGAGATACAGTCCGGTGGTTTCCTTTTCCAGTGCCATCATCTGCTGACGGTCGAGCTCCGGCACGTCCGGCATCGGGACGGACTGCGTGATCTGCTCGTCGTCGAGCATATCAAACATGCCCATCTGTCCCGCCACGTTCCGGCGGCTTGTATCGGCAACGGTGTCCATGACCGTTTCGTAGGTATAGAGCAGCTGACTGCGTTTGCAGCCGAAGCAGTCCATCGCACCGCACTTGATGAGGTTCTCCACGGCACGCTTGTTGAGGTCGGACTCCTGCATCCTTCTGCAGAGGTCTTCCAGAGAGGTGAATTCGCCGTTTTCGGCACGTTCATCCGCAAGTCTGCGGATCAGTCCCCTGCCGATGTTTTTGACTGCCGCCATGCCGAAGCGGATGGCATCACCCTCCACGGTGAACACGTCCTCAGAACGGTTGATGTCCGGAGGAAGCACGGGGATGCCCATTTCCTTGCATTCGGCGATGTAGCCTGCGATCTTGACCGCACTGTCAAGCACCGAGGTCATCAGTGCCGCCATGTACTGCTTGGGATAGTGGCATTTGAGGTAGGCCGTGTCGTAGGACACCTTGGCGTAGCAGACGGCGTGTG
>JAZUDF010000087.1:0-4018 GCA_045639485.1 Faecousia sp. | reverse complement strand
CAGACCGCCAAGGAACAGAGTCTGCTTCGTGACAAGGTCACAGAGGAAGAGATCGCCCGCATTGTAGAACGCTGGACGGGCATCCCGGTTGCAAGACTGGTCGAAGGCGAGCGTGAAAAACTGCTCCACCTTGACGAGCAGCTGCATAAGCGTGTCGTCGGCCAGGATGAGGCAGTCCGTGTTGTCGCGGAAGCGATTATGCGAAGCCGTGCAGGCATCCAGGATCCGAACCGTCCGATCGGCTCGTTCCTGTTCCTCGGCCCCACGGGTGTCGGCAAGACAGAGCTTGCCAAGGCACTGGCAGAGCAGCTTTTCGACGATGAAAAGAACATGGTCCGCATCGACATGACGGAGTACATGGAGAAGTTCTCTGTTTCCCGCCTGATCGGTGCACCTCCGGGATACGTCGGCTATGAAGAAGGTGGCCAGCTGACCGAAGCCGTCCGCCGCAGACCGTATTCCGTGGTGCTGTTCGATGAAGTCGAAAAGGCACATCCGGACGTATTTAACATTCTCCTGCAGGTGCTCGATGACGGCCACGTCACAGATTCGCAGGGCAGGGTAGTGGACTTTAAAAACACGATCATCATTCTCACGTCCAACCTCGGCTCTGCATCTTTGCTCGAAGGCATCGATGAAAACGGCAACATCACGCAGACAGCAAAGAACGAAGTTGAGCGGCAGTTAAAGACGCAGTTCCGTCCGGAATTTCTGAACCGCCTCGACGAGATCGTCTTCTATAAGCCGCTTACCAAGGATAACATCTTCAATATCATCGATCTGCAGATCAAAGATATGAACAGACGCCTGCTTGAAAAGCAGCTGCACTGCACGCTGACGGATGCTGCAAAGAGCTACATCGTTGATGCTGCCTACGATCCGCAGTTCGGTGCAAGACCGCTCCGCAGATATATTCAGCACACGGTGGAAACCATGATCGCAAGGTGCATCCTGCACGGTGACATCGCACCAGGCGACGAGCTGACGGTTGATACCGTAAGCGGAGAGCTTGTGGTTCGATAAAAGGAAATGAGCACTATGGAACGGTTAGAACTTGCACCGATTTTTGACAGATATATGGTATACAATGACCACTATGACGGGGAATTGATCGGACTCGGAGATGCACTTGGCAGGGATTGTATGGTCGCATCATTCAACAGCGACGCACCGTATTATATGCGACTGTACCGCACAGACGGCGTAGAAAATGAAGACTGGTTTTCGTGGAATGCAAAGGTCTATGCACCGATCAGCGGCACGGTCACATTTTTGCGTGAGTGCAAAAAGACCAATCAGCCCGGAACCTTCAGCCCTGATCCGCCGGCAGCTGTCATAATCATCAAAGCCGAGGATGGCACACAGGTTTTTCTTGCACATATTCAAAATCCGCTTGCCAGCAAGGGAGAACAGGTGCAGGAAGGGGAGCATATTGCGTATGTCGGAAATAATGGCTATGCGAGATGCCCGCATATTCACATCGGTGCATATCGGGATAATCAGCCGCTTGCGATTGGCTTTGACCCCAAAAAGGTCGCCAAGATGCGTCAAAGCGTGAGTGAGGCACATTGGTGTTTTGGTGAGGACACAGAATAAATGATCCCCACAGGATTTCGATCCTGTGGGGATTTGGTATCTTCAGGGTTCCGCCCAGCCGAGACTTCTTCCGACGGCCTTCTCCCAGCCGCGGATCAGCTCCTGCCGTTTGTCATCTGTCATATTCGGAGAGTAGGTCGAATCGCAGTGCCACAGACTGCGGATCTCCGCCTGATCCTTCCACACACCGACAGCCAGTCCGGCCAGATATGCCGCACCCAGAGCGGTGGTCTCACGGATCACCGGTCTGCGGACCTTCTTGCCGAGAATGTCTGCCTGGAACTGCATCAGGAAGTTGTCGCGGCTTGCACCGCCGTCAACCTTCAGCTCGGTCAGTGCAGCCCCGGTGTCCTTCTCCATGGCGGTGACAAGATCCATGCTCTGATAGGCAATGGACTCCTGTGCTGCACGGATGAGGTGCTCCGGTTTTGTGCCTCGCGTGATGCCGACGATCGTTCCGCGTGCGTACATGTCCCAGTAGGGAGCACCCAGACCGGTAAAGGCGGGGACGAGATAAACGCCGTCTGTGGAGTCTACCTTCTGTGCGTAGTATTCCGCATCGCGGGCTTCGCCGATGAACCGCATCTGGTCACGAAGCCACTGGATCACGGCACCTCCGACAAAGACGGAGCCTTCCAGAGCGTATTGCACCTTGCCGTTCAGACCGACGGCGATCGTGGTCACAAGTCCGTGGCGGCTTTCGTAAGCGGTTTCGCCGGTGTTCATCAGCAGGAAACAGCCGGTGCCGTATGTATTTTTCGCATCACCCGCATCAAAGCATCCCTGTCCGAACAGGGCAGATTGCTGATCGCCTGCAATACCGGCGATGGGAATGTTATACCCCTGAATATTGCAGTAACCGTAAATGCAACTGGAATCGCAGACCTTCGGCAGCATACTTGCGGGGATATTCAGTTCCCGAAGAAGCCGCTCGTCCCAGCAAAGACGGTGAATATCGTAGAGCATGGTACGCGACGCATTGGTATAATCGGTCGCATGCACCTTCCCGTCAGTCAGTTTCCAAAGAAGCCATGTATCCACTGTGCCGAACAGCAGCTCGCCGCGTTCGGCCTTTTCTCTGGCACCTTCCACGTTGTCGAGGATCCATTTGATCTTCGTCGCGGAGAAGTAGGCATCAAGCACCAATCCGGTCGTCTTGCGGATATAGTCTGTCAGACCGCGTTTGGCAAGCTCATCGCAGATATCAGCGGTGCGTCTGCACTGCCAGACGATCGCGTTATAAATGGGACGACCGGTTGTCTTGTCCCAAACGACGGTCGTTTCACGCTGATTGGTGATGCCGATTGCACGGATGTCTTTCACGTCGATGCCGGCCTGCGTGATCGCTTCCATCATCACGCCGTACTGACTGGAGTAGATCTCCATCGGGTTGTGTTCCACCCAGCCGCTGCGGGGATAAAACTGTGTAAATTCCTTCTGTGCCATAGCCACGATATTCTGTTCACTGTCAAACAGAATCGCACGGCTGCTGGTCGTTCCCTGATCGAGGGACAACAGATAAGTTCCCATAATCGTCCTTTCTCCGCATCGCTGCGGGAGGGGGTTCTTTCGTTTAGAAAAATCAGCCGGAGTTTCCCGGCTGATCGTTGTTTATTTGCAGATCGTTTCACCGACCTTGAAGATATCGCCTGCACCGACTGTTACGATCATGTCGCCCGCTTGTGCGATCGACAGCAGATAATCGGCAACCTCGGGCAGCGTGTCAAAGCAGATGGAGCCGGGGATCTGTGCACTCAGGTCACGCGAAGAGATCCCGATCGTATTGCGTTCACGTGCGGCATAGATCTCTGCATGCACAACGTGGTCAACGGTACGCAGTTCACGAACAAAATCGTCAAACAGTGCATTGGTGCGGGAATAGGTATGCGGCTGGAATGCAAAGATCACACGGGAGTAACCCATATCCTTCACAGCACTGATCAGAGCGTGCAGTTCGCCGGGATGATGTGCATAGTCGTCATAGACGTCTGCACCGTTGCAGGTGCCCTTGAATTCGAGCCTGCGGCCTGCACCGCGGAAGCCTGCAAGAGCTTTCGCAGCAACGTCACCGGGGATACCCATCTGATATGCGACCGCACATGCACCGATTGCGTTGTAGGCATTGTACTTGCCGTAAACAGCAAGAGAAACGTGACAGTAGAGTTTTCCGTCACACAGCACGTCAAAAGAACGCCAGTCGTCCGAGAAATCCGTGCCGTAAACGTCGTTCGTCTTTGCCATACCGAAGGTGCGGCAGGAAAGTCCCTGCACTGCGTCGAGCGTATTTTTGTCATCGCCGTTGACAATGATCGCTCCGTTTGCGGGCACAAGCTGCACAAAGCGGCGGAAGGAAGCCTTGATATCGTCAAGATCCTTGAAAAAGTCAAGATGGTCTGCTTCGATATTGTTGATGACTGCAACG
>JAZUDF010000086.1:0-16404 GCA_045639485.1 Faecousia sp. | reverse complement strand
CGTCCGCACCCATGCCCTTGGCACGCATGGCAACGCCGCGGCCGCAGTACCCGTAGCCTGCAACGACCACGGTCTTGCCCGCAACGAGCAGGTTGGTGGTGTGCATGATGCTGTCCCACACACTCTGACCGGTGCCGTATTTGTTGTCGTAGTAGTGCTTGCACTTGGCATCGTTGACGTTCATCATCGGGAAGGGGAGGATGCCGTCGCGGGCTCTTGCGTACAGACGGTGGATGCCGGTAGTGGTTTCTTCCGCACCGCCGATGATGTTCACACCGAGGTCTTTGTAGTCGCCGGTCAGCAGGTCCAGCAGGTCGCCGCCGTCATCGATGATGAGGTCGGGCTTGCAGGAAAGAGCGGCAACGAGTAACTCTTTGTATTCTTCTGCGTTCACGCCGTGCTTTGCATAGGTCTCAACGCCCAGAGACGCCAGACCTGCCGCCACGTCGTCCTGCGTGGACAGGGGGTTGCAGCCCGTAGCGTGCACCTCCGCACCTGCTGCCTTGAGGCAGGTGGCGAGATACGCGGTCTTTGCTTCCATGTGGATGGACATGGTGATCTTCATGCCTTTGAACGGCTGTTCTTTTTCCATCCGTGCACGGATGGCACCGAGTGCGGGCATAAAATCCTGCACCCATGCGATCTTCATTCTGCCCTGCGGGGCAAGGGACATATCTTTGACAATACTCATAGCTAAAAACCTCCGAAATTTCTAATCATATCATAGCATTTTCCCTTGGTTTTTGCAACAAATTGTTTACACAATCCGTGTAGACAAACCCGCCGTTTTCGGCTAAAATAGAGGGCAGGGAAGTGATATTATGAACGCAAGAAGCCGCCGTGCCGGCTGGCTCTACAAAAACAGGGACAAGGGCATCCCGAATCTGATGCTCTGGATCGCCATCGGCAATGTCATCGTCTACCTGCTGACAAGCATCAGCACAAAGGGCTACCTGATCCCGCAGTCACTGATGTTCAGTGCTTCGGCAATCGCACAGGGGCAGATCTGGCGACTCATTACTTTTGTTTTCACGTATCTTTGCGAAACAAATCCGCTCCTCGGAGCGATCTCCCTTTTGTGCTATTACTGGTTCGGCAAGGTGCTCGAACAGTATTGGGGAACGCTTCGCTTCAACCTGTATTATCTGACGGGCATTTTGCTGTGTGATGCAGTCGCGATGATCGTTTTCCTGATCATGCTGTTTACGGGGCTGCCTGTTTTTATCGAGACCTTCAGTGCCTCTGCAGTCAACCTCAGTATTTTCCTTGCGGTCGCGACCTTGCAGCCGGAGGCACAGGTGCGTATCTGGTTCGTGCTGCCGCTGAAGATGAAATGGGCGGCATGGGTGAGCCTCGGCTTTTCCGTTTACGACGTGGTCAGCGGCATCATTGCCATGATCCGCTTGCCGTTTTTGATCTACCTCGGCTGGCTGATCCCGATCGTTGCGATCGGCAACTATCTGATCTTCTTCTGGAAGGATGTGCCGCAGCTGTTCCCCGACTGGATGAAGACGCATCACAGCCATCCGAAAAAGGTAAAAACCGGAAACAGAGCATCCGACTACGGCAAGATCATTCCGGTCAAAAGCCGGGACTACCGCTTCAGATGCACGGTCTGCGGCAGAACGGACAAGACGAACCCCGATCTGGAGTTCCGTTACTGCTCCCGCTGCAGCGGCTACCGCTGCTACTGCCTCGACCACATCAACGCCCACGCCCACATCCTTGAGTAAGTGGTCAGTGATCAGTGGTCAGTGGCGTAGGGGAGGGGCTTGCTCCTCCCTTTCAATCAGTGGCCGGTAGGGGACGGGTTTCCCGTCCCGTACACCGCACCTTCGCTCAACGTCGTAGGGCGGGACGCCCTCATCCCGCCGCAATGAAAAGAACCCCCGCCGAAATCATTTCGGCGGGGGGGTATGTTTATCTGACAACCCCTTCCGCTGCCACGGTGTCGTTGCGGCTTTCGGTGGAGAAGTAAACGTCAAAGATGGCCTTCGCCACATTGCCGAGGTTACCGCCCTGTGCACCGCGTTCAACGTAGATCACAACGGCGATCTGCGGATCGTCTGCAGGTGCATAGCACACGAACGATGCGTTATCGGAGCCTGCGGAGCCGTGTTCTGCCGTGCCGGTCTTCGCACACACGGGGATCGGGTAGTCACCGAACACGGAATGTGCGGTACCGTTGCCGTTGGTCACAGCCATACGCATGCCTTCGGTATAGGCAAAGTAGGCATCGTCGGAAATGTTCAGCTGATCGAGTACGACGGGCTGATTTTCCAGAATGAGTGTTTCATAGTCCGCGGAGATCACGCGACGCAGAAAGGTCGCCTTGTATCTTGTGCCGCGGTTTGCCAGAGCACTGGTGTAGACGGCGAGCTGCAGCGGCGTAAAGCGGTTTTCGGACTGACCGATCGCCATTGCGATGGTGTCACCGCCGGTAAACACGGCAAGGTCGGTGCCGCCGTAGAGCTTTTCCTTTGTGTCGGGGTTGGCACGGTAGCCGACTTCCTCGTACAGCTCGCATCCGGTGTCCTCACCCAAGCCCAGCGTCTTTGCCACGCCGTCGATGTTCTTCCAGCCGGTCATACGGCCGACTTCATAGAAATAGTAGTTGCAGGACACGGCGAGTGCTTCCATGACGGTGATGACGCCGTGCGTGTATCTGCCGTTGGTGTTGGTGTAGTACAGACATTTCGGCTGATAGTCGTCGTAGTAGGTGTAGATGCCGCGGTCTTCCACGGGGTAGTACTTGCCGACCGTGCCGGAGTCGATAGCAGCGATCGTCGTGACCATCTTGAAGGTCGAGCCGGGGGGATAGGCCTCGAGCAGTGCACGGTTGTAAAGCGGTGCGTAGGAGTCGTCCCGCAGATCGACAAAATCTTCGGAGTAGGTTTCAATGTTGAAGGTGGGGTAGCTGGCACAGGCAAGAATCTCGCCCGTGTGGACGTCCATCACGACGCACGCACCACCTCTGGCGTCCTTGCCCTCGCCCTTGGCATTGATACCGTTCTGCCGCAGATCGAGAATGACTTTCTCCAGACCTTCTTCCGCGGCAAGCTGCAGGTCGATGTCAATGGATAGCTCGATGTTGTTGCCTGCCTTCGGCTCCACGGAGTAGTACTGCGAAACAATGTTGCCGTCTTCATCCACCGTGGTCACGAGCTGGCCGTCGGTGCCGTGCAGCTCGGACTCAAACGCCTTTTCCAGCCCGTCCTTGCCGACGTAGGCATCCATGGCATAGCCTTCGTTCCGGTAGATTTCATATTCCTCCGCATCCATCAGGCCGATACGGCCGAGGATGTGTGCGGCATACTGTGTGCGGTATTCACGTACGGTGCCGGTCTGTACGGTCAGGCCCGGCACGCCCAGCTCCATGATCGCGGAGCGGTCGTCGTCATCGACGTCGGAGATCAGCGTGTAGTAGTCGAGTGCGGCGTAGTACCGCAGGTCGAGCTCATAGCGGACACCCAGAACGTCACGGACTTCCTGCTCCGTCCAGTCATCGGGAATGTGGAAACGCTGCCGCATCAGCTTGATGAGCTGTGCCGCCGAAATATCGGAGTCCCAGCCGTACTGGCTGAGAAAGTCGCGGAAGTAGCCGTTCCACGTGGAGGAAAACTCTTCCGTCGTGTATTCATAAGGCTTTGTGTGCGTGATGGGCAAATGATCGGTGAATTCCACGTCGAGCTTGCGGCACAGATTGACCAGCTTTCGCAGATACTCGTTGGGATCGTCGGAGTTAAACAGTGCGTAGTTGTTGATGACGAGGTTGTAGCTGGCACGGTTGCCGACCAGAACGTTGCCGTTGCGGTCGAGGATCTCGCCTCTTGCTGCGGTCACGCGGGTGTAGTAGGTATAGGTGTTTGCCGCAAATTCCGTTTTGGTACCGTTGAGGATCTGCAGATCGAACAGCCGGTAGCCGTAAGCACCGATCAGCAGGGCAAATACCACGATAAGGCTGATAAGCCTGACTCTTGTTTTATACTCCATGTTGTGCTCCTATCTTGCTGATGGCTCGCACCGTGACAAAAAGCAGCGGGCAGGCGAGCATGGACAGCAGGCAGGTCGGAAGGGCGACGAGCCAGAGGTTGGAAAACGCGGTGCGGTCAAGCACCGAGCGGAACAGCAGAATGGCAGCTTCGTTGACAAAGGAAATAACAAAGCAGCACAGTGCCACCGACCACAACCGGTTGACGAGGACGGAACGGCACAAAGCGGCACTGAGCATGGCAAGGATCGTCAGAACCGCCACGGACAGATTGCCGTAGTCTGCCTTTGCCAGACACATGACCGTTGTGGCAATCAGGCAGAAGATGCCGCCCTTTTCCACGCCCTCTCGGCAGCAGATGCAGACAAGTAAAATGGGCATGAAGCTCAGCTTCAGACCGAAAACGGGATACTGCCCGCACAGCACGTCCTGCGTCATCAGGATAAACAGGAACAACACGGTATACAGCGTCCATTTCAGAATGCTTTTCCACTGCAGCTTGGTCAGGTGCAGATGCCGGTGCATACGGGCACCCCCCTTCGTTCGGGATTTTTCTTATTGATTTGCGTAGTTGGTGATCACGAAGACCTGCTCCAGATCGTCAAAATCTGCAGCGGGCGTGAGGATGGCGTATTTTGCAACGCCGGTCTCATCAAAGTCCGCGTCGGTGATATAACCGATGATGAGGTCTCTGGGATAGAAGGTAGAGCCGGTCGTCACGACCTGGTCGTTGTTGCGGAGCACCGCATCGGACGGCAGGTAATTCATACGCAGTTTGCCTTCCTGACCGGTGGCGTAAGAGCCCTGAACACTGCCGGAGTAGCCGGTCGAGGCGATCATGGCACTGATTTCCAGCGACGAGTCGAGCAGCGTGGTCACGGTCGACCAGTTGGTGCCTGCGTCCGTCACAAGGCCGACGACTTCACCAAACTCCGTGACGACCACCATGCCGGTGTCGATGCCGGAGGAGGTACCCTTCGCAAGGGTGAAGGTACTCTTCCAGTTGCTGGAATCCCACGACACGATGTAGGCGGCAGTCCAGGTGTACTCCTCGTGATCCTCCGCCAGACCGAGCAGATTACGCAGACGCTCGTTTTCACGCTGCAGGGCGTCTGCACTTCGCACGTCGTCTTCCATTACCATGACGCGGTGCCGCAAAGCTTCGTTTTCCGCTTCGAGAGCTTCATAGCGGAACAGATAATTGTAAAAGCGTTCGGCCTGCCGGACAAAGGCACTGTAGGCGGAGCGGAACGGTGAGAGCAGTACCTGCACGACGTTCTGCCCGGTCTTTGCACCGACGATGCTCGATACCGTCAGAAGGACGGCAAGCACCAGTGCGACCGCCATAATGATTTTCGCTTTCGGTGTCAGTTGCTTTTTCATGGGCTAATCCTCCAGCACCGGAATGCCGAACGAACGCAACATCTGCGTCAGCGTGCAGACCGGCAGTCCCATCACGTTGAAATAGTCGCCGTCAAGATGCGAAACAAAGACGGACGCAGCACCCTGGATGCCGTAGGCACCCGCCTTGTCGAGCGGATCGCCGCTTGCAACGTAGGTGTCGATCTCACGGTCGGAAAGTGCACGGAAGGTGATCTTCGTCGTCACGGTCACAGACTCGCTGCGATCGCCGCATCGAATGGTCAGCCCGGTCATCACGCGGTGCGTCTGTCCGGACAGAGCGTGCAGCATCTTCTTCGCATCCTCCGCGTTCTTGGGCTTTCCCATCACCTGCGTGCCGAGCACGACGATGGTGTCTGCGGAGATCACGGTGTCCTGCGGCGAAACGAGGGCGGTCACTGCATCTGCCTTCAAAGCACTGACGCGACGCACCTCGTCTTCGGGTGCAAGTGCAGGATCCATCGTTTCGTCGATATTTTCTGTGATGATTTCAAACGGTACGCCCAAAAGACGCAGCAGCTCCTGCCGTCTGGGCGATTTGGAAGCAAGAATGATCATTCGATCCCCCGTAAATACAAGCCTCTGGTGCAGGCACCCGGCTCAAATGTACCGCCGTTTTTCCATGCGGATAAAACGCCGTTGACTTCATTCGGATTTTCTGTGGTGAACTGCAGCCGCAGGGCGGAAAGGCCGAGCTTTCGCAGATCTTCTTTTTTGTCGAGCAGCCACAGCTTTTTGCCGTTGAGCAAAACGCTTCGGCAGGTGTTCTGATCCTTGACGATACGGAACTCTTCGCCCATGCGGTCAACCAGCTTGGTCTGGCCGGAGGAGCAGGCACATTTTCCCGTACGGCCCCGGATGATGCAGTTTCCCGTCAGCATCAAAGGCAGTCTGCCGTAGACGAGCATCTCGGCAGGTACGGGCTTGGACAGATCGCGGATCTGCGGCAGTGTCGCCTCAAACGACACCGTCACGCCCAGAAGGCCGAGTGCGGATGCCGCGAGATTGACGGCTCTGGAATTGTAGAGATTCAGGCCGAAATCGCCGTAGATACCAAAACCTCTCGAGCGGGCGAGAGAGATATGACCGAGATTGCCGACCAGTGCCTTGCGGATACCGCGGCGGTAGGCAATGTCGAGCTGCTCCATCACGCCGTGCACCTCGCTGTCGCGGATGATGCGGGGCAGAATGACTGCGACCTCCGTCTCGGGACGGACGCTTTGCAGCCACGGGCAGTCTTCCGTCAGAAGATGCAGCGGAACGTACAGCCGCAGGGGTGCAGCGGCAAGAAGAGCGGGCGTGATCTGTGCCTGTGTCGTGACGGAAACGCTCAAGCCGGGAGCAGCCGCCGAGCCTTGATGCTGCAGCGGCGGGGTGTAGCGTCCGAGCTCCCGATCCTGTGCCAGACGGCCGCGGACGGCAGTCAGGTGAGAAAGCACCTCCCGCCGCATCGCGTTGATGGCGGAGGCGGGCAGACTCAAATTCGGAGAGATGACGCACTTGGTTTCAAGACATGCAAAGGGCGTGCCGCCGGTCTTGGAAAGACGCTCGTGCAGCTCTTCCTTGGTCAGTGCCTTGGTTCGGGCAGCCTCCGGCACGGGGCCGACGGTCTTGCAGATATTGCCGAGACCGTCCTGCACCGCGAGCATCGCGGGCTGCCGGGCACTGATGATGGCGTAAAATCGCACGCCGACCAGCGGCGACTCTGCATTTTCATAGGTCATGCGGGCTGCCTGCAGCAACTCGCCGGACGGGCTGTCTTTGCCGCGGGTACCGAACATCTGGGGGCCCGGCCTGCCACGGTAATAATCGTCGGTGAAGCCCTGACGCGAGAAGGCGTTTTGCAGCTGCACCATGTCATCGGCAGTGATGGTTTTGCCGTCGAGTGCCGCACGGTAGATGCGTGTTGCAACTGCGACGTATTCCGGACGCTTCATGCGTCCTTCAATCTTCAGAGAAGCCACACCCATCTGCTCAAGCTCACGCAGATAGGGGAGCAGACAGTTATCTTTCAGGCTCAGCGGATATTTTTCTTCAAAATGACCGTAGCCGTACGGCAGGCGGCAGGGCTGTGCACACTGTCCGCGGTTGCCGGAGCGTCTGCCGATCACGGAGGACATATAGCACTGTCCCGAGTAGCACATGCAAAGGGCACCGTGAACGAAAACCTCGATCTCCACCGGACTGTTGCGGCAGATGTGTGCGATCTCTTCCTTCGGCAGCTCTCTTGCCAGCACCACACGCTGCATGCTGAGTTCCGCCGCACGCTGTACGCCTTCGAGAGAATGCACGCTCATCTGTGTGGAGCCGTGCATCGGCACCTCGGGTGCCATCTGGTGACACAGTGCGGCAATGCCGAGATCCTGCACGATAAAGGCATCCACGCCGGCTGCGGCGGCAAGCAGAATGAGTTCGCCCGCACGCGGCATCTCACGGTCGGAGACCAGCGTGTTGAGTGTCAGATGCACCTTCACGCCGCGGATGTGACAGTACCGCACTGCCTCGGGCAGCTCTTCGGGCAGGAAGTTTTTTGCACCCTGCCGGGCGTTGAAGCTGCCGCAGCCGATATATACGGCGTTTGCACCGTTTTGTACCGCGGCCTTCAGGGCCTCCATCGAGCCGGCGGGAGATAACAATTCAAGCATCGGGTGAACCTCAAACATACGAACGAAAAATACGAACAGGGCATACGCCCACTATAACTCATACAGTATAACACAAGCAGGTGTGAAAATGCTACAAAAATATCCGCTTGACGGACGGAGAAAAACACCCCCGTTTCGGCATTTTTCACAGAAACAGACGCAGGTGCCGTGAAAAAATGCCGGAACACAAGGGATAGGTTTCGGTCAACATAATTCTACCAAATAACCTGCCGAAAAAGACGAGGTGTGCATCAGTTATCCACATTATCCACATGGTTTTCCACAGATGTGCACACGCCGAGGTGCGGAATTGTGTCGAATTATGGAAACTGTCGGGAAAATTTTGTGCGATTTTTCCAATCAGAAAATGTCGAAAAATGACACGCATTCCGTTCAGAGAAATCGCGGAAACAGAACGAACCGCCGCAGAACGATACGGTTTGCAACGAAGTTGATACGATTTTGTAAAATCATTATGTAACCTGCCGCACCGAATCGTCCGAGCGGTTTTCCACAGCCTGTGAAACACAGACGGCACAGAGGTTTCCATAACAGTGGTCAGTGATCAGTGATCGGTGGTCGGTGCCGTCGGGGAGGGACGCCCGCAAGGGGGGCTTGGATTGCATCCAAATCAAAGATTTGGGCAATTCATAGCCTGCTCCTCCCGTTTGCCCGGTGGTCAGTGTAGGGGACGGCGTCCTCGACGTCCCGCCCGTACTTACTCCGCTCACCGCCGTAGGGGACGATGCCCACATCGTCCCACCCGCACCGTTACGAAAATAAAAAACCTGTTGCATTCCCGAAATCTGTGCTATAATGAAACAAATACAAAAACCGTGAGGTGAAAATATGAAAAAACTCAAGCCCTTTTTCCCGGTTTCCTTCATGGCAAAAAACGGCCGCAGTCTGATCGTTGCCATTTTGCTCTATCTTGCATTCGGCGTTGTCATCGGCCTTGCCTGCAAGGTCATCGGCATCATTCCGCTCATCGGCGGTCTGATCGCTTGGATCCTCGGCGTCGTCTGCGGACTGTACGTGCTCATCGGCCTCGTGCTGACGGTACTGTTCTATCTCGATCTTCTCAAATAACGCAGAAAAAACTGCGGTGCCGATCCTTCGGCACCGCAGCTTTTCAGTTTTCAAGGAAGTTCAGAATCTCGTCCACGTCGTACTCTTTCGTCATGTCGAGCACCAGCGTTTTTTCCTTCGGCAGTGTCTGTGCCCATTCATCATAGAGCTTTTTGACCTCGTACACGTAGAACAGATCGAGGTCTTCTTCATACTCCCGCCCGCGAGTGAGCATGTGGTCTTCGATGATGAGCGGCGGGCAGTCGAGATAGATGAACTTGTCGATCGGCGGCAGAAGCTCGGAGATGCCGTTTGCCAGCTTTTCGAGCATCGCGTATTCGGTCTCGTCCAAATCACCCTGATTGAGGCGGTATTTTGCGATGATGAGGTTTTCCGTCACGCTGCGGTCGTAGATGTAAAAGTCCTTGTTTCCTGCCTTCTCGCGGGGGATGAAATCGTCAAAATACTGTGCAAGAAATGCGGCCTGACTGTGGAATGACCAGCGTTTCGTGTCGGCGTAATAGATGTTGATATAGGGGTTCTCATCCGGGCGTTCTTCGTGAAACGCGGCACGGTCACCGAGCCGCTGCGTGAGCTTGCGTAAAAGCGTCGTTTTGCCGGCACCGACAGTGCCGCTGATGGCAACGTATTGCAAGGTTTCCGCCCCCTTTCTTTCCTACTTCATTCTACCATGTTCTTCCGTCAGTTGCAACCCCGTTACGGACTTTTTCCGACAAAACCCGTCAATATTTGTGCCGTTTTATTCCGAAAAACTCAAAGCACCGCAGCGTTTGACGGCTGCGGTGCTTCGAGAAAAGAAGAGATGAAAAAAGTAAGAAGAAAGGCAATTTTGCTTGGTGGCTTCTGCTTACGGTCTAATCATAATCTGCAGATATGTCCGAACTGTGAATGAGGTCTGAATAGTTCTTGAACAAGTTGTGAACTATTCGCGAAAATCAGCAAAATCAAGCCGTTTTTCGTTCACAAACATGCCCGTCATGGGTTCAACGCCGAAAAACTTCGTGAAGCGTTCGCACTTGCAGAGGAAGGAATAGTAGACGTTCAGCCCGCAGCCGAGCATCGTCTCAAAATTGCCCTGCCCCTTTGCCACGATCACGTCGGCTTCTTCGAGTGCATCTTTCATTTCCTGCCCGAGATAGGCCATCTCCGTGCCGGAAATGCCGCTGCCGTTGTCCACGATCCTGCCGAACTGATCCAGTCCCGCGTTGACCGCATCCTCCCGCAGTGCATCGTTGACTGTCGGAAGCCCGCGAACGGCAAAGGTCATGGAAAGAGCGGGGAATGCGGCGTGCAGCTGTTCTGCCGCCACGCGGTCTGCCACGATCTCTCCTGCGTTGTCGCAGATGTAGACGAGTGACTTTGCACCGGAAAGGTCTGCAAGAAAACGGCGATATTCGTTTTCTTCCGGCAGATAGCATTCCGTGCTGTGCAGAAGATCCTTCAGCGTACTGAAATCCACCTTGCCGTAAAGAGCCGTAAAATCGATATAGTTGCCGATCTGTGCAAGGGCAAACGCGGTTTTCAAAGGATCGTCTGCCTGCCGTGCCGTTTTTTGCAGATCGGGCAAAAGAGAAAGCATCAGCTCGTTCGACAGCTTCTTGCCCTTTTCATAATCCGCCCCGTCCTCGCCGTAATAGCGTGCCGTGATCTCGCCGAACACGGGAGAAAGATACGGCATGGCAACGCCCTGCGGTGCCGTGTCCATCGCGTGTCGGATCTCCGCCACGTAGCGTTCGCCTTTTTCGCCGCCGCCGTGTTTCTGTGCGATCTTTGCATACCGCTGTGTAATGCATCGATAGCAGGTCTCGCCGAATTGCATGCTTCTCACTCCAGTAACAGGTTTTGACTACATTGTAGCCGAAATTGTGTGCTCTGTCCACATTTTTCAAAAATCAACCGTTTCGCTATTCCGTTTTCCCGAAAATGATGGTACAATAAAGAACAGTGCGATCATCGGTGAAAGCGGGGGAATTTCATGGAAACGGAACTCGAACGAAAATTCACGGCGGAGCTTGCGGCCGCCTGCCAAAAAGCACAGGAGCAGACCGGCTGCCCAATGTCCGGCATGCTTCAGAAAATCGAAAAATACGGCGGCGTTTCCACCGCCCGCGACTACATCCGCAAAAACAGACTTTCCGACGGCTTCACGGTACTGGAGCAGGCGGGGAAGCTCGCACTTTCGATGGAGGCACTCGTGACTGCCTCCCGCTACGGTACGTTATTTACAGATGACGAGGTCAACGCCTGTTTTCAGGTTTTATGTGAAGCGAACTATTACCGCTTTTGACCTCTTTCAACTCTCCCGAAAGGAGGGAGCATTACGAAAAAAGTATTCAGATTTTTACTTCCGCATAAATGGAAGATCGTGCTTGCCACGCTCTTTATGGCGATCTCTGCGGTCTGCGACCTTGTGCTGCCGACCATTATGAGCAACATTTTGGACACCGTGCGGCAGGCAGAGGAGCGGGAAAGCTTCAACTACATTCTGCAAAGCTGTGCTTTGATGCTGCTCATTGCGGCGGTGAGTTTAGCCGCCATGATCGCGGGACGCTGGTTTGCAGACCGTGTCACCACCTATTTCACCCGCGATATCCGTGCGGCTATTTTCAAAAAGGTGCATACCATGACCTTCGAGGAAATGGGACGCATCGGCACGGGCGGTCTGGTGTCACGCTCGACGCACGACGTCGGCACGCTTTCGTGGGTGTCCTCCATGTTCAGCGGCAGTATCATCATTATCCCGTTGATGTTCCTCGGCGGCACGGTGCTTTGTGCCGTCAAGGATCTCTGGCTCGCTCTCATCATGCTCGCGGCAGTACCGCTGATGCTGGTCTTCGTCATTTTCCTCAGCAAAAAGATCACGCCGCTGTGGGAGACCTCCGTCGAATACTGTGACAAGGAAAACGAACTTGTACGTGAGCGTGTCCGCGGCATCCGCGTCATCCGTGCCTTCAACCGCGAACCGCGGGAGCACGAACGTATTTCCGAAGCAACGCACGTCATGGCGGACAACATCATCAAAGCCAACGTCACGATGCTCTTTGTCGCACCCGTCACCACGTTCGTTCTCAACGTCGTGGTGCTGCTCATCGTCTGGCTCGGTGGCCTGCGTCTGGAAACCACCGGCAGTCTGACTGCAGGTGATATCTTTGCCATTGTACAGTACGTGACGCTGGCACTCGGAGCCCTGCTGTCCGCATCCTTTGCCATCACCATGTTCCCCCACGCAAAGGTCGCGGCACGCAGAGTCGGTGAGGTGCTGAACGCCGAAGGCATGGCAGATGCCATCGCGGAGGAAGACCTGCATTTTACCGGCAAAATCGACTTTGAAGACGTCACCTTCACCTATGAGGGTGCGGATCAGCCTGCCTTCAACCACGTGACACTCCATATCAATACCGGCGACCGCGTCTCCGTCATCGGCGGCACGGGCTCGGGCAAAAGTACGCTTGTTTCTCTCATCATGTCCTTCCGTCAGCCGACCTCCGGCCGGGTGCTGTTTGACGGCAGAGATGCAAAAACCATCTCCCGAAAGACCATCCGAAAAAATATCTCCTGTGCTTTGCAGAAATCCATGATCTATGCAGGCACCGTGCGGGAAAACATTGCCATGGGCAAGATGGACGCAACGGAGGAAGAGGTACGCGAGGCGGTCAAAATCGCCCAGCTCGAAGACTTCCTTTCTACCCGCAGGGAAGACCTCGACTTTGAACTCGAACAGGCGGGTGCCAACGTGTCCGGCGGCCAGAAACAGCGGCTTGCCATCGCAAGAGCGATCATCAAGGACGCTCCCATTTACATCTTCGACGACAGCTTCTCCGCCCTTGACTTCCTGACGGAGGCAAAGGTGCGTACCGCCATCAACGAGCGATTCCGCGGCCACACGCAGATCGTCATCACGCAGCGTGTCACCTCTGCCATGAGTTCCGACTGCATCTTCGTCATGGCAGACGGCAAGCTCATAGATGCCGGCAAGCACGACGAGCTGCTCGAACGCTGTGACATTTATCGGGAAATTTACGCCTCCCAGACTGGAGGTGCCCGCAAATGAAACAGAAGAAAGAACGCACAAAGCTCTTTGACGGCACCGTACGCCGCCTGATGCAGGAGGCAAAGCCCATCCGGTGGTGGATCGCACTTTCGTGCCTGCTTTCCTGCGGCATTATTGTCTGTGCGGTGCTCGGCCCGAAATTTTTGGGCGAGCTCATCGATAAACTGTTCGCTTTTGAGCAAAGCGGCAGACAGGGCAAAGTCACAGACACACTCATTCCGGGGCTTTTCACACTGCTTGCGATCTATGCAGGGCAGATGATCGTGACCTATGCAAACTCCGCGATGCTGAGCAACGCGGTCAGCCGCTTCTTCACCTGCACCATCCGCATCCGCATCTCCGATAAGCTGCAGCGGCTTCCCGTGTCCTACATGGACAAAACGCCGACGGGCGACATCATCGACCGCATCCAGGAAGACGTTTCCACCATGGGCAACACCATCCACACCATCGTGGAGATGCTTATGACGGGCTTTTTGCAGATCATCGCCGTGTCCGTCACCATGTTCCTTGCGGACTGGCGGCTGGCACTCATCGTGGTGCTGCTCACGCCGGCATCTTTGCTTCTTTCGTCCAAACTTGCCTCCCGCAGTGAAAAGTACTGGGACAGGTCCTTCCACTACTTCGGCAGGATGTACTCCGCCGTGGAGGAGGGCTATACCAACTTCCCCGCGACGAAGGCCTTCAACTTAGAAAACTACATTGTCGCCAAACACGACAAGATCAATGCCGAGCATCAGGACGTTGCCTTCAAGGGCTACTTCTATGCCGACATCGTGCAGCCGATCATCACCTTCACCAATGCCCTTGCCTATATCCTCATCGCGCTTGCCGGCGGCTGGCTCATCGTCAGCGGCAGCGGCGTGAGCGTCGGCACGGTCGTGACGATCATCCTCTTTTCCAAGCAGTTCTCGCAGCCCTTGGAGCGTCTTGCCAACAGCTTTGCCCATATGCAGCAGGCAAAGGCGGCCTCCAAACGTGTGTTCACCATCCTTGACATGGAAGAGGAAGAACGTCCCGAGGGCACGGTAACGAATGTCAAAGGCAACGTCCGCTTTGAGCACGTGGACTTCTCCTACCGTGAGGATCATCCCCTCATCCGCGATCTGACCGTGGATGTCAAACCCGGACAGAACGTCGCCATCGTCGGCCCCACCGGTGCGGGCAAGACCACCATCGTCAACCTCCTGATGCGGTTTTACGACATTCAGGGCGGCAGGATCCTCATTGACGGGCAGGATATCTCCAAACTCTCCCGCGAGAGCACGCGAGATCTGTTCGGCATGGTCTTGCAGGACACGTGGCTCTTTAAAGGCACCGTGGCGGAAAACGTCGCCTACGGCAAGCCGGATGCCACCCGTGAGGAGATCATCGCGGCGTGCGACCGTGCCTACTGCGACCACTTCATCCGCACGCTCCCGCAGGGCTATGACACGATCATCAGCGAGGATACCACGACCATTTCTGCGGGACAGAAGCAGCTGCTCACCATCGCAAGAGCACTGCTCGCAGACCGTCAGCTGCTTATCTTGGATGAAGCGACCTCCAACGTTGATACGCGAACGGAGATCCTCATCCAGAAGGCCATGGACAAGCTCATGAAGGGACGCACCTGCTTCGTCATCGCCCACCGACTTTCCACCATCGTGGATTCCGACATCATCATGGTCATCCGCGACGGTCAGATCGTCGAGCAGGGCAAGCATCAGGAGCTTCTGGATAAAAAGGGCTTCTATTACGAAATTTATTCGAGCCAATACGCAATTTAAAAAAAGACACACAACCGCGGTTGTGTGTCTTTTTTCTTTGCACGTGTCCGTAGGGGAGGGGCTTGCTCCTCCCGCTGTACGCAAAAAACACCGACTGTGTCGTTTGCACGGTCGGTGTTTTGCTATACTGTTATTTCCCGTTTTCGAGCCACAGGGCACAGATCACTTCATCTTCGCCGCTGCCGACGATGATATAAAAGGTCTCGCCTGCGTAGAGTTTGATCTCACTCACGCTCTTTTTGAGGTTGTGCGTCTGCACGTAGCAGTGCTCGGTCTGCAGTGTGAGCACGACGAACGTATCACCGTCCGCCGCCGCGGAGAACCGCAGCGAGCCGGAGGATGTGAATTTAAATGCCGCATTGTCGGCAGGGAGTGCAAACTGCTTTGCTTCCCCCAGTGTTTTTTGCCTGCCGTTTTGTCCGGTCACCTCTGCGACCATCAGCACTGCGTCCTGCACGGGGTACTCCGGCTCTGTCGGGGTGGACAAAGAAGGATGGTTGCCTTCCGCACGTGTCGGCGTCGTGATGCCTTCTTTGCTGCCGGCAAGCGTCGGCAGCTCGACTGCGGAAGTATCCTCGGTCGCCGCCGGAGCGGCACAGCCCGCAAGCAGCAGAATAACTGCTAAAAATAATGCAATTTTTTTCATGGCGTTTTCCTTACTTCGTACCGAAGATCCGGTCGCCTGCATCGCCGAGACCGGGGATGATATAGGCGTTTTCGTTGAGCCGCTCGTCCACGGAGCAGACGAACATATCCACGTCAGGATGATCTCTGCGGATGACTGCCACGCCCTCGGGGGAGGCGATGATGTCCATCAGCGTGATATATTTGCAGCCGTATTTCTTTTTCAGAATGCTGATCGCCGCACTGGCACTGCCGCCGGTAGCAAGCATCGGATCGACGATAAAGACCTGCCGTTCGGAAATATCGGGCGGCATCTTGCAGTAATACTCAATGGGAAGATGTGTTTCGGGGTCACGGTACAGACCGATGTGTCCGATCTTTGCCGAGGGCATCAGATTGATCATCGCATCGACCATCCCGAGTCCCGCACGGAGGATGGGGACGATCGCAAGTTTCTTGCCCGAAAGTACCCGGCATCTGGCAACGGCAACCGGTGTCTCGATCTCGACTTCCTTGGTCGGAAGGTTTCTGGTCGCCTCATAGCACATCAGTGCGGAAATCTCACTGACGGTCTCGCGGAACTGCTTGACGCCGGTGTTTTTGTCGCGCAGGATCGAAAGCTTATGCTGGATCAGCGGATGCTCCAAAATGTGTAAAGAACCCATAACTCATTCTCCTTTTTCTCTTGTCAGGCGTTCGCGTTCCGCCTGTGAAAGCCGTAAATAGGTGGGCACAACGCCCCGTGCCGACACCGCGCCGCCGCGCAGCAGCATCGCCTGTGCTGCCAATGCCACACCGGATGCCCGCTGCTGACGCAGATGCTCCGGCGCAAGG
>JAZUDF010000085.1:0-2282 GCA_045639485.1 Faecousia sp. | reverse complement strand
CCTTTGCCATCAGCTGAGCTGCGACACCTGCGGAACGCACGAGCTGTGCACCGCGGCCAACGTTCAGTTCGATGTTGTGGATGATGGTACCAACGGGGATGTTCTCCAGAGGCAGGCAGTTGCCCGGCTTGATGTCGGCTGCTGCGGAGGAGATGACCTTATCGCCGGCCTTCAGGCCAACGGGAGCCAGGATGTATCTGTGCTCGCCGTCTTCGTACTCAACGAGTGCGATGTAAGCGGTACGGTTGGGATCGTATTCCAGACGCAGGACAGTTGCGAACATATCGAGCTTGTCTCTGCGGAAGTCAACGATGCGGTACTTCTTCTTGTTGCCGCCGCCCTGATGGCGAACGGTGATGTGACCATAGTTGTTTCGGCCGGCGTGCTTCTTCAGAGTCTCAACCAGGCCGCGTTCGGGTTTTGCCTTTTTGTCAACGCCCTCGAAAGCAGAAACGGTCATGTTTCTTCTTGCAGGGGTATAAGGCTTAAAAGTCTTTAATGCCATTTCGCGTTACGCTCCTTTTTGAGATTTGAATTAAACCATACCTTCGAAGAACTCGATGGTCTTGGAATCAGCGGTCAGACGAACCATTGCCTTCTTGTAGGAGGCAGTACGGCCTGCGGGATAAGCACCTTGACGCTTTTCCTTGCCGTCGTTGCGGAGGGTGTTGACCTTTTCTACCTTCACGCCGAAGATCTCTTCGATCGCAGCCTTGATTTCGGTCTTGTTTGCGTCCTTTGCGACGTAGAAGACGTACTTCTTCATGTCAGCTGCTTCCATGGACTGTTCGGTGATAACGGGCTTCAGGATGATATCGTATGCATTCTTCATTATGCGAATACCTCCTCGATCTTTGCGATGGCAGCCTTATCAACAACGAGCTTGTCTGCATTGAGAATGTCGTATACGTTGATGAGGTTTGCGAAGGTCGCCTTGACGCCTGCGATGTTGCGGGCACTCTTGACAACCAGTTCGTCCGCTTCTGCGGTAACGACCAGAGCCTTGCGGTCAACCTTGACTGCGTCGAGGAATGCCTTGAAGGTCTTGGTCTTGATCTCTTCCATCTTGATCTCGTCGATGACGATGATGCTTTCGGAAGCTGCCTTGCTGCTCAGTGCACTCTTGAGAGCCAGTCTGCGAACCTTCTTGTTGAGGGTGTAGCTGTAATCTCTGGGCTTGGGAGCAAAGACAATGCCGCCGTGCGTCCACTGCGGAGCACGGGTGCTGCCCTGACGGGCACGGCCGGTACCCTTCTGTCTCCAGGGCTTTCTGCCGCCGCCGGAAACCTCGGCTCTGGTCAGTGCACTCTGCGTGCCCTGACGGCAGTTTGCCAGGTGGTTCTTGACGACGTCATGCATGACGGAAACATTGGGCTCGATGCCGAAGATGCTGTCGGAGAGTTCGATGTCGCCGACCTTCTTGCCGGTCATATCATAAACATTGGTATTCATTGATTAACTCTCCTTTCATGCATTTCTTGCGGAGGCCTTCTGCGGGTTGACACGAGCGGAAGCCTTCTGCGGGTTGTTGGAGATGCCAGCGGCACCCTTCGCAACGTGGATCGTCTTGACAGTGTTCTTCAGGTAGACGATGCCGCCCTTGGGGCCGGGGATCGCACCGCGAACAACGATCATGTTCAGTTCGGGATCGACCTTGACGACGATCAGGTTCTGAACGGTGGTCTTTTCAACGCCCATCTGGCCGGCACCGATCTTGCCCTTGAAGATTCTGGAAGGATCGGAGCAGGAGCCCATGGAGCCTGCGTGACGGTGAACGGGGCCGCCGCCGTGGGTGGTGGGAGTACGCTGGGCACCCCATCTCTTGATAACGCCCTGATAGCCGTGGCCTTTGGAGATGCCGGTGACGTCGATGTGGTCGCCTGCGGCGAACGCGTCAGCCTTGATCTCGTCGCCGACGTTCATTCCTTCAGCGTCGTCGAGTTTGAACTCGTGCAGGTATCTCTTCAGCTCGGTGCCGGCCTTCTGGATGTGGCCGATCTCGGGCTTGGTGAGATGCTTCTCGGAGACTTCGCCGTAGCCCAGCTGAACTGCGCTGTAGCCGTCCTTCTCGAGGGTCTTCTTCTGCATGACCACGCAGGGACCTGCTTCAATGACGGTTACCGGCACTACTTTGCCGGACTCATCGAAGATCTGGGTCATGCCGACCTTGCGGCCGATGATTGCTTTCTTCATTCTATTTCCTCCTGTAAGGTTATTGGTTGGGCGACGATGCATTTTATATAATGTAGTGGTCGGCCAACATGACCCTCCCGCTCCGCAAG
>JAZUDF010000084.1:0-4406 GCA_045639485.1 Faecousia sp. | reverse complement strand
GGCCGTGGAGCATGCGGGCCGCGTAGTCCGCGTCCAGCCCCTTCTCGTCGCAGAGCCGCTCGATGATCTCCTTGTCGTAGTAATCCCAGCCCAGGATCTCCGCGAGACGCCGGCCGAGCTCCCGGCCGCCGCTGCCGAACTGCCGGCTGATCGTGATGATGCGCATGTTTTTCTCCTTAATTGATAAAAAGCTGACCTCGGATGAGATCAGCTTTTTGAGTTGCGGGGGAAGGACTTGAACCAACGACCTTCGGGTTATGAGCCCGACGAGCTACCAACTGCTCCACCCCGCGAGAGGTAGGCTTTCCGCTTGCGCGGAAAAGCATTTGAAACGGTTCGTAATGAACCGTGAGTGGGGGAAGGTGGATTCGAACCACCGAAGGCAGTGCCAGCAGATTTACAGTCTGTCCCCTTTGGCCACTCGGGAATTCCCCCATATTTCGTTGCTTGCGTTCCGATGCTGTGGAGCTGGTAGACGGACTCGAACCCCCGACCTGCTGATTACAAATCAGCTGCTCTACCAACTGAGCTATACCAGCGTCTGAAACAAGCAAGGCTTATTATACAGAGCGTTTGCGGAATTGTCAACATCTTTTTTGCAATTTTTTGGCGGCATTTTTCGGCCTTTCTTTGGGCGATTTTCACATCAGCGGCGGTTTTTTGCCCGCAGGAATACGCCGTTTCTCACGAAAACGAAAAAATGAGTTCCAAAACGCGTGAAAATGTGGTATACTCCGAGAAAAGAAACCGGAAGGGAGGAGCCTATGAAAGAGTATTTCAACGCCCGCACGAGGATCAGCAGCCTGCTTACCGGTGCACTGACGTTTGTCCTTGCGACGGTGTTTCTGAATACGTGGGGCGTCGAAAAGGCGGCGGTCTGGGCACTGCTGATCGGTGCAGGTACGACACTGATCTTCTCCGTCGTGACACCGCTCAACCTCTATCTTTACGACAAGCGTTACATCGGCATTGAGGACACCCTGCCGAAGCCGGTGCTGCTGAAGGCGAGCGTCAGCATCCGCAGCAAGACGCGGCCGAGAGAAGGCTACCTCTATCTGACGGAGGACGCGATGTACCTCTATGCCCGCGACCGCAAGCCTTACGCGTGCCAGGAGCTGCCGAAGGGGCAGATCCGTGAGCTGAAGGTCGAGCGGGAGGTGTTCATGTCGTTCAAGTTTGCAAACACGGCACTGTATCAGATCGCTTCGGTACAGTGCGACGAGATCCTTGAAACGATGCGTGAACACGGCTGGAACGTATTTTGATATGGGAAAACGCTGCTCGGACCGCCTGCGACTGAGCAGCGATTCTTTTGCCGCATCCGTGCAGTTCACAAAGCAGGAAATACACAAAGTATTCCCGTGCTTTCTGAACTTTCGCCTGCGACAAAACCTCTCGCTGTCAGTTTTTGCCGAGCCGAGCATTGTTTTCCCGAAAACGCTGCTCGGACCGTCTGCGACTGAGCAGCGATTCTTTTGCCCATACCTTGCAGGAGTGTGAAATTCTGCTTGCAATTCATAAACGAGTATAATATAATGTCAACGCAACGCCGGTATGATGGAATTGGCAGACGTGCGGGACTCAAAATCCCGTGGTAGCGATACCGTGTGGGTTCGACCCCCACTACCGGCACCAAAAAACAGGAATGGCTTATGCCGTTCCTGTTTTTTGTCACCGGTAGTGAGTGGGTCGAACAGGGCGTTAAGAAAACGTGCCGGTGGCACGTTTTTAGCCCGCGGGAGACCCCGCATCGATTTGCCTGAGCATTATCGGGCAGCGTGCCGGTAGTGGGGGTCGAACAGGGCGGCGGTCGAAGACCGCAAAAAACTGTCCGGTGGACAGTTTTTTAGCCCGCGGGAGACCCCGCATCGATTTGCCTGAGCGTTATCGAGCAGCGTACGTCACCGACAGTGAGGCTCGGAAAGATTAAAATGCCGATGCCCGTTTTTTCGGCTTTTGTCCCGTGCTGTTCACACTCCGAAAAAAGTGTAGCGGGCTTTTGCCGTATCGACCTTTCGTGTAATTATATGACCTTTCGTGAAATGATATAAATGTATAGGAAATTTATCACGCAAGGGCTTGTTCTTTTCGGCGTGCTCTGCTAAAATGTAGGTGCGACACAAATTAATACCAATCCATGTAATCAGTGTGCCTTTTTATCTTTCGGTAAAAACGCACGCTCGTTTCCGCATACTCGATTGTATGGATTGGAATTTGTGTCGCAGCAAAAGAGGCTGTGCGTTTTTCGTGCGCGGCTTCGGCTGCGCACTTTTTTATTTTTTGGAGGAAAAACACAAATGAAAAAACTGCTTGCATTCCTTCTGGCTGCAATGCTACTGCTGACGCTGTGTGCCTGCAGCGAAAAGGATGATGCTGCCGACAGCACACCGGAAACGGAAACTGCGAAGATCACAGAAACGACCGAGGCACCCGCACCGCCGTCCTATTGGACCTTGCTGTCTGCAACGGATGATTTCGGAAGTGTTTCTTATGACGAACAACTCGTGCTATTTGCACCGATCGAGGGTACATTCAGCAACACTGCAACTGAATCTTCTGAGCTGTCCGGCAATATCTATATTTCTACGATCGCCAAGGGTTCTTCAACGATCGCCGTATTTTTTGAACTGAATGAGTTCGGCGATCATCGGATCGCATTCACGGAAGCTGATGAAAATCAGATCGTGCTGAAAACAAATGCAGACGGTCTTGCAGAAGAATGGAAGCTTCTCGGTTATGCCGACACCGGCTTGCTTGAATTGCCGGGCACTTTTTCGGAGGATCAGAAAGAGGGGAACTATTTTTACAACAAGCTGGTTGACGGCGTCGATATTCCGTGCGTGATCACCGTCGGAAGCTCGACCTACGAATTTACGGTCGAGAGCCGGGACATCAAAGAAGTATACAATAACACGCCCACTTATGCTTCTGCCGATGAGATCGACGCTTCTGTCGTATCCCAGTTGGTTTCGGCGACCGATGTTTCCGATCCAATAAAGCTGTTTTCCGACAAACTTTCGGCATATTCCGACCGTTTTACGGTTGAAAATGTTTCGTATTCGGGAAATGCCTATTTTGTAAAGATGCTCGATCTGGAAGGAAACAACGGCTATCTCCTTCAGGATAAGATCGCACTGGTTTACAACATTGATGTGGTATTCAAGGATCAGTCGGATATCGACACGCTCGGCACCGATAAGCTTACATACTACGGGATCGTGTACTACAACGGGATCCACGAAATGCAGAATGTGCAAAAACTGTGTCCGGAAACATTGATGCTTTTCAATGCGGGCGAAGGAACCTATGTAAAAGACGAAGCACTGATCGACGAGGCAGTCGAATATCAGTTCGCGGTTCGTTCCACAGACGGCTACAACGATTACTACGGAACGAATATCCATTATGAGGTCAGCAAATTTGCAGAATAATCGTATTTGATTATTGGCATACTTTCTTTTGAATTTATAGCATTGGGGAACATTATGATATAACTATTTAGCAAATGTACCTCAAACTTGTAGCAGCAATTATATTTTTGTAGCGGATTATTTCTGCGTCGACCTTTCGTGAATTTGTATCGTCAGCATCGTACAGAGGCAAAAAACAGGAATGGCTTATGCCATTCCTGTTTTTTGTCACCGGTAGTGAGTGGGTCGAACAGGGCGACTTTAGTCCGCGGGAGACCCCGCACCGATTTGCCTGAGCGTTCCCGAGCAGCCTATATCACCTTGAAGATGGGTGCTGATTTGTGAAAACCGTTGAAAAGAAAAGAAAAGTGTGATATATTTAACGTGTATATGTATGGGCAGACAACACTGCCCGAAACGGAACGATTCTGAACGGAGGAACCACATGAAAAAGAAAATTGTAAGCATTCTTCTTGCAGCTCTGATGCTCATCAGCCTGCTTCCGCTTTCGGCGATCCCCGCCTTTGCGGAACCGGACGGAGAATGGCGTCAGATCCTGGAAAGCAGTACGGAAGGTCAGACGATCGGTGAACCGGAAACGGTTTCCCGCTATTATGTCGATACCGACACTGCCTGCACAGCGGAAGCGGCAGGTGTCAGCGGCCTTTCGATCGCCGACTACGCAGAGGTGCATATTGTTGTGGCGGCAGATGCCACGCTGACCTGCACCGGCGGCAACGCCAAGAATTTTGCCGGCGGCGGTGCAGGCATTGAAGTGCCCGAACACGCCACATTGTATCTCGAGGGTGAAGGCACCGTCATTGCAAAGGGCGGCGACGCCTCCGACGGTGCCGACGGTGCTTACGGTGCAAGAGGAAATTTTTATTATGACGGCACATTTGACGGCATGTTTCATATTCGCTCGTATCGCGGCGGTGACGGCGGAAGAGGCGGCGAAGGGGGGGCCAAGTCGGATGGTAGCCAAGTCGTTCTGTG
>JAZUDF010000083.1:0-9099 GCA_045639485.1 Faecousia sp. | reverse complement strand
ATCCCGCGTCAGTCCGGCTACACTAAAACGAAACCTGACGTTGATGAACGCCAGGCCTCGTAAGGTTCTTAACTTTTGTTCTCCCCAGCATCTGTGGGAACTTGAACTTCAAAAGTGTTGCACTTAGTTTGACAAATCACTTGTTACGTTGTTTGTTTCCACGCCATGCAGCGGCGGGCTTTTCTGCGTTTCTTCCTGATTTCGAGGATGACAGTGAATACGATCAGGACGATGACCGCAACCAATGTCAGAAGGAGGAAGAATCGGGAATCGTCACCGTCGGTCTTGACTGCCAGCCAGTCTTCATCCAGTTTCCGGTTTGTTTCCACGGGCAGGTTCAGGAACTGTGAGCCGTTGGAAAGGGAGGCTTCCAGATTTGCCGTTCTGTCATAAACGTCTGCCAGATCTTCCGTCAGATACGTATCGAGATCAACGACCGGAGAGGCATAGCCGACATATTCCATGTTGGCACGGGAGATCTCGGGATCGGAAAGGAAATTGATGAACAGTTCTGCTTCCGTTTTGTGGTTGCAGGTGGCCGGAACACACATCGCATCACAGAAGCGGTTGTGCATTGCTTCACTCGGCAGATAGAAACAGAGATCTTCGTTTTCGTACGCCATCTGCACCCAGTCACCGAGATAATAAGGTGCGATCAGTGCTTCATTCTGTTCCATCTTGTCGTAGATCTGATCCATGACATAATTCTGCAGAACGGGCTTCTGCTCCTGCAGACGCTTGGTGCAGGCGAGCAGGCCGGAGTCAGACGGGCTGTTGATGTCGTATTCATCGGCAAAATCGGGATTTTCGTAGGCCAGCTGATATTCGGCAATCGCAAACGCATCACGGGGATTGTCGAACATCAGAATTTTGCCGGCATACTGCGGATCCCACAACAGGGACCAGTCTTTCATCTGCTCTTCCGTGGGCGTTACTTCGGCAGAGTTGTAAATAATACCGACAACGCCCCAGGTGTAGGGAACAGAATAAAGATTTTCAGGATCATAGCTCGGATTTTTCAGATCTTCGGCAACGTATTCAAAGTTGGGGATGTTCGAAAAATCGAGCGGCAGCAGCATATCCTCTTCGATCATCTTGCCGATCATATAGTCGGACGGGATGATGACGTCGATGGAGGTGCCGCCGTTCTGCATCAGTGCATACAGGCTTTCGTTGCTGTCAAAGGTCTGATAGTTGACCTTGATGTTGGGATATGCCGCTTCAAATTCGGCGATCACGTCAATGCAGTCATCCGTGCCGTCGGAGATATATTCGCCCCAGTTGTAAACCGTGATGGTCACGGTCTGATCTGCAAAGCAGGGGAGAACGAAGCTGCCGAGCATCAGCACGCAAAGGAATACGGAAATGACTTTTCTCATACCATGTCCCTCCGTTTCACAGGGGGCTTTTTCTTCTGCTCACGGCCCTGAAGAACGTTCATCAGGATCATCAGAAGAAGAATTGCTGCAAACATGATGGCAAACAGAGCATGGATCTTCGGGTGGATCTGCTTTCTCGTGATCGAGTAGATATGCACGGGAAGCGTTTTAAATCCGGCACCGGAGACAAAGTAGCTGATGATGAAATCGTCCAGACTCATGGTAAAGGACATGAGTGCACCGGAGATGACACCGGGCAGGATCTCGTGCAGCGTCACCTTGAAGAATGCCTTTGCCGGCGTACAGCCGAGATCAAGTGCGGCTTCGGTGAGGTTCGGATCCATCTGCCGCAGCTTCGGCATCACGGAAAGGATCACGTACGGCATATTGAACGTGATGTGTGCGATGAGCAGCGTCCAGAAGCCGAGAATATCCTTGATGCGAAGGATCGTGCCGATAAAGGCAAACAGCAGAGCAAGGGAAACGCCCGTGACGATCTCAGGGTTGGTCAGCGGGATGTTGGTCATCGACATGACAAGACGGCGGGTTCTGCCACGCATCCGGAAAATGCCGACAGCCGCGATCGTGCCGAGAATGGTCGCACAGACCGTAGCGATCACGGAAATGAGCAGGGAATTACCGAGAAGTCCGATCAGCTCGCGGTCGGCAAAAAATTCACGGTAGTTATCGAGTGTGAAGCCTTTGAAGATGGCTAAACTCTTGCCCGCGTTGAACGATCCGAAGATCAGAACGAGCATCGGGATATAGAGGAAGATAAAAATGAGAACGGTAAAAATTCTGACTGTCTTTTTCATATCGTCATCAAACCCTCCTCATCATCGGATGCGGAAAAGCGGTTCATAATGCCGACACAGGCAAAAATGAGAACCATCATGACAAGAGAAAGTGCTGCACCGAGGTTGGGATTGTAGGACGCTTTGTACTGCTGTTCTACAATATCACCGATCATAACGGTGCTCGTGCTGCCGAGCTTCTGCGAGATGTAGAAGGTGGAAACGGCAGGCACAAATACCATGGTGATGCCGGAGATGATACCGGGCACAGACAGAGGAAGGATGACCTTCGTAAACGTCTGGCGGCTGTTGCAACCGAGATCCTGCGACGCCTCGATCAGACGGGGATGGATCTTCATCAGCACGGTGTAAAGCGGCATGATCATGTAGGGCAGGTAGTTATAAACCATGCCGAAGATGACGGCTGCCGGTCTTCTGGTCAGTGCAAGCGGCTTCAGACCGACTGCCTGCACGAAGGTGTTGATGATGCCGGTGTCGTCAAGCAATGCGACCCATGCGAGGGTACGGAGCAGGAAGCTCATGCACATGGGCAGCATCACGAGCATATAAAGAAAACGCTGCGTGCGGGGTTTTGCATTTGCGATACAGTAGGCGACAGGGTAGCCGAGCAGCAGACAAATGAATGCAGCTGCGATGCTGTACCAGATAGACCGCAGGAAGATCGGGAGATATTCTCCGATCGAGGCTACGTTTGCAAAGGTGAATTTGCCGTTCATGTCCGTAAACGCATAGAATACGACGATCGCAAGCGGTACGATCGTGAACAGCAGCATCCACACGATGTACGGAGATGCAAGCAGTCTGGATTTATTCTTCATCTTCGCCGCCCTCCGCGATTTCGTCATATTCCGCAGAATACGAGCTGTAATCGCCGAACATACCGGAATATTCACTCTTGTGCATGACGTGAATGTCTTCCGGATTGAGGCGGATGCCGATCTTTGCACCGACGGGTTCAAAGTCCGTGCTCTGGATCAGCCACTTGAAGCCTTTGAAGTCTACGATGATATCGTAATGGACGCCCTTGAAGGTGATGGAGGTGACCGTACCGGTCAGATGACCTTCCTTCAGAGGAACAATATCAATGTCTTCCGGACGGATGACCACGTCCACGGGCTCGTCTTTGTCAAAGCCCTTGTCCACGCACTGGAACTGGCGGCCGAAGAAGGTGACACGGTAGTCTTCGTTCATCACGCCGTCAAGGATGTTGGACTCGCCGATAAAGTCGGCGACAAAGGCGTTTTTCGGTTCGTTATAAATATCTTCCGGCTTGCCGATCTGTTGGATCTTGCCCTTATCCATGACAACGATGGTGTCAGACATTGTGAGGGCTTCTTCCTGATCGTGCGTGACGTAGATGAAGGTAATGCCGGTTTCCTGCTGGATGCGTTTGAGTTCGATCTGCATATCTTTCCGCAGACGAAGATCCAATGCACCGAGCGGTTCGTCAAGCAGCAGCACCTTCGGCTCGTTGACCAGTGCTCTTGCAATGGCAACACGCTGCTGCTGACCGCCGGAAAGCTGTTCGACCTTACGGTTTTCAAATCCTTTGAGGCTGACTGTCTCAAGCATGGACGTCACGCGACGATCAATTTCGGCTTCCGGCAATTTCTTGATCCGCAGACCGAATGCCACGTTCTCATACACGTCGAGGTGCGGGAACAGGGCATACCGCTGAAAGACGGTATTGATCTGCCGTTTATAGGCGGGTACGTCGTTGATACGTTTGCCGTCAAATAACACATCACCCGAAGTCGGCGTCAGAAAACCGCCGATGATCCGCAGGGTTGTGGTCTTGCCGCAGCCGCTCGGACCGAGCAATGTGAGAAATTCCGAGTCATTGATGTAAAGATTGATGTTGTCAAGGACGGTGGTGTCGCCGTCAAATGTCATGGTCAGATCCGTTAAACGGATAAGCTCTTTGGACATTTATCCTCCCCCATTTCATACCGTGTAAGTTTTTGAAAAACTCCATTCTAAAATATAGAGGCAAGTGTGGATTTTGTCAATAATAATCGTATAATAATACAAAATTACCGCAAAAAGTCGTACCTTGTTTTTCGGCTTGACTTCTGCTATAATAATTAGAAAATTATGACAGCATTTCAGGACGCGAAAATGAAGCAAAAATACATCGGTTCCAAACAGTTTTATAAGCAGGCACTCGTCGTTGCCGTCCCGATCATGATCCAGAACGGCATCACCAATTTTGTCAGTCTGCTTGACAATATCATGGTCGGTGCTGTCGGCACGGTTCAGATGGCAGGTGTGTCGATTGCAAACACCATTCTTTTCGTCTTTAATCTTGCCATCTTCGGTGCGGTCTCCGGTGCCGGCATCTTCGGAGCTCAGTTTTTCGGCAAGGGAGATCAGGACGGCCTTCGTCAGACCTTCCGGTTCAAGCTGCTTGCCTGTGCGATTCTTTCCGCCATCGGCATCTCGGCGTTCCTGTTGTTCGGCGAACGCATGATCGGCATCTACCTTCGCGGCGAAGGTGACGTGGAAGATATTGCGGGAAGCTTGGCTGTCGGCACACGGTACCTCCGTATCATGCTGCTCGGCATTCCGCCCTTTGTGCTCGTGCAGAGCTATGCGGGAACGCTTCGTGAAACAAAGCAGACGGCACTGCCGATGAAGGCAGGTATCGCTGCGGTACTCGTCAATCTTGTGTTCAACTGGCTGCTGATCTTCGGCAACCTCGGACTTCCGAAACTGAATGCGGAAGGTGCCGCAATTGCTACCGTTCTTTCCCGTTACGTGGAAGCGGCGATCGTTATCATCTGGACACACAGCCACAAAGAGAAAAATCCGTTTGCGGTCGGTCTTTATCGCAACTTCCGTATTTCTCCCGCACTTACAAAACGCATCACAGTCAAAGCATTCCCGCTTCTGATCAACGAAACGCTCTGGGCACTTGGTCAGGCGATTCTGACACAGTGTTATTCCTACCGCGGCTACGACGTCGTTTCAGCGACCACGATCTGCTCAACGGTCACCAACGTCTGCAACGTCGCGTTTCTTTCCATGGGCTCTGCGATCGGTATTATCGTCGGGCAGCTGCTCGGTGCAGGGAAGGCGGAGGAAGCAGTCGATACGGATCGCAAGCTGATCGTGTTCACGGAAGGCATCTGTCTTGTCTGTGTGGGCATCCTTGCGGGGATATCCGGTCTGTTTCCGCAGTTGTACCGTACCTCCGACGAAATCCGTTCACTTGCATCATCGTTTATCCTCATCTCCGCTTGCGTGATGCCGATCAACGCCTTTGCAAACGCATCGTATTTCACGCTCCGAAGCGGCGGCAAGACCTTTGTCACGTTTTTGTTTGACAGTGTGTACAGCTGTGTGATCGTTGCACCGATCGCATACATCCTGTCAAGATTTACATCGATCCCCATCGTATGGCTGTTTCTGCTGACACAGCTCACCGAATTCGGCAAATGCATCATCGGTTTTCTGATGATCCGCAGCCGTGTCTGGGTACAAAACATTGTCACTGAAGAGGCGAATGCTCAATGAAAAAACCGCTTACCGTAAATGACTATAAGAAGAAATCCGTGCTCGGGATCTTCTTCAGTTATTTTGCACCGCATAAAAAGCTGTTTGCCGTGGATATGCTCTGTGCGATCATCGTCGCAGCCGTCGATCTTGCATTCCCGCTTGCAACACGCGGTGCTTTGGAAAACCTGCTGCCGTATCCCGAACTGTATCAGACGTTCTTCATCCTCATGGGGGCACTCGTCGTTGCGTATCTTTTACGTTCGTTTTTACAGTTCATTATCGCCTATTGGGGACATACCTTCGGCATCCGTGTCGAAGCGGATATCCGGCGTGATCTGTTCAGCCATCTGCAGGAGCTGGGATTTGACTACTATGACCGCAACCGTACCGGTCAGCTGATGAGCCGCCTGACCTCCGATCTGTTTGATATCACCGAGCTTGCACACCACGGCCCCGAAGATCTGGTAACATCCATTCTGACGGTTGTCGGTGCACTCATTGTCATGTTCACCGTGCAGTGGAAACTGGCACTTGTCGTGTGCCTGCTGTTCCCGGTTTGTCTTGCGGTCGTCATGTTCCGCCGCAGAAAAATGGGAAAAGCATCGCGAATGGTCAAGCAGCGTACTGCCGGCATCAATGCCGATATCGAATCTTCGCTCTCCGGCGTGAGAACGGCAAAGGCATTCACGAACGAAGAAGCTGAACTTGAGAAGTTTGTGCAGTCCAACGAAAAATTCAAGACCTCCAAACGGGAATTTCACTTTGAAATGGGTGTCTTCCATGCCACGATGGAGTTTTTCACGAGCATTCTCTCCGTTGCGGTCATCGCCGTCGGCGGCTGGCTCATTATGAACGGCCAAATGGACTACATAGACCTTATTACGTTCAGCCTTTATATCTCTACCTTTGTCACGCCCATCCGCAAGATGGCGATGTTCTCGGAGCTCTTTGCAAGCGGCTTTGCCGGACTGTCCCGCTTTGCCGACATCATGCGTACCGAGCCGTCCATTCAGGATGCACCCGATGCGACCGAGCTGTCTGCGGTAGAAGGCAGGATCGAGGTCGATCACGTCGGCTTTGGCTATGCGGAAGAGCTGCCGGTCTTAAACGACGTTTCACTCAACGTCAAGGCAGGGGAGACGATCGCAGTCGTCGGCCCGTCCGGCGGCGGCAAGACCACGCTCTGTCAGCTGATCCCGCGTTTTTATGACGTTTTCTCCGGTGCCATCCGCATTGACGGCAAGGATATCCGTGAGGTCACACAGCAGTCGCTTCGCTTCAATATCGGCATCGTGCAGCAGGACGTGTTCCTGTTTGCAGATACGATTCTGGAGAATATCCGCTACGGCAGACCGGAAGCAACCATGGAAGAAGTGATCGAGGCGGCAAAGCGTGCGGAGATCTACGAAGATATCCTGCAGATGCCGGACGGCTTCGACACTTATGTGGGTGAACGCGGCACGCTTCTCTCGGGCGGTCAGAAACAGCGTATTTCCATCGCCCGCATCTTCCTGAAAAACCCGAGGATCCTCATCCTCGATGAAGCGACCTCCGCACTTGACAGTTTGACCGAAGCCAAGATCCAGCGTGCGTTTGACGAGCTTGCCAAGGGCAGAACGACCATGATCATTGCGCACCGTCTTTCCACCATCCATGCGGCTGATCGCGTGATCGTCATTGCGGACGGCGAGATCAAAGAAGAGGGCACCCACGAGGAGCTTCTTGCCAAAGACGGCGTTTTCGCTGCTTTGTACCGCACGCAGAACTTTTCTGCCGAAGTTCGTAACTAATTGTTGCTTTATTGATGATTTTCTGCTAAAATAGAACAGTTAAATATTAACTTGGAGGTTCTTTATGGAACAGGCAATCTTCCGGTTCAAGACGGACGGTGTTCCGATCAACTGTAAAAACTTCGGAAACGGTCAGATCAACTATACTTTCCTGATCACCACCGACACCCGTAGAAAATATATCCTGCAGCGTATCAACACCCACGTGTTCAAAAAGCCCGTCGAGCTGATGGATAACGTCATTTCCGTGACGGAGCATATCCGTGCGAAGAGTGACGATGAGAAAAAGAGTCTTCATTTTACCCAGACCTCTGACGGAAAGTATTTCTACTGTGACGAACGCAAACGCTACTGGCGTTGCTATGAGCTGGTAGACGGCTTCAGCCTGGATGCACCGGAATCCGATGAGGATTTCTATGAAAGTGCAGTTGCGTTCGGCCGTTTTCAGGAGCAGTTGGCGGATTTCCCCGCAGAGACGCTGCATGCGACCATTCCCAATTTCCACAACACACCCGACCGCTACCGCATGCTGAAGATCGCCATGGACGAAGATGCCTGCGACCGTCTGCAGTATGTGCAGAAGGAAGTCGACTTCATCATGGAGCGTGAGGAAGAGGCAGGCACCATCCAGAGAATGCTGGAGTCCGGAGAGCTTCCGTTGCGTGTCACGCACAATGACACCAAGCTCAACAACGTTCTGCTCGACCTCAAGACCAGAAAGGCACTGTGTGTGCTTGACCTTGACACCGTCATGCCCGGTTCGTCCTTGTTTGATTTCGGCGACTCCATTCGCTTCGGTGCTGCAACTGCTCCCGAAGACACGCAGGAACTCAGCCGTATGTCGATGGATCTGCATCTGTTCGACGTCTACACCAGAGGCTATCTTGCTGCCTGCCATTCTCTGACCAAGGAAGAGATCGAACTTTTACCGCTCGGTGCAAAGATCATCACGCTGGAGCTCGCAGTCCGTTTCCTGACGGACTACTTAGAGAGCGACCACTATTTCAAGACGCAGTATCCCGACCACAACCTTGTCCGCTGCCGTGCACAGCTCAAGCTCGTCGAGGACATGGAAGCCAAGTGGTATCAGATGCAGAAGATCGTCCAAAAATACGTGTAAAGGAAAATGACTATGAATTATCTCGGTATTGCATTCGACGTCAGAAATCTACCGTCGTTAGATCCCGCCTATATCCCGTTTGGCCCGTGGATGGACGCTTACTTAAAAAATGCAACGAAGCCCATCTCCATTGCAGTGGAACGCGATCACGGCAAGATCACCGTTCGCAACGCCTGTATTTACGGCACGCCCGAGATGAAGGAAGCGGACTTCCGTTTTGTCGAACGTTACGTGAAGTTCCTTCTGTGGTCGATCGGCGGCTTCCGTGTGTATATCCTCGGAGCAAGTGAGATCGCCCGCGAGCTGCAGAAGCAATTTGTTTATTTTGAAAACGGCGACGGAGAAAACGGCAAACGCTGGTTTGACGTACAGTTCATGTCGGACGTTTTTGAAAACGGCTTTGAGATCATCGACTGCGACGAAGCGAATTTCCCGCAGGAAAACGATGCCTCCGTTTCCGTCGGCGGTCACATGGACGGCTGCCGCATCGGCTTTGA
>JAZUDF010000082.1:0-7281 GCA_045639485.1 Faecousia sp. | reverse complement strand
GACAAGGCGCTCAAAGCCGAGGCCGTAGCCCGCGTGACGGCAGGAGCCGTAGCGGCGCAGATCAAGATACCACCAATAGTCCTCTTTCTTCAGTCCCAGTTCGTCCATACGGGCTTCCAGCAGTTCCAGACGCTCCTCACGCTGAGAGCCGCCGATGATCTCGCCGATGCCGGGAACCAGGCAGTCCATTGCCGCGACGGTCTTTCCGTCGGGGTTGAGCTTCATGTAGAAGGACTTGATCTCCTTCGGGTAGTCGGTGACGAACACGGGACGCTTGAAGATCTCTTCGGTCAGATAGCGTTCATGCTCAGTCTGCAGGTCGCTGCCCCAGTGTACGGGATATTCAAAGCGGTCATTCTGCTTTTCAAGCAGTTCGATGGCTTCGGTATAGGTCACGTGACCGAAATCGCTGTTGAGCACGTGCTGCAGGCGGTCAAGCAGACCGCTGTCAACACGCTCGTTGAAGAATGCCATTTCTTCGGGAGCATTTTCCAGCACGTAAGCGATGATATATTTGAGCATATCTTCTGCTAACTTCATGTCGTCGCCGAGATCTGCAAACGCGATCTCCGGCTCGATCATCCAGAACTCTGCCGCGTGACGCGTGGTGTTGGAGTTTTCTGCACGGAAGGTGGGACCGAAGGTGTAGATGTTGCGGAACGCCATCGCGAAGGTCTCGCCGTTGAGCTGGCCGGAAACGGTCAGATTCGTGGGCTTATTGAAGAAATCCTTGCCGTAGTCGATGCTGCCGTCGTCCTTCTTCGGCAGATTCTCGAGGTCGAGTGTCGTGACCTGGAACCTTTCGCCTGCACCCTCGCAGTCGGAGCCGGTGATGAGGGGGGTGTGAACGTAGACGAAATCTCGTTCCATAAAGAACTTGTGGATCGCGAATGCGATCAGGCTACGGACACGGAACACGGCCTGAAACATATTGGTACGCGGACGCAGATGCGTGACGGTACGCAGGTATTCCATCGTGTGACGCTTCGGCTGGATGGGGAAATCGGGGGTAGAAGGGCCTTCCACCTCGACCTTGCTTGCCTGAATTTCAAACGGCTGCTTTGCATCAGGCGTCAGCACCAGCTTGCCGGTGATAATCAGTGCGGCACCGATATTGATCTTGGAGATCTCCGCAAAGTTTTCCATCCGGTCGGTGATGACGACCTGCACCTGCGAGAAGAAGGTGCCGTCGGACATCATCAGAAAGCCGAAGTTGCTTGATGCACGGCGATTGCGTACCCAGCCGCCGAGAGTGATCTCTTTGTCGGCATAAGCCGCAGTGTTTTTAAAAAGTTCTCTGTTGGTAATCAGTTCCATGATGTTTCTCCTGTATTACAATAACATGACACCCGCATTTTCGCAGGTTTCTCTTGTTTCTTTATCCCAGATGCTCGACTGCACTTCGCCGATATGGGCACAACCCATCATCAACATGCAAAGTCGGGACTGACCGATACCGCCGCCGATGGACAGCGGAAGCTTGTTCTCGAGCAAAGCTTTGTGGAAGGGAAGAGATGCACGGTCTTCGCAGCCGGCTTCCATCAACTGCACCCGCAGTGCAGCAGCATCCACGCGGATGCCCATGGAGGAGATCTCAAAGCTGCGACCGAGTACGTCGTTCCAGTAGAGGATGTCGCCGTTGAGCGTCCAGTCGTCATAGTCGGGAGCTCTGCCGTCGTGCGGCTTGCCGGAAGCAAGCTTACAGCCGATCTGCATCAGGAAAACGACCTTGTCCTTGTGCAGTCTGCAAAATGCGGTTTCCTTTTCCAAAGAGGTGGTCAGATTCGGGAAGAGGTTTTCCAGTTCCTGCGTCGTGACAAATTCCACTTCGCGGGGAATATCAGTGTGCAGGTCGGGAAATTCGATCTTCAGCGTCTCGTTGGTGACGTAGATCGCATTGGCGATCCGCTGCACCGTGTCTTTGAGGTATGCGGTGTTGCGGTCGCCGGGGGTGATGACCTTTTCCCAGTCCCACTGGTCAACGTAGACGGAGTGGATGTTGTCGACCGTCTCGTCGCGGCGGATGGCGTTCATGTCGGTCACAAGACCGTTGCCGGGGAAAAAGTTATATCTGCCGAGTGCATAGCGTTTCCACTTTGCAAGCGAGTGCACGACCTGCGACTCTGCACCAACGTCGGGCACGTCAAAGCTGACGGGACGCTCATAACCGTTGAGGTTGTCGTTCAGACCGGATGCTTCTTCAACGAACAGCGGGGCTGATACCCGCTTCAGATTCAGTGCGTGGCAAAGATTGTTCTGGAAATTCTGCTTGATGAATTCGATGGCACGCTGTGTTTCGTACACAGTGAGCGGATTGCGGTATCCCTCGGGGATGAAGCACTTTTTCACGGTTATCGCCTCCTTCGGTTTTGTTGTAGTCTGTGGAAAGGTGCTTAACTCTGGGTGTATATGCCTAAAGTTACCAAAAATTATAATATATTTTGCAGGTAAATACAAGCCTAATTTTCCCTGTACAGTCTGGTTTTACGCAAAAAAATCGGAGCAGGGAAGTCCCTGCTCCGAAGAAAGACGGTTTAGCTGAAGATCTCGCTTTGCTCAACAATGCGTGCCTCTGCCGCATTGAGTGCCTTTTCCGCACCTTCTCGGTCGTCTACACGGAAGATCATAAACGCCTCACCGGGCTTGGAGGAAACAAAGGCGTAGGTGTATTCTACGCCGACCTTTGCTCCTGCAAGTACGTCAAGTACGTCGGCAAGAGCACCGGGCTTGTCGGGCAAAGCAACCGCAAGCACGTTGTTGAGCTTGGTCAGGTAGCCTGCTTCACGCAAAATACCTTCTGCCCGCTCGGGACGTCCCGTGATGATCCGCAGAATGCCGAAATCCGGGGTGTCAGCGATGGACAGAGCCCGCAGATTGATCTCATTGTCTGCCATAAAGCGAGTGAGCTTTGCCAGTGTACCGGGCTTGTTTTCCACAAAAACGGAGAGCTGTTTGATACTCATAGCGGCTCCTTTCTCAGTCGTGCAGCTTGCGGTGATCGATCACACGCACAGCTTTTCCTTCACTGCGTTCAATGGAATTCGGTGCAACCAGATGCACCTTCGGACCGATGCCGAGCATCGTACGCATCGCATTGGACAGATCTCGTTCTTTGTTTGCCAGTGCCTTGACGGTGTCTTCAAACTGCTCGGGCAGCAGTTCCACGAACACGTCGAGCGTGTCGGTGTTGTTGACGCGATCCACTTCGATACGGTAGTTGGGGGAATAGCCTTCCTTCAGAAGCACGGTCTCGATCTGCGACGGGAAAACGTTCACGCCGCGGATGATGAGCATGTCGTCCGTGCGTCCCATGGGCTTTGCCATGCGGACGAAGGTTCTGCCGCAGGAGCATTTTTCACGGCTTAATACGCAGATATCACGTGTGCGGTAGCGGAGCAGGGGGAAGGCTTCCTTGTCAAGACTGGTAAATACCAGTTCGCCCTTTTCGCCGTCAGGGAGCACCTCACCGGTCTCGGGATCGATGATCTCTGCGATAAAGTGATCTTCATTGATGTGCATTCCGTGCTGCTCTTCACATTCAAAAGCAACGCCCGGGCCGCTTGTTTCGGTCAGACCGTAAATATCGTAGGCCTTGATGCCGAGCGTCTTTTCAATATCATGCCGCATTTCTTCCGTCCACGGCTCTGCACCGAACACACCGATCTTCAAAGGAATATCTTCTGCATTCAGTCCCATGCCCTTGAGCGTCTCGCCGATGTAGGCAGCGTAAGAAGGCGTGCAGCAAAGCACAGTCGCGTTCAGATCCTGCATGAACATGATCTGCCGTTCTGTGTTGCCGGAGGACATCGGGAGCGTCAGGCATCCAAGCTTGTGGCTGCCGTCGTTGATGCCGGCACCGCCGGTAAATAGGCCGTAGCCGTATGCGATCTGGCAGATATCTTCATTTGTTGCACCGGCTGCGGCAAGTGCACGTGCCGTGCAGTCAGACCAGAGGTCAAGGTCGTGCTGCGTGTAGAAGGCCACCACACGCCGTCCGGTCGTGCCGGAGGTGGAGTGGATCCGTACACAGTCCTTGAGCGGGACAGCAAGCATTCCGTAAGGATAGCTGTCACGCAGATCTTTTTTGGAGATAAACGGCAGCTTGTGCAGATCGTCCACGGATTTGATGTCGTCAGGTGTTACGCCTTTTTCATCCATCAGTGCACGGTAGTAGGGAACATGGTCATACACATGCCGCACCTGCTTGACCAGTTTTTCATTCTGCATCGCACGGAGTTTTTCCGGTGAAGCAGTCTCAATTTCTTTCTGATAGTAATGCGTCATTCTTTGCCTCCGCATAATCTCTCACATTTCGTAACCTTATTATAATCTCTGCGGGCGTGTTGTCAACAGCAATCGGCTATTCTGCCGAAAAGCCTTGCAAACAATGCCGAAATACCTTATACTGTATCATAGATATTATGTGCAGTTTCAAACGAAAGGGATGCACCTATGAAGAAAGATTTTTTAAAACCCGAGTTGCTTCCGCAGAAGATCAAACGCGGCGGCAAAGTCGTCCGGTTGATTCTCTGGGCGTTGCTGTTTGCTGCCTGCCTTGCCCTGCGTTATGTGTTCCACATCGACCATAAACTGGTCAAACTCGGCATTATGGCATTCGGCATCTTTACCGCAAGCAATTTTGCAGTGATGCTGTTGAGCTTTATCAAGGTCGACCATCACCGCGGCAGGACGCTTGTGACTATTTCCATGAGCCTTATCAAATATGTCGCGGCACTGGTCGTTCTGTGCTGGGGACTGAGCATCATGGGTGTGGACTTAAGCACTATCGTTACGAGCGTCGGCATTCTGGCTCTGGTCGTCGGCTTCGGTGCAGAGAGCATGATCGCGGACGTCGTGACCGGCATTTTCATGCTGTTTGAAAACCAGTACAACGTTGGTGACATCGTGGAAGTCGACGGCCTGCGTGGCACGGTCAGCAACATCGGCATCCGAACCACGGCGATCATCGACGGCAGTGGCAACACCAAGATCATCAACAACTCGGATATGACCAATATCCTCAACCGTTCCAACGGTGCGACCTACGTTTTCACGGATATTTCCATTCCCTATGAAACCGACCTGGAGGCATTCGAGAAAAAGTTCCCGGCACTGCTGCAAAGCATTTATGAGGCTCACAAGGACACCATGAAGGATGTTCCGACCTATCTTGGCGTGCAGGAGTTGGAGGCGTCCGGCGTGATCCTCCGGTTCCGCACGGAAGTACCGGAATCCGAAATCTACAATACCATGCGTCAGATGAACCGTGATCTGTTCCTCGGCTTCCGCAAACTCGGCGTCGAAGTGCCTTATACGCAGATCGACGTCCATACGAAATAATTATGGCACGATCACTCGATGAAGTTATGACACGGCCGGCGGAAGCACCGCAGACCGAGGAGTATACGAAAACGCACGAATCGCTGCCATTACAGGCGGAAAGCACCGTGCCGGACGAAAAACGGACGTTTGCATACGACGAAGTGCAATCGGCTCCTGCAAAAAAAGATCGCTCCAAAGCAAAAAGACTGACGGTCGCTGCTGCGATTTTTGCCGCCGCGGGCATCACGATGTTCGCGGGCATGGCAACGCCGGCAAGCCTGCTCACGATGCAGCCGACGACCGAAGTGACCGAAATAACGGAAATAACAGAAATAACAGATGCAACGGACACAACAGAATATCCGTAGCGAACGGTCTTGACCGTTCCGCCAACAGTGCATCCGATGCTGGTAAATTCACCCTTTACAGATACATGATTTTTGGGTATAATCTCTCCGGAAATAACGAAATGGAGCAAAAACATGATCGAATTTGAAAACTATAAAGTCAAACTGAATGATATTGAGCCGAAACTCAAAGAACTGCACGCTTCTTTGAACATCGACGGAGCCAACGACGAACTCGAACGCCTGCACGCCATGGCAGAGGCACCGGGGTTCTGGGACGATCCCGAAAAATCCCAGAAGGCGACGATCCGCACGAAGCAGCTGGAATCCAAATGCGAACGCTTTGCCAAAATGTGTTCAAACTGGGACGACCTTATGACCATCTGTGAGATGGCACTTGAAGAAGATGACGACTCCATGCTCGAAGAGCTGGAAAGCGGCTATGCCGCACTCGAGAATCAAATGGAAACCGCCCGCCTTGAAACGCTTCTGAACGGCGAATTTGACGGAAATAATGCCATCATGTCCTTCCAGGCAGGTGCAGGCGGCACAGAAGCACAGGACTGGACGCAGATGCTCTACCGGATGTATACCCGCTGGGCAGAACGCCACGGCTTCACCTACAAGATCCTTGACTACCTTGAAGGCGAAGAAGCAGGCCTCAAGTCTGCAAGCATCCTGATCGAAGGCCAGAATGCCTATGGCTACCTCAAGAGCGAAAACGGCGTGCACCGTCTGGTGCGTATTTCTCCTTTCGATGCCAATGCCCGCCGACAGACGTCCTTCTCGGCGGTTGAGGTCATTCCGGAGATCACCGATGACAGCAAAGACGTTGAGATCCGTCAGGAAGACATTGAAATGCAGGTCTACCGTTCCTCAGGTGCAGGCGGCCAGCACATCAACAAAACCTCTTCTGCCGTCCGCTTGATCCACAAGCCTACCGGCATTGTCGTTTCCTGCCAGACGCAGCGTGACCAGTTCCAGAACCGTGAAACCTGCATGCGTATGCTCCGCTCCAAACTCATCGAGATCAAAGAGCGTGAACATCTCGACAAGATTTCGGACATCAAGGGCGTGCAGCAGAAGATCGAATGGGGCAGCCAGATCCGCAATTACGTCTTCATGCCGTATACGCTTGCAAAGGACGCCAGAACGGGCTGTGAGTACACCAATATCAACGCGGTCATGGACGGTGACATCGACTGCTTCATCAATGCGTATCTGACTTGCATGGCAACCGGCAACTGGCCCGGCAAATAAAGCAAAAAGTTTCTGAATTCTGAAAATAATCCTTGAAAAACTGAAAATAGTATGATATTATACACCATGCTATTTTGAAAACTATCCGCCATGCGGGTTTTATCTCGGCAGCCGTTTGCCGCAAGAACGGCAAAAATGGGAGGAACCATGAATACTCTGGGTATCATTCTTACAATCGCTGATCTGCTGACCTGCGTCGTTCTGACCGCAGTCGTTCTGTTCCAGTCCGGCAAGTCCGCCGGTCTTTCCGGTGCAATCGCCGGTGCAGCTGATTCCTTCATGGCCAAGGGCAAGAGTAAGACGCTCGACACCAAGCTCGCTTCCGCTACCAAGTGGATCGCCGGCTTGTTCG
>JAZUDF010000081.1:0-18677 GCA_045639485.1 Faecousia sp. | reverse complement strand
ATCCCGCGTCAGTCCGGCTACACTAAAACGAAACCTGACGTTGATGAACGCCAGGCCTCGTAAGGTTCTTAACTTTTGTTCTCCCCAGCATCTGTGGGAACTTGAACTTCAAAAGTGTTGCACTTAGTTTGACAAATCACTCCCATAAAGCAGTAACCATCCGCTCGGGAGATTCGTATATACAGGTGTCAAGAGAAAAACACACACTTCAAATCAGGAGGAATTCATCATGGGATTCAAGAATGAAATGACAAACGAAGAACTCGAGCAGATCGCAGGCGGCGATCTGTCGGATATTCCCGGTCTGGAGGCGATCGGCCCGTACGTTGCTGCAGGCCGCGTGAACGAGAATCAGTTCATCGGCAAATTCCCCGGCGAAGGTGCACAGTTCGTGCCCATCTGAACAGTTGCAGGCCTGCAATCGGCGGCTGCTTGACAGGAAAAAGAAAAAGGCATATATTGGAATTACAAAGTACGCAAGGAAAAGATGAGCAGACATTATGGTCAGAGAGATCGATCTGTTTGAATATCTGAAAGATTTTGAAGCCTTACGCACAGCCCTTTCGGATTATTATATCAAAACAAAAGACTGCCGCATTTTCGGTGCATACGAAAATGGGCCGGGCGTGGGATTTCTGCTCTGCGAGGAACGCCGCACACGCGAGATCCTGTTTCTGTGTGCCGAAAACGACGATACGGAAATCAAGGGCCGTCTGCTCCGTGCTTTTCTGGATACGCTCCCGGCGGGAACTGCGGTGCGTTGGCGGATCGTAAACGACACAGGAAACGCGAGCACGTCGCTTGCCGTCAGCTGCGGATTTGCCGCTGAACGCATATTGCACGTTTTTCGCTATACCTCGGATGCGACTGCGGTGCAGAGCGTGATCGACACATACTCGCCTTTATCTGACCGCATGGAAGCACGCGGATACGTCGCAAAGCCGTTTGAACAGCTGACCGAAAACGAGCTTTGTCAGATCCGGGACAACCCGGACGGCGAGTTTGAAGCCTGTTTGGAGTCGGGCAAGCATATCAGAGGCGTCACCGGCAGGCTTGACGAAAAATGCAGTTTTGCGGCGGTGAAGGACGGAAAGGTGATCGCTTATACCGTCGTGGTCGCTCACGGCGAAAAGCACTGCATCGTGGAAAACGTGTCGGTCGCACGCAGTGCAAGAAGAGGCGGGACCTTCCTTTTGCCCTTTTTGCGTATGCTCGGTGCTATCATACAACGCAATTATGCGACAATATCGTTTGCAATTTACGAAACGAACACCGCCATGCTGCCGATGATGAGAAAGCATTTTTCGGCATTGATCACCGCCGAAACGGTACAGCACAGCTACGTGCTCACAAGCAAGTAATCTACGCAGCTTGCGTAAACATATTTATAAATAAACAAGGGGGAGACAACGATGAAATTCACGCCAGAACAGATCAGCAAAGCAATGGCCGTAAAGACCGCAGAAGAACTGCTCGCCATGGCAAAGGCGGAAGACGTCGCCATGACGGAAGATGAAGCCGCAAAGATTTTCGCCGAGCTTCACAAAACGGGTGAAATGTCCGACGCAGAGCTTGACAGCATCGCCGGCGGCAAGGAAGACGACGCGTACTACACGAACATTTATTGCGAAGAATGCGGCTGGCAGACGCGTTGGGACGGAATTTTCCATGGTTATGACAACAACATACGAATTAGATACGCAGGGCCGTGCCCCAACTGCGGTGCGGCATATCTCTATGCAGGCTCGATCGATTGTTATTGATTCATGGCGGAGAACAAGAGCCTCTGAGAATTTTATCATGACCGGGATCATGCCCGGGGCACACAGAATGGTATAACCGCAAAAAGCACCGACATCCCTACGAATGGCGGTGCTTTTTGCATGAAAGCGGATTGGAAGGGCGGCTCTTGGGGTACACCGGAGGCTCCGAACGGAGTTTCCGGCAATCCATTTTATTTGTAGCCATTCTCCGCAGATGTTCGTATATACAAGTGTCAAGAGAAAAACACACCACAATTCAGGAGGATCTCAAAATGAGTGAAGAAACGAAAAACAGCAATCAGCTTCTCAAGGAAAGCGACCTCGAAAACGTCAGCGGCGGCCCCGAAGAACGCACGGTGCTCGGTCTGGCATCCGCCGTCAACTGCAGAAAGTGCAAGCACTGCGGAAAGCTGATCGAAGACGGTGTCGCGGAATTCTGTCCCGTCTGCGGCGAAAAAATCTCCTGAATCAAACGAAACGGAGGATAGGACAATGGATAAGGAACTGAAAAGCGAAGACCTCGCAAAGGTCGCCGGCGGTACCCTGCCGGAATTGCCCGCAACAACGCTGGAAGACAGTGCTTATTCGAACATGTTTGCCCCGTGTGAGCCGCTCGTGCCGGGGGGCGGCCTGCCGGCGACACCCATTCTGCCGCTTGATCCCTGAGTCACATCTGCTTGACAGAAAAAAGGAAATACGATATAATTATTTCACAAAATAACAAAAACGGAGGAACTGAAAATGAACGAAGAAAAGAAATGCGTACTTGATCCCAAAGATCTCGATCTGGTCAACGGCGGCGAAAACGAGGATCTGGAACACAACTACACCGTCTTTGCCTGCAACCAGTGTGGGAAAGAGATCAAGTGGCCCGGCACAGAATACTGTGTTTATATGACGTATGCCGTCGACTGCGAGTGCGGCTGCAAGGCATATCACTGGGTTAAAACGGTGTATTGATTCAACTTCCCACAAGCCGGAGGCTCAAAAGAGCCTCCGGTCATTTTTACACGGGGAACTCTTTTCACCGCTTGAAAGGCCGGAGAGAAAAGGGTATCATTATCACAAAATCAAAGCACGAAGGAGAAAACACAATGGCAGAAGAAAAAAACTGTGCAAACAACAAGCCGGAATTGAAAGAGGACGAGCTGACCGCCGTCGCCGGCGGCCGTGCACCGAGACCGGTCCGCAACTGGGAGGTCGCGGCAAGATATCTGTATGAAAACAACCGGTATCTGTTTCTCCCGGAATTTATGTATGAACCGTTTCTGAATTATCTGGAAGCCGGAGAATGGGATCTGATCGGCGATCTGATCACGAATAACCTGGCTCAATACGGAACGGACTACCCGATGCTGCGGGAAGCTTTTAACGCATCGGTCGTCGGGTATATTTAAAGAACTGCACAGAAAAGCACCGGCATCCTTTCAGATGGCGGTGCTTTTTTCTCGCAAAAAACAGTAGCCAGCCGCCGCGGACGCTCGTATATACAAGTGTCAAGAGAAAAACACACACTACAAATCAGGAGGGAATCAAAATGTTACCTTGGTGCAAAATGAACGACGAAGAACTCGAAGCCGTTGTCGGCGGCGTGACTCCCAATCTGCTCATCGGCAAGCCTCCCGTTCTCCCCATCACCGGCGATCCCGGCAAGGGCGAGACTCCGGAATTCCTCATTTTCTTTTAAGCGATCGATCCCGGCCTGTGCCGGAGTGCAAAAAGCATCTTGCGGAAGAAGCAAAAACGCAGTACAATAAAGACACAGAAAACGTGTTTTTATCCTATTTGCAAAGGAGAACCCAACCATGGACAGCAACGAAGTAAAACTTTTTGACGAACAGCTGGACGCCGTGACCGGCGGTGCCGCATTTTCTGCGGAAGACGGTGCTGCGTTCTGTGCCGATCTTGAGGTACAACAGGCCGTTCAGAATCTTCAGCTCCATGTCGCGGCTACGCTCGACAATTACGCAGGCATCAACAAGACCTATGCGGAAAACTACTCCAAGCAGATGGTCAAAAACGTCATCCAGGACGCAAACGCCGACCTGTTCAGACGCAATTTCAAAAATCTGAAATACTGCATGGAAAAAGGCTACTATGCCGATCTTCAGTGCACAGAGGTTCTCGCACTGGATGCACTCATGGTGCAGCACAACATCCCGATGCCCTGATCCGTCAACACAGACACCTCACAAAAGGGAGGAGCTTATCATGGGTGAAAAAAAGAACGACGCACTGAACGAAGAAGTTCTCGCACAGGTCACCGGCTGCAGCGATCCGCTGCAGCCTGACAAGCCCTACGCACTGCCCCTCGAGCTGAACGTTCCGACAGCACCGTGGGAGCCGATCCCGACTCCCTTCCCGAATGTGCCGGCGGAGCCGACCATCGAGCTGCCGTTGGATCAGGTTACACCGATAAAGCCGGGCAAATACGAAGTCATTGTCGACCCGATCGTGCCGCCGGACAGCGACCTGCTTCCCCTTCCCTGACTTTTTCATACACAAACGGCAAGTGCCGACATCCGTTTGGATGTCGGCACTTCTTTTTTGCCTTCGGGAATCAGTCTCCGACGGCGATCAGAATATTCATGTTTCGCACGTTGCCGTCTGCGATCTTGTCATTGACGGAATAGGCGTGCTTTTCCAGATCGCCGCAGATCGCTCCCGTCAGTTCCTTGTCCTGCAACATCGTGATGATCTCGGAAGCGATGTCTTCTATGATACCGTACTTCTTCTCCGCGACCGCGTCAATCCGATTGTCCCCGAACAGCAAAAACGACAGCTTTTCCGCCATTTTTTCCATTCCGGCAAGTCCGCGAAGGGCACGGAAACTCCATTTGTAATACGGCAGGAATTTCCCCTGCAGCAAAAAGCACACCTTCATTGCGGCGTTGACAAACTCCAGGCAGGCAAGCTGTGCTGCCTCGGGCTCGCCATGCTTCAGGCAACGCACGAAGTTGTACTGCCCTGCCTGTGCCATAAGGAGCAGATTGCCTGCCAGCCGCTTTTTTCTTACGTCCTCCGGCATACGGCAAAGCCGCTCACGGATCGAGGAAAACTCGCCGTAATTGTCGAAAAACACCTCGCCGTTGGTCGCTTCCGCCAGTGCATAGTCCGGGATCCGCAGCCATTGCTCCGTTGTCAGTTCGCCGTTTGCCGTGCCGACTGCGTTGAAGTAAAATTCCTCCGTCCGCAGTACGCCGTGGCGGTTGCCGCCGACGGGCGAGAGCCGCTGCCGTTTGACGCCCTCATACTCGTTCGGGAGCTTGGCATACGCCCGCTCTAACCGAAACGCACGTCTGCGGTCAACGATGTCCTCCCCGGGCAGGAAGATGCAGAATCCCGGCTCAAAATCGTGGCCGCGGGAAACTGCATCGTCAAAGCCGTAATGCTCCGAGCCGGAGCCGACATAGCCGACGGCCAGATACGGCAGGATGTCGGAAAATTCGCCCTCCAGCATCGGCTTGCCGTATTCCTCAAAATAGCCTTTTGCAAGTTCAAGTCCGTTCATAGATCTCTTTCGCCCTCCGCTCTAATTCCTGCTGCACCGCGAAGTGCCCGTAATAGCCGAACACGGGTGCACATTTTTCACAGACAAAGGCGTAATGGCCGTTTTTCGGCAGGCTTTCCGTGTGAAGCAGCTTTTCTGCCTTTTGCAGATACGCTTCCGTTTTTTCCTCGCCCGCTTCCAAGCCCTCTTCCGCGGTGACAAGATCGGCGAGATTGAGGTAAGTGATGGCAACCTCCAACGCACCGTTTTCCTGCTGCTGCATGATGCCGATCGCCTTGTGATAGAGTGCTTCCGCCTCACGGTATGCCCCGAGCTCGGTCAGCGTCAGTGCCATGTTGTTATACAGTCCGCCGAGCCGTCCGTCGTCCGGTGCAAGGGCGGCTTCATAGACCGTGCGTGCCTTGCGGTAGAGCGGCAGTGCTTCTTCCGCTTTTCCAAAGGCTTTATAGCCCGTGGCGGCGTTGATGAGCGTCGTGCCGTAGGTGACGGTCTGCTCCATCTCTAAAGCAGCCGCAAGAGAAAGTGCATCGGTGATCGCCGCAAGGCATGCTTCCTCCTTGCCCGTTTTCCTATAAAGACCGATCTGCTCGTTCCGCACGGTCAGTTTGCCTCGCAGATCGTGATTTGTCTCGGCTTCCGCAAGCCAATAGATCAAGTGCCGCTCTGCCGCAGGATAGTCGTTCCGGTCGAGATAGGCATCGAGCTTTTCGATCATCCGTCCCACGGGGATCGGTGTAACTTCCGGGTGCAGATTTAACGGGCAGCAGGGTTCTTCATAATCGTTTTTTGTGAGCACGTCATTCATGCGTCAAGGCCTCCGGGTGGATTGTAAAAGAAATGTCTTCCTGTTTGCGGTATGTTTATAGCATATCTTTTTGAACGTGCGGTGTCAACTGCTGCGTAAAAATCCAACATTTTCGCTCTGAATTCTTGACATTTGTCATGCTTTTTGTGTAAACTGTAATCAGTACAAGCGTACTTATACCCTTTGAAAAGTAATCTTTATTTGTCTTTTTGCATCAAGGAAAGGAGACCGGATATGAAAAAGCGGATACTCAGCGTGATCCTTTGCCTCGCAATGGTGCTGACGCTCCTGCCCGCAGCCGTCTTTGCTGCAGACAGCAGGATCAACACCGTCACCGTCACCGTCCCGTACGATCTGGTGAGCGGCGAGGCGATGCCCTTTGACAGCAGCCTTGTCACGGTCGGCGATCCCGCCCTGTACAGTGCGTATCTCTGGGCGTATTCCTGGTCGGGCCCGGACGGACTCTATATGCCCGACGAGTATACAACGCCGTGTTTTGAGGCAGGCGAAACCTATACCCTGACGGTACTGGTCGTGGCCAAAGACGGTGCGACCGGACTTGATGACGAAACTGCACCGTACATTCCCGTCTACATCAACGGTGAGCGTGCAAAATTCAACCCCGAGTGCTCTCCCGAGCTGGAAGAAGCACCCGGAAAGACCGTCTATGCCTATGTGATCGATCTGCAATGCCCCTATACGAACGTGATCAAAAGCATCGACGTCTACGGCTTCACTCCGCCCACGCCCGGTGCAACGCCCTGCACGATCGACGATCTTTTCGTGCCGGAAAATGCACCCTACCATATCGGTGCTGCGTTCTGGGTACGCTACAAAGGCGATCCCGCCACAAGTGGCGCAGTGAACATGGAAGAAGGGGAGCTCTTTGAAGCAGGCTCTACCTACTACATGAATCTGGCAATTTACGCAAATGACGGCTACACCTTCTCAACGGGCGGCGATTTCACCTGGCGCTTCAACGGGTCGGCCTTCAACGGCTATGCCGATGAGACATACAGTTACATCCTCTCGCCCAAAGAAGCCCAGTTCTACTCCGCCGACCTGACGGCAGAAGCACGTCACATTGACCGCATCGATCTCGAAGGTCTGGGCGGCTTCTATCAGGGTACGACCGTGTACAACGCGATCAAAAACGTGACCGCCCCCAACGCAGAGGGCTATCGCCTTGTCATTGAGCCGGATGTGTGCGTGACACGTTACAGCGACAACACCTATATCGACAGAAACACGCTGTTTATGCCGGACGAATCCTACCGTGCGACCTTCGAGGCCTATCCCGAACCCGGCTGGACGATCGACAATGACACGGTCTGGACGATCAACGGCAGTACGGTGAACGTTTCCTATGCCGCCGCAGGCAAGGATTACTGGTACGTCAAGTCCGAAGTCTTCCCCTCACTCGAACGCACTCAGATCGACCGGATCGACGTCTACGGCTGCGTCTACCCCGAGGTCGGACAGCGTGCCGGTGACCTGCTTTCCATGTATGTTGTCAGTGATCTGTATGAGATCATCGATTGCTATTGGTTCTGCGACACCGACTCCGTACATATGGCGGAAACCGATACCTTTGAGGAAGGCAAGCTCTACTCTGCCTGTGTGGTCGTAAAACCGATCGATCCCGCCTTTGTCTTCAGCAACTCTGTCGGGTTCAACCTCAACGGCGGCACCTTCCCTTCGTCCCTTGCCGGTCTGAAGCCCGACGGCTCCTTCTACGTCTGGACGCAGCAGATGGAAGCAGGTGCTTCCGTCAGCACCCACACGGTCAGCTGGTACCTCGATCCCGCCGACGACGATCCCGTTGCGGGCGTTGAGGTGAATGACGGCGAGGTCTTCGGCCTGCCTGCAGAGCCTTCTAAGGAAGGCTATACCTTCGGCGGCTGGTATACCGACCGCTACTGCGTCGCACCCTACGATCCCACCGCACCGATCTATGAAGACACCGAACTGTTCCCCCTGTGGATCCCCGAGACCGACCCGAGCAAGACCGCTATCACCGCAGTCGATGCGAAGATCCCCGTCCCCGTGGCAGGGCAGAAACCCGCAGGAACGGCATCTGTCACGCTGACTTCCACGCCGGAAGGTGTGCCCCTTTCGGTCAGCGCACTCACATGGTTCTACTGGGATGATTCACTCCCCACAGAAAACAAGTGGATGTACGTCCCCGGCTCCGACTATGTCTTTGAGGCGGGCGAGACCTACGCAGTCGACATCTTCATCGAGACAGACGGTGATTTCGTCTTTGATCCGGCGATTGTCGGCACCGTCAACGGTCAGCCCTCCGATGACAGTTATGATGACCTCTGGCAGAGCGAGAGCACCGTGTATCTGTCCTATGTCTGGACGGTACCGGACACCCCGCCCACACCGGTCGATCCCTGTGAGGGCTACACCGATATTGACCGCGGCAGCTGGTATCATTCCGCCGCAGACTTTGTGATCGAAAACGGTCTGATGGGCAGCACGAAGACCGACGGCCTGACCTTTGAGCCGAACACAAAGGTCTCCCGTGCGATGGTCGCCTCCATCCTCTACCGCATGGCAGGCAGCCCTGCCGTTGAATACAAGGGAACCTTTACCGACGTTCCCGCAGGCAAGTGGTACACCAATGCGATCGAATGGTGTGCACAGAACGGCCTTGCTTCCGGCAAGGGCAACGGCAAATTTGATCCAAACGGCAACGTAACGCGTCAGGAGCTTGCAGTCTTTATGATGAAGATGATGCAGTATTTCGGCATTCCGACAGACGGCCGCGACGATCTGACCGGCTTTGCAGATGCAGGCAAGGTGCCCGCATGGGCAAAGGATTACGTGCAGTGGGCAGTCAACGCCGGCCTGATCTCGGGCAAATCTTCCGGCGGCAAGACCTACCTTGCCCCGACGGACAATGCCACGAGAGCAGAATTTGCCTCCATAATCATGCGTTTCATGCAGCGGATCGAAACAGCAAAATAAAATATCTATTGCAAGGCGGAGGACACACTGTGTCCTCCGCTTTTTTTGAAAAATCAGTAGCCATCTTTTTCTTTGGCTCGTATATACGAGTGTCAAGAGAAAAACACACACTTCAAAACAGGAGGAAATCATCATGTGGCCTTGGTGCTAATCAATCACGAAGAACCCGACATCGTTCCCAAATCAACCGTTTCCATACATACAACATAGGAGGAACTCAAAATGTTACCTTTCAGCAAAATGAGTGATGAAGAACTCGAAACCGTTACCGGCGGCATGATCGTCGGTCTGGAAGAAATCAGCAACGGCATCGCACTGATCCCGATCCCCGGCGGCTTCAGCAAGCCGCAGCCGGTCGAAGGTGCAAAGATCATTCTCTACTAATCAGATAAGCTCGCGGAGGACAGGAAACTGTCCTCCGTTTTTTGTGCCGCACCCTATTGTCATGGCTCACATTTTGGCATATACTGGAACAAGAGAAGCAAAGAAAGAATGATACATCTATGGACTATGAGCTGATCCGCAGCAGCAGAAAAACGATCTCGGTACAGATCCGGCAGGGAAACGTGATCGTCCGTGCACCGAAACGGACACCGCTTTGGCAGATCGAAGCCTTTTTGCAGGAGCGGCAGGCATGGATCGGGAAGCATCTCGCAGCGTCGCAGGCACGTCAGCAGGAGGCCGCACAGATCCCGCCGCTCACAAAGGAGGATCTGCGGCTGCTCACCGAAAAAGCACGCGAGGTGATCCCGCGGCGGGTGGCCTACTATGCCCCGCTCGTCGGCGTCACCTACGGAACGGTCACCGTCCGCCATCAGCACACCCGTTGGGGCAGCTGCAGCCTGGAGGGCAACCTGAATTTCAACTGCCTTCTGATGCTGGCACCGGCGGACGTCGTTGACGCCATCGTTGTCCACGAGCTGTGCCATCGCAAGCAGATGAACCACTCCGAAAAGTTCTACGCCGAGGTGCTCCGCGTATTTCCCGGCTATCGGGAAAGCCACCGGTGGCTCAGGGAAAACGGCGAAATGCTGCTCGCCATGCTGCGGAAGCAGTCTTCCGCAAAAGAATCACAGGAGAGAGAAAAGCCATGCAAAACATAAACGAAACCATCGGCCGTTTTTATAAGCTGATCGAAGGCAAGGAAGGCGGGGAGCCGGACTCGCGGTACAAATCCTGGGAATGGTGCCATCAGTTCTTTTTGAATAACAGAAACACAGAAGATGCCGAGATCAAGGATCAGATGGCTCTGCATCTGGCGTTTTATCTTGCCAGCTGGGGCATGTACCGCGGCTCCTCCTTCCTCCTGCAAAGAGATTACAAGGTCCACAAGAAAGCCGTCGACGTAATCCTGAAAGAAAAATATGAGCCTTTATGGGACTATTCGCCGACGGATAAAGATGCAATAGAGAAGGCGGCAGATCTGATTTTCGGCAAAAAGATCAGCGGCAATTTAGACGGTGCGTATTGGGAGCTCAAAAAGGCTTATCAGCACGACAAAAACGAAGCGGGCTGCGAATTGGAGGACGGCGAGGGCGGCGGGGGCGATATCCCTTCCGATACGCTGATCACCAAAATTCTGATGGGCACCTTCGGCTGTATCCCCGCCTTTGACAGATTTTTAAAGCGAGGGATCTCTCAGGTGTTCCCCCGCAAAAGTAACACCGTCTGCGGGCACAGAATCACGCAGTCGATCGACAACGAGTCCTCCGGCAGCGGAAAAGAGACGTTTCTCGGTCTTTCCTATTATTGTTATGATCTGAAAAACAGGGATGCTTTCAAGATTAACAACAAGCTCTATCCCCCGATGAAATGTCTGGACATGTATTTGTGGGAGCTCGGATACGAGTATGAGCTTTGGGATGTCTTACGGTATGCCGAAGGCAAAAAGGATAATGCCGCTTTCAAAAAAGCGAAATCGCTGGGCTTCGGGGAGAATACCGACGATCCCAAAAAGATTGCGGAGGAAATCCGGGAGAAAAACGGCTTTCAGGAATACAAAGCGGCCTCCCGAAAGAAATTTTCAAAACAGTAGCCTTTTGTTTTCTCCATTCGTATAAACAGGTGTCAAGAGAAAAACACACTGCAAAACAGGAGGAACTCAAAATGATCCCTTGGTGCATAATCAATGAGAATGATCTTGAAGCCGTTTCCGGCGGCGTAGACTTCAGTCTGGAAGAAATCATCAGCCCCGTCGGCGGGAGGATCTGCCCGGATGACACCACAGTTCCCGAGCCCGCTCCCGAACCTATCCCCATTCACGATCCCTCTCCGGTGATATGAGTCAGTCCCAACTAATCGAACACAAACATGCCGAATAAACGGAGGAAAAAACAATGAAGCCTTATGAACTCGGAAATGCCGCTCTTGAACAGGTGAGCGGCGGCGGTTACTATCCGAAAGAATTTTACGCAAACGAAAACGACGTGCAGTTCGTTGTCAACGTCGGCGACATCGTGCAGGTTCAGAACTGGTTTCTGATCGGCACCGTCACCTGCCGCGTCACGGCAGTCAAGAAGATGGAATGCGGCAGCAACACCGGTGCACCCGGTATGCCCGGCTCTGCCCGCAGCGGCGGCTGGGTCGATATGTACTACTGCGAGGAAACGGAATCCTGCTGGTACTTCCCGAGCGGTTGGTACACACGTGACGCACTGGAGCTGCGGCCGTTCTGATCCCGAAAAAACAGAAACCCAAGCCGGAGGCAACTGCCTCCGGCTTTTTCCGTACAAAACGGACTGCTTGCATCTGCCGCCACGGTGCGGTATAATGAGCAAAAGATGATCGGAGGTGCGACATGGCAGGATTATTGGAAGGTCTGCTGGGCAGTCTCGGCAAGACTGTGGCGGCGGAGGCGGCGATCAAGGCAAGCAAAAACGAAGACGGCAGCATCGACACGGCAAAGGCCGCCGGCACGGCGATCGGTCTCGGCTGTTCTTCTCCGAACGACCTCGCACTTCTCGGTGCGATGCTCGAAGAAGAAGGTGCCTTTGGCAAGGACAGATAACAGGAGGAAACTATGGAATTTCTGAATCTGGCGGAAAACAGATACTCCGTCCGTGAATTTTCGTCAAGGGCGGTCGAACAGGACGTGATCGGGCAGATCCTCAAAGCCGGTCAGGTGGCACCCACTGCGTGCAACCGGCAGCCGCAGCGGATCTTTGTGCTGCAGTCCGAGGACGCACTGGCGAAGCTCAGAAAATGCACGATGTCCCACTTCAACGCTCCGCTGGCACTGCTCGTGTGCTACGACAAAAGCGAGTGCTGGCAGCGGGAATACGACGGCAAGCTGTCGGGCGACATTGATGCGTCGATCGTCTGCACGCACATGATGCTGGTAGCCGCCGAACTCGGTGTCGGCTCCACCTGGGTGATGCACTACATCCCCGAAGCCGTGCGGGAGGAATTTGACCTTCCCGATGAGCTGGAGTCCACCGCGATCCTCGTCATGGGCTACCCGAAGGAGGACAACGTTCCGAGCCCCATGCACACAAAAAACAAACCGCTGTGCGATACCGTGAAATTCATATAAGCAGCAACCCGCCGGAGGCAAAGCCTTTGGCGGGTTTTTCGCACGCACGGGACACGGTGCGTCTTGCTTTTCCTCCGTGTGCGTCTTTTGGTGTCCCTTCTTCGGGACATGGCGTATGATATGCTGTGTTTGTGAATAAGATGAACGGAAGGGAGACGGGATACATGACCTACGTGATGTCCGACCTGCACGGCTGCTATGACAAGTACCGTGCCATGCTGGAGAAAATCGGGTTTTCGGAAAACGACACGCTCTACGTCCTCGGAGACGTGGTCGACCGCGGGGAGGACGGCATCCGCATTCTGCAGGATATGATGCCGCGAAAAAACATCCTGACGCTGCGAGGCAACCACGACGACTGGGCAAACATCTTTCTGCATCTGCTGAAGCAGGACGGGGAGCTTTCCGAGCGGGCACAGTCTGCCATGCAGGCGTGGCTGCTCGACGGCGGCAAGCCGACCTATCTCGCCTTTGCAGGGCTGAATGAAAAAGAGCAGGCAGACGTGCTGGCTTACCTGAACAGCTTCTGGCTCTACGATGAGCTGGAAATCGGCGGCAGAAAATTCTTTCTCTCCCACACGGTGCCGGAGAAGGAAAAAATGCAGGACTTCGGCTCCCTGACCGCACAGGATTTCACCTTTGCCGAGCCGGAATACGAAGAGACCTACTTCCCCGACACCTACCTCATCACCGGTCACACGCCGACGAGCTTCATTGACAAAACCAGCCGCGGCAGGATCTGGCACGGCAACAACCACATCGCCATCGACTGCGGTGCGGTGTTCGGCAACCCGCTCGGGTGTCTGTGTCTGGACACGATGGAGGAATTCTACGTGGCGTAAAAAAGAGGCTCCTTTTTCGTCATTGCCACAGAAATTCCTATGCAAAACCTGCAACGGACAGATTGCCACGCCGATTGCATCGGCTCGCAATGACACGCCGGAGAAGCAAGCTCCTCCCCTACGGCACGGATCGAAAAAAAGCAGTAGCCATTCTTCCGGGTGCTTCGTATATAAGGATGTCAAATGAAAATTAAAAGAAATCGGAGGATCCCGAAATGAAAAACAACGAACTGAAGCTTGAAGAACTTGCACAGGTCGCAGGCGGCTGGACGCCCGATCCCATCATCGAAACCCACGAACTGTATTACCTCACCGACGAGCAGATCCGTGAGATACTCAACATGGGCTGGAAGCCCGGCGACACCGTTTACGTGAAGCTCGTTAACGACGAGACCGGCACGAGCACCGCATGGGCAACGCTCGATCAGCTGCCGCAGCTGATCGCACAGATGTCCGCCGGCAAATACCGCACGCTTTTCACGATCGTGAAGGCGGCATAAGATTGACAGATCATTCCCAATAAGATATACTTATTTCACGAAACAAAAAACGGAGGATCACACAATGGATAAGAAACTCAACGAAAAAGAACTCGAGCAGGTCGTCGGCGGCAAGCAGGACAAGGACGATTACGTCTACGAAGCAGTCGTCAACACCGCAACCCCCTTCTACAAGGCAATTTCTTCCACTCCCGAAAATTACAAGGTGTGGTTTGAGCTTGCTCCCGGTGTCACCGAGATCCGCGTCCGCGAGGAAAATCTGGTCGACTGGCACGGCGACGTCTATGTCAGATGCATCGCCAATGTCCACAAGATCGAGGAAGGCTACGTTCTGCAGAAATACGTCGTCAAAACAGCCGTAAAGTAAACAGCAAACGATTCCCGCCGGAGGCACCCGCCTCCGGCGGTTTTTTTACACCAGATCAGGATTCAGCGAATTGCATCATTTGCTGTGCATCAGGAAGGCTCCCCTTGTCAGGGGAGGCTTACGAGAGCACTCAACTGAACACCTTGCTAAATATCGGTTTGACAATTTGTGTGCAAAAGGATATCATCATTTCATAAACGCAAAGGAGAAATACCATGGAGCTGCGGAAAATCGATCTTCAAAACGTGTGGCGTATCGTGAAGCTGTCTGTCACGGACGAGCAGAAAAAGCAGGACTTTGTGGCTTCGAACGCCGAAAGCATCATCGAGGCCTATGCCGCCGTGCAGTCCGGCTACGTTGCACTTCCGTTTGCACTCTATGAGGGCGAGACGCCCGTCGGCTTTGTGATGCTCGGTTACGGTTCCATCGGCGATGCGGAGGAGCCGGCCGTAGTGGGTGACAGCTACTGCATCTGGCGGTTTATGATCGACAAGGAGCAGCAGGGACGCGGTTACGGGGTTAAGGGCATGGAGACAGTTCTGTCTTACATCCGTACCTTCCCGTGCGGAAAGGCTTCGTGGTGCTGGCTGTCCTATGAGCCGGAAAACACCGCTGCCCGTGCCCTCTATGCCAAATTCGGCTTTGTCGAGAACGGAGAAACGGACGGCGACGAGGTGGTGGCGGTGCTTCCGCTGTGAGCGGTTGAAAACTGCCGCAGATACGCAAGATATGGCGGAAAAATCTCTCTCTGCCGCAACATTTTGTAAGAATTCTGCGAAAACATCTTGAAATATATCACATGATGTTGTAGAATTTCACTGTGCAAAACTCATTGAAAACTTGATTATGGAGAAGATGAATATGGCAGAAAAGAAAACCGCTACCAAATCCTCGAAGGTTCAGCACACCTTCACGGCTGCCGACGGCTCCGGCTCTACCACCCAGAAGCCGCCTGTAAACGCCACCGCCGCAAAGCCCGCCGAGGGTAAGGCAGGTGCAGGCAAATACCGCCTGTTCGCCATCCTGCTTTGGATCGTCGGTATCGCGTGCGAAGTGATCGCGATCCTTCTGATCACGAATAAGATCGGCTGGCAGCCCCAGCTGCTGTGGCTCATCGTGTTCCTGGTCGTCGACCTCGGCTGCGTCATCGCAGGCTCTCAGCTGTGGAAAAAGTCCAACCGTCTTGATCCCGCTTCTGAAAAGAACAAGGTCAAGTTCTGGCTGTGGAACAACCTCGGCGTGATCGCCTCCGTCCTTGCCTTCCTTCCGTTCATCATCATTGCTCTGACCAGCAAGGACACCGACAAGAAGACCAAGACCATCGCTGTCGTTGTCGCGATCGTCGCACTGCTCATCGGCGGCGTCAGCAGCTACGACTTCAACCCCATCTCCGCAGAGCAGAAGGAGTCCATGGAAGCCGAGTATCAGGGCGTGACCGTCTACTGGACCAAGTCCGGCACGGTGTATCACCTCGATCCCGACTGCGGCCACCTCAATCACTCCGAAGAACTGATGTACGGCGACGTCGATCAGGCAGTCGAAGCCAACAAGACTCGCGTCTGCAAGGACTGCGAGAGAAGAGCTGCCGAAGCAACCGAGCCTGCCGAAGATGAAAAGACCATCGACGGCGAAGAAGCAACCGAAGAAGAAACCGAAGAAGCCGGTTTTGAAATCGACGGCTGATATCGGATAAAAGAAACCGGAACAGCACGCTGTTCCGGTTTCTTTTTTTGCTTTTTGTGACATGTTTTTCTCGCGTTTTCTCGCAGTGCTTTTCTCCGGAAAAAGATTACCGATATTTCAAGCGAAAAATATCGATTTCGCTTGACTTTTGATGAAGTTTTTGTGTATTATGGATAGAGAACTAACTCTGAATTTGTAACTTTTTGTCATATATTAAAAAGGAGTGTCGACGATGCCCGCATCTTATCCCACACAGGCACCGCTGATTTGCCCCGCTTGCGGCACACCTGTCGCACCCGGCGTAAAGTTCTGTCCCCGTTGCGGCAACGCGGTCTATGCACAGCCTGTTGAAACGACGGTATTCACATCCGATTCTCCCGTGATCGCAGCAGACGTTCCGATCCTCATCGAGCAATGCACGCTGTATCAGTGCGGCAGTGACCTGTTCGCCCGCTGCACACTGCGGAACATCGGCAGACAGCGTCTGCAGGCCGTGCAGGCAGATCTGACCGTCTCCTCCGTCTGGGGCGACGAGCTCGGCACGTTGGAGAACATTCAGTACCTTGACATCAACGCCGCACCGAACACCGTTTTCGGCAATGCGGTCTCCATTCCGGTCCCGAACACCGAGGCCCGCAGTGCCTCACTTCGCATCACCTCCGCCCTGTTTGAGGGTGAACGGCGTCAGCCGTGCGGAGAAAACGAGCCCATCGCTGCGGCGATCCCGCTGAAGGACGCCTTCGGCAGTCCGGAGCTTGCCGCACAGTATCAGCGGCAGACCTCTTTTGAGGCGGTAGTTCTGCCGGCACAGACCGAGCATTTCTGGCGTTGTGCCTGCGGCGTGTACAACCCCGCGGACACCGACACCTGCCCCGTCTGCAAGCTGCAGAAAAAACCGGTTTTTGACAGTGCCGATCCCGAAATGCTCCGAAGCGGACTGAACGCCTATACCGCACAGGTACAGGAAGAAGCTCTCAAACGCGAACGCGAAGCAGCACTTCGCCAACAGCAGGAAACAGCGGCCCGTGCAGAAGAGGCGGAACGCCTTGCCGCCGAGCAGGCGAAAAAAAAGGCACATCGCAAAAAGATCTTCAAACGGATTATTCTCATCACCGCCGCCGTCCTGCTTCTGGCAGTACTTACCTACGGCACGGTCTTCCACCTGATCCCGCTTCTGCGGTATAACGGTGCGAACAGTGCTCTGGAAAACGGCGACTACGACAAGGCATACAGCGAATTCATTGCCCTGGGCGACTACCGTGACTGCTCTGCTCTTGCAACGGAAGCCCTCTACCGAAAGGGTTGTGCACAGCAGGAGGCCGGCGAATATCTCGACGCTTCGGAAACCTTCCGGCAGATCCCGCACTACCGTGACAGCGACACAAAGCAGCTCGAATGCATCCGCGAGAACGACTATCTGGATGCAAAAGCACTGATGGACGACGGCAAGTATGAAGAAGCCGCCGCCATCTACAACAAACTCAACAACTATAAAGACAGCGAGAAGCTGCTCAACGCCGCCAATTATCGGTGGGCAGCCGCCTGCATGGAAAGCGGCAACTACAAGAAAGCCTATTCCCTTTATTCCACACTGTCCGCAAAGGACTATCTGGACAGTGCCGATCTGCTGCTGCAGGCAGGTTACGCCTACGGCGGACAGTGCGAGGAAAGCGGCGATTATATCACTGCGGCAGCGACGTACGCCGAGATCCCCACGTACCTCGACGTTCCCGACAAACTTCCCGAAGTGTTATATCAGGCAGGACTGCAGTGCCTTTCCGGGAAGCAGTACGAAGATGCCGTAAAGTACTTCGAGCAGGACAAGGGATACAAGGACAGCAACACGCAGTGTCTGGAAGCAAAATATCTCTTTGTCATGGATCACCGCGACCGCACCAACACGACCACCTATTCCTACCTGACCGATCTGAAAGCTGCCGGCTATAAGGACAGCAAGGAGATTTACGCATCGCTTTACCGGTGGACAGTAACGATGGTTGCAGTCAGTGATAATGAAGATGATGACACCTCAAAGATGAGCTCCATCACAAGATATTGCGGATATCTTCATATGCAATTTAAATTGTCCGGTGGCCCTCCGGAACAATCCGTCACATTAAAACACGTCACCGTCTTCCCTGACGGTCATACAGAAAACGGCACCTGGTATTGGGAGGATAAATGGTCCGGCTCGACATTTGGCATTGAATGGCCTGAAGGACTCTATAATTCCCCTTCACGCGGTGCTACAGGTACGTTAACAGTCAAAGTATACGATAAGGCGACAGGTGAATATCTGGGTGAGGGCAGTGTCTATATTTCCGGTTAAACAGAGACTGTCTGCAGCTCATAAGATGCACTCCGATCCGGTCTGCATTGATCGATGATAAAAAAGAAAGTATAAAAGGAGATTCCGACTATGGACGAAAATAATCTTGCGTCCGCAATCTGCCCCAACTGCGGTGCTCCTGCTGCTCCGGGCGAAAAGTTCTGTCAGCAGTGCGGAACAAAGCTTGCGGCCGCTCCGGCTCCCGCCTATGCGGCACCCGTGATCCCCTCGTATGAAGCACCCGCTGCTCCCGCTTACGAAGCACCCGCAGCTCCTGCTTATCAGGCTCCCGCTTATGATGCGTCTGCACCCGCCTACGGTGCTCCCGCTTATGCGGCACCCGCTTATCCCGCAGCCGAGCCCCCGAAG
>JAZUDF010000080.1:0-2303 GCA_045639485.1 Faecousia sp. | reverse complement strand
CAGCTTCGGCGAGAAGGTGACCTGCCCGCCGAAGGTGACCTTTTCAAGCACGAGCACGCTCTTGCCCGCACGTCTTGCATAGATTGCGGCAGTCAGTCCCGCAGGACCTGCACCGACAATGATGATGTCATACATAATTTTTATACTCCTCTATCAGAGAAAATGATAAGTGAAAAATTATAAATGATAAATGAATGCGTCCGCAAGCGGACATGTTCAAATGATTTTTCAATTCAGAGAATTGAAAAATACCACAATTTAGCATTTCCCATTTATCATTAAAGAACAGAGCGGCGTTGTGCCGCTCTGTTTTTTATAACTTTACTTGCCGTTTGCTTCGCAGAAGGCACGGATGTTGGAGGGGTTCTCCACGCGGCTGACTTCCTTGCCGTCCTTCAGAACGAGCAGAGTGGGAGCCTGCTTCACACCCCATTCCTTTGCAGGAGCGGGATCCAGATCGACCACGACGGTGTCATAGGAAATGCCTGCGTCAGCAAGGAATTTCTTTGCCATCACGCACTTGGGGCAGGTGGAGGTCGTGAAGAGGATCAGTCGGTCGCCGGAGCAATCACAGGGAGCTTCTTCAGCGGGAGCCTTTGCGACTTCACCGTCACCGAAGCGGCGGCCCATGGAGCCTGCGATGTCGTAAACCTTACGGTCCTTGAATTCCTGGCTCTTGCCGTCGTTCCAGTTCTGGACGGGACGGTAGTAGCCGGTGATACGGGAGTAAACCTCGGTCTTCTTGCCGCATTCGGGGCACACATAGTGCTCGCCTGCGATGTAGCCGTGTTCCTGACAGACGGAGTAGGTCGGAGACAGGGTGTAGTAGGGGAGCTTGTAGTTGTCGGAAATCTTGCGGACAAGTGTTGCAGCAGCTTTCCAGTCGGGCAGCTTCTCGCCGAGGAAGGCGTGGAAGACGGTGCCGGAGGTGTAGAGCGTCTGCAGCTGATCCTGAATGTCGAGTGCGGAGAACACGTCCTCCGTGTAGCCGACGGGCAGGTGAGAAGAGTTGGTGTAGTAGGGAGTGCCGTTCTCGTTGGCAGTAACGATGTCGGGGAATTCCTTCTTGTCGTGTTTTGCCAGACGGTAGGTGGTGGACTCTGCCGGGGTAGCTTCGAGATTGTACAGATCACCGTACTGTTCCTGATAGTCAGACAGACGGTCACGCATGTGGTTGAGCACTTCCACGGTGAACTGCTGCGTTTCGGGATGCGTCATATCCTTACGCAGCCAGTTGGCATTGAGACCGACTTCGTTCATGCCGATCAGGCCGATGGTGGAGAAGTGGTTGGAGAAGGTGCCGAGGTAACGCTTGGTGTAGGGATACAGACCTGCCTCGAGGAGCTTGGTGATGACGTCACGCTTGATCTTGAGGGAGCGGGCAGCGATGTCCATGAGTCTGTCCAGACGCTTGTAGAAGTCTGCCTTGTCCTTTGCCTGATAAGCGATCTTCGGCATGTTGATGGTGACGACACCGACAGAGCCGGTGGATTCGCCGCTGCCGAAGAAGCCGCCGGACTTCTTGCGGAGTTCACGCAGGACAAGACGCAGTCTGCAGCACATGGAGCGGATGTCGCTCGGTTCCATATCGCTGTTGACGTAGTTGGAGAAGTAGGGGGTGCCGTACTTTGCGGTCATCTCGAACAGCAGCTTGTTGTTCTCGGTCTCGGACCAGTCAAAGTCCTTGGTGATGGAGTAGGTGGGGATGGGATACTGGAAGCCGCGGCCGTTGGCGTCGCCTTCGATCATCACTTCGATGAACGCACGGTTGACCATGTCCATTTCCTTCTTGCAGTCCTTGTACTTGAAGGGCATCTCCTTGCCGCCGACGATGGCGGGCAGCTCTGCAAGGTCATTGGGAACGGTCCAGTCGAGGGTGATGTTGCTGAACGGAGCCTGCGTACCCCAGCGGGACGGGGTGTTCACGCCGTAGATGAAGCTCTCGACGCACTTCTTGACCTGATCGTAGCTCAGGTTGTCGACCTTGACAAAGGGAGCAAGGTAGGTATCGAAGGAGGAGAATGCCTGTGCACCTGCCCATTCGTTCTGCATGATGCCGAGGAAGTTGACCATCTGGTTGCAGAGGGAAGCGAGGTGCTTTGCGGGAGCGGAGGTGATCTTGCCGGTCACGCCGCCGAGGCCTTCCTGAATGAGCTGCTTCAGGCTCCAGCCTGCACAGTAGCCGGTCAGCATGGACATATCGTGGATGAGCAGATCGCAGTTCTTGTGTGCGTTTGCGATCTCGTCATCATAAATCTCGCTCAGCCAGTAGTTTGCGGTGATGGCACCGGAGTTGGAGAGGA
>JAZUDF010000079.1:0-6283 GCA_045639485.1 Faecousia sp. | reverse complement strand
GTAGTCAGCATGGCCCGGGCAGTCAACGTGTGCATAGTGACGGTTAGCGGTTTCGTATTCGACGTGTGCGGTGTTGATGGTGATACCACGTTCTCTTTCTTCCGGAGCCTTGTCGATGGAAGAGTAGTCAGTGTATTCTGCACCGCCCTGCATTGCGAGGTACTTGGTGATAGCTGCGGTCAGGGTGGTCTTGCCATGGTCGATATGACCAATGGTGCCGATGTTTACATGGGGCTTGGATCTTTCAAATTTCTGCTTTGCCATTGAAAATTTCCTCCTGTAAAGATTTCAAAAGTAAATAAATTAATTTTTTGTCCCAAATTGCTGATAGTAGCATTTTACAATATAAAATGCAAAATTACAAGCATTATTTTCAGTTAGTATCCGCGTTTGTGCATCAACTCTTCCTGAAGGGACTTCGGAAGCTGAATATAATGGCTCGGTTCCATCGCGTAGGTGCCTCTGCCCTGCGTTCTCGACCGAAGGTCGGTCGCATAGCCGAACATCTCGCTCAAAGGAACGTTGGCATCGATCTGCTGGCTGCCGATCCGCTGCTCGGTACCGATGATACTGCCGCGTCTGGATGTCAGATCACCCAGAACGTCGCCTAAATATTCATCGGGAACGATCACAGAGACCTTCATGATGGGTTCAAGGACAACCGGGCTTGCCTTGCGGCAGGCTTCCTTGAAGGCCATGCTGCCTGCGATCTTGAAAGCCAGTTCGGAAGAGTCAACTTCATGGTAAGAACCGTCATAGAGCGTGACTTTAACGTCAACCACGGGGAAGCCTGCAAGCACACCTGCCTGCATGGCACCCTGGATGCCCTGATCGACCGCAGGAATGTATTCCTTCGGGATGGCACCGCCGGTAACGGCATTGATGAACTCGTAGCCCTTGCCGGTCTCATTGGGTTCCAGTTTGATCTTGACGTGGCCGTACTGACCTTTGCCGCCGGACTGACGGGCATATTTCATGTCCTCGTCCGCGTTATTGCAGACCGTTTCCTTATAGGCGACCTGCGGAGCACCAACGTTGGCTTCAACCTTGAACTCACGCAGCAGACGGTCAACAATGATCTCCAGATGAAGCTCACCCATGCCGGCGATGATCGTCTGGCCGGTTTCTTCATCTGTATAACTCTTAAAGGTGGGATCCTCTTCTGCCAGCTTCATCAGTGCGATGCCCATCTTCTCCTGACCTGCTTTGGTCTTGGGTTCGATGGCGACACGGATGACGGGCTCGGGGAATTCCATGGATTCGAGGATGATCGGATGTCGTTCATCACAGAGCGTATCGCCGGTCGTGGTGCACTTGACACCGACACCCGCCGCGATATCGCCGGAATAGACCTCTTCGATCTCCTCGCGGTGATTGGCGTGCATCTGCAAAATGCGGCCGAGGCGTTCACGCTGACCTTTGGTGGAGTTCATCACGGTTTTGCCCTTCTCGACCGTGCCGGAATAGACGCGGAAGAAGCAGAGCTTGCCGACGAACGGGTCAGTTGCGATCTTGAATGCCAGAGCGGAGAACGGTGCAGTGTCATCCGCAGGGCGGAATTCTTCTTCGTCGTTCTTCGGGTTGACACCCGTGATGCCTTTCTTATCGAGCGGAGACGGCATGTATTCCACGATGGCATCCAGAAGTTCCTGAACGCCCTTGTTGCGGTACGAAGTGCCGCAGGTCACGGGAACCATGCGTACGCCGATGGTCGCTTTGCGGATCGCACGGTGGATCAGCTCCACAGGTACGTCCTCGCCTGCCAGATAAAGCTCCATGATCTCATCATCCTCTTCGGAGATGGATTCCAGAAGCTTGTCTCTGTACTCTTCGGCAAGGTCAAGCATATCTGCGGGGATCTCTTCTTCTCGAACATCCTTACCCAGTTCATCGTAGAAGACGTTTGCCTTCATTTTGACCAGGTCAATGACGCCTTTGAAGTCGGCTTCGGCTCCGATGGGGAGCTGAATGGGGACTGCATTGCATTTGAGACGGTCATGCATCATCTTGAGGACGTTGAAGAAGTCTGCACCCGTGATGTCCATCTTATTGACGTACACCATACGGGGAACATTGTATTTATCAGCCTGACGCCAGACAGTCTCGGTCTGCGGTTCAACGCCGCCTTTTGCACACAGAACGGTGACAGCACCGTCCAGCACACGAAGGCTGCGTTCCACCTCTACGGTGAAATCCACATGGCCCGGAGTGTCGATGATATTGATGCGGCAATCATTCCAGAAACAGGTGGTGGCTGCCGACGTGATCGTGATGCCTCTCTCCTGCTCCTGCTCCATCCAGTCCATCGTCGCAGTGCCCTCATGAGTCTCACCTAATTTATAAGTGCGGCCCGTGTAGAACAGAATGCGTTCCGTCGTGGTGGTCTTGCCGGCGTCAATATGCGCCATGATGCCGATATTCCGCGTATTCTCAAGTGAATATTGTCTCGGCATTGTAGTGCTCCTTGAAAATTACCAACGGAAATGGGAGAATGCCTTGTTGGCTTCTGCCATCTTGTGGGTATCCTCACGCTTCTTAACAGAAGCACCGGTGTTGTTGCAAGCGTCCATGATTTCGCCTGCGAGGCGTTCTCTCATGGTGCTTTCACTACGCTTACGGGCGTAGGTGGTGATCCAACGCAGACCGAGGGTCTGACGTCTTTCGGGCTTGACCTCCAGAGGAACCTGGTAGGTTGCACCGCCGACACGGCGGGACTTGACTTCCAGTGCGGGCATGATATTTTCCATTGCCTGCTGGAATGCTTCCAGACCATTCTTACCGGTCTTCTGTTCAACGAGTTCGAATGCACCGAAAACGACCTTCTGGGCTACGCCCTTCTTGCCGTCGAGCATGATGCTGTTGACGAGCTTGGTAACCAGAACGGAATTGTAAATAGGATCCGGAAGGACTTCTCTCTTGGGAACATTACCTCTTCTGGGCACGTTGCTTCCCTCCTTCATATAAAAATGATTTCATAGGTACTCGAAAGGACTTTCACCTCTCGTAGGTGCTTGCCAGAGAGATCAATTTCGGAGAAGTCGAAATATATATCAACTCATGGCAAGGTGTTGCCTTGCATAAGGCAGATGTGTCAAAATTAATGACGTGAAGAATTACTTCTTCTTTGCGGCCTTCGGTCTCTTTGCACCGTACTTGGAACGGGACTGCATACGACCCTGAACACCCTGGGTATCCAGCGTGCCGCGGATAATGTGGTAACGAACACCGGGAAGGTCCTTGACACGGCCGCCGCGGATCATTACTACGGAGTGCTCCTGCAGGTTGTGGCCTTCGCCGGGGATGTAGGCGGAGACTTCGTAACCGTTGGTCAGGCGAACACGAGCGATCTTACGCAGTGCAGAGTTCGGCTTCTTAGGAGTCGTGGTTCTGACAGCGGTGCAGACGCCTCTCTTCTGGGGGGAAGACAGATCAGTGGTCTTGTTCTTGATGGTGTTCATACCCTTCTGCAGAGCGGGTGCGGTGGACTTGTAAGTGGACATCTGACGGCCCTTTCTTACCAGCTGATTAAAAGTAGGCATTTGTTTCTCCTTTCTTTAAAATTTGCTGATTGTCAGCAGTTATTTTATCCCGGAACAGGAAATCTATTCCGTTGATAACGATTTATCGCAGGATACCGGCGGCTGCGGCACCGACAGCGATCCCGCAGGAGGATCCGAGTTCCTGCATCGTGGAGATCCATTCCACGTTGACGCCGGCTGCTTCACACAGTGCGGCGATCGGCTCGGTCATGGCGGGATCCGCATTCTTTGCAAGGAACACATCGGAAACGAGTCCGTTTGACAGAGCCTTTCGCAGTTGCTTCACGCCGACGACCTTTTTCGCGGTTTTCAGTTCGTTCAGCACGTTGCACCTCCGAAAAATTGCTTTCAGGCAGACGAAAACCTCGCCAAGCCCACGCAATGTGGAATTATATCATCTTTTACCAAAAGTGTCAACGAAAATTTGTTAGATTTGTCAAAAAATTTTTAAGTCCTCTTTTTGTCGGTTTTTATGGCAAAAACGAAGGAACTGCGGCCAGTTGAGGGTGTTCGGATCATAGTTTCTTTCCTGTGCCAGCGGCTCTGCGATCAAAAACAGCTCATGCAGCCTCATCAGCCCGATCTCGTTCATCAGATCGTAGAATTCCGTCTTTGTCAGAAGGATACTTCTTCCCTGCCCGAAATGCTGTTTTTCTTCGCCGCAGCAAGCAGCTTCCGATTCCGGTGCCGTTGCGTTTGCGTCTGCGTCTGCGTCTGTGTTTGCGTTTGTGTTTGTGATTGTGTTTGTAGTTGTGTTTGGATAACAGAATGCATCATCGGTCATCATCTGATCGGTATACCAGTCTTCATAGCTTTTACGTGTCAGTCCGTGACGATCCTGCTCACGGCAGTAAACCGCATACTGTTTCTGACTGCATTGCCGTTCGTAGCGTCTTCCGTCACGGTCAACGATAGGCCGCATCGCAAGAAAGACGATCCGAAGCGTTCCCTCAAACGCAGGTTCTTTGCCGGACCTGGCATACGTCATGATCCCTTTTGTCAGTTTTCCCACTTCCTCATCCGTCAGTGCATCGATACAATCCTGATTTTCAAAGTAGAACATCACGCCCGGTCTGTTTTTCATCAAAATTCCTCCCTGATCATCACATAAATTTTTGATGATCAAAGCATAGCAGAAAGCGAAACATTTCGTCAGTCCCCTAAAAAAAGACGTCATGACCGTTTCCGATCATGGCGTCCTTATCATTATTCATGAAAGACTTTCGATGAGGCTTTCTGCACAGAGCATGCCGCCCACAGCAGCAGACATGATGCCGCCGGCGTAGCCTGCACCCTCGCCGCAGGGAAAGAGGCCTTTGATCTGCGACTGCCGGTCTTCCCCGCGTAAGATACGAACGGGAGAGGAGCTGCGGGCTTCGGGTGCCGTCAATACGGCATCGGGATCATCGAAGCCGGCAAGCTTCTTTGCAAATTCCGGGATCGCCTGCTCTAAAACGTCCGTGATCTGCCCGGGAAGAACGTCATGCAGATCACAAAGCGTTACGCCCGGGCGGTACGTGGGCTTGACGGATCCAAGTACTGTACTCGCCTTTCTGTTTAAGAAATCGCCGACGGTTTGTGCAGGAGCTTTGTAATCGGAGCCGCCTGCCGTAAAGGCACCCTGTTCGATCTGACGCTGCCAGTACATACCGCCGAGTGTGGATTTGTCGGGGAAATCTTCCGGCTGCAGCGTTACGAGAACGGCCGCATTCGCATTTTCGCCGTCACGGGCAGCGTTGCTCATGCCGTTGGTCACGACTCTTCCTTCTTCGGATGCAGCGGCAACAACATAGCCGCCGGGACACATGCAGAAGGTGTAGGCCGAGCCGCCGTCCGGCAGATGAACGGAGAGCTTATAATCCGCAGGAGGCAGAAGCTCCCGGTCTGAAAAATCGCCATACTGTGCACGGTCGATCTGCGACTGCAGGTGCTCGATGCGAACGCCCATGGAAAACGGTTTCGGCTCCATGGGAACGCCCATTTCATTGAGCCAGGTGAACGTGTCTCTTGCACTGTGTCCGATGGCAAGGATCAGGCGGTCGCAGGAAAGATGCTCGGTGTCATTGACCGTCACACCGCACACGGCACCGTTTTGCGTGTCCAATGCAGTCACTTTGGCATGAAAGCGAACCTCACCGCCGAGGGAAATGATCTTCTCGCGGATCGTCTGCACGACGCTCAAGAGCACGTCCGTCCCAACGTGCGGCTTGGCATCGTAGAGGATCTCCTCCCCTGCACCGGCTGCCGCAAGCTGCTGCAGCACCCAGATGCCGCGATCGTTCTTTGTGCCGGTATTGAGTTTGCCGTCGGAAAACGTGCCTGCACCGCCTTCACCGAACTGCACGTTGCATTCGGTGTCAAGCTCGCCTGTCTGCCAGAATCCGGACACCTTTTTATGCCTCGTTGCAGCATCAAGACCGCGTTCAAGCACGATCGGCCGGAGTCCTGCTATGGAAAGCACCAACGCAGCAAACATTCCCGCAGGCCCGAAACCGACGATCACAGGACGTTTTTCAGCCGTTACCTTCGGGATGCGGTAAACAAAATCTTTTGCAAGGCTCACACGCGGATTGCGGCACTGTTTGAGCACGCGGTTTTCGGAGTGTCTTGTTTCGACGTCCACGGTATAAAGATAGCGGATATCGTCTTTCTTCCGTGCATCGAGTGATTTTTTTCTGATCTTCAGTCCCGACAGCTCATTGGACGGAAGTCTCAGTTGCTTTGCAGCCAGATAATAGAGCACG
>JAZUDF010000078.1:0-13206 GCA_045639485.1 Faecousia sp. | reverse complement strand
GGTGCGGCAGGCAGCGATCGACGCAGGTGTTGACTACGTGATGGACATCTTCACCCCGCACTACGGCACGGACGACGACGTTTCCCTGACCGCCGGCTACGACATCCGTCACGCTGCCATCGGCCCCGGCACCGCCAACAGCCACGGCTACGAGCGTACCCATTGGGACGGTTTGGAGAATACCTATAAGCTGCTGATGGCATATCTCGGCAAGTGATCCCAACAAAGAAAAAGAAGCGTATCGGCTGATACGCTTCTTTTTCTTTGTTACAGATCGTCGGCGTCCTGTACGGGAACTTCGTCTTTGTCCCACGGTTTGCCCGTCCAGCTGCCCTGCGGATCGGTGTTGACGGGCGGGATCTCGACGATCTTTTTGACTTTGTCCTTTTTCGGCACGGTTTTCACCCCTGCCGATAGTGTTCCCGTTATCGGCGTAAAAATGCGAGGTAGCCCTCCAAAATGAGAGACGCTGCCACCGCGTCCACGGTTTCTTTGCGTTTTTTGCCGTGATAGCCGTGCTCGGACAGGATCTGATGGGCTTCCACCGTGGTGCGGCGTTCGTCCCAGAGCACGACCTCCATGCCCGTGAGTGCCTGCAGTTTTTCCGCAAAGGCACGGTAGAGCTCGGCACGCGGGCCTTCGGTGCCGTCCATGTTTTTCGGGTAGCCCATCACGAGCCGTTCGACCTGATGCTCCCCGATGAGTCTTTGGATCTCTGCGGCAGTTTTATCGGCGTTCCAGCTGTGGATGACCGTGGTCGTGCCGACTAAAAATCCCGTGATATCCGAAATGGCAATGCCCGTGCGGGCGTCGCCGTAATCGATCGCCATGACCTTCATCGTCTTCTCCTTTTACAGTAAGTCCGCACGCAGACCGTCCTCATAAAGGCCGGTGATACGCACCTTGCAGACCTGATTGTGTAAGTCCTCGCCCTTTGCATACACGCGGACGGAGTTTTTTGCGTGACCGGTGAAATACGCACCGTCTACCTGCTCAAACAGCACCTCCTGCTCGGTGCCGATCATATCCTTTCGGAATGCCTCGTTCATTTCCTCTGCAACCTCGATGGCGGCGGCGGAGCGTGCCTGCTTGACCGCGTTGCCGCACTGTCCCGGCAGCTTGTCAGCCGGCGTACCCGGACGGCGGGAGTAGGGGAAAATGTGCATATCGGCAAACGCACAGCGGCGGATGAAGGCAAGGCTTTCTTCAAACAGCTCGTCCGTTTCGCCGGGGAAGGCGACGATCATATCGGTCGTCACCGCACAGCCGGGAAAGGCCGCCTTCAAACGCTCGACACTCTCCAGGTACCGTGCCGTGTCATACTTGCGGTGCATGTTTTTGAGGATCTCGTCGCTGCCCGACTGCATGGAAAGATGGAAGTGCGGGCAGAGATTGGGATAGGCTTTGAGCGTGTCGCAGAACGCCGCGTCGATGATGCGGGGCTCTAACGAACCGAGCCGCACGCGGGTGTCGGGAACGGCCTTTAAGATCGCTTCCAGTAGCTGCGGGAGCCTGCTTCCGTCCTTGAAGTCCCAGCCCCACGAGGCAATTTCGATGCCTGTCACAACGATCTCGCGGTAGCCTTCCTCGGCAAGTTCCTTTGCCTGGCGGACAGCATCGTCGATCGGCAGACTGCGTACCGGGCCGCGGGCATACGGGATGATGCAGTAGGTGCAGAAATTGTTGCAGCCATCCTGCACCTTGAGCATCGCACGGGTACGGACGGAAAGGCCGCCTGCAGGCAAAATCTCAAAGGTGCGGCGTTTGAGTGCCTCGTCGAGCTGCTCGCGGTGCTGACGGTCCTTGTACGTCTGCAGAAGTGCCTGCACAAAGGCTTCGCGTCCGGCACTGCCGGACAGAACGTCCGCTCCTAAATCGCGTACGTCCTGCGGCTGTGTCTGGGCATAGCAGCCGCAGACGCCGAGTACCGCATCGGGATGCTCGCGGCGAAGGCGGCGGATCATGTTTCGGTTTTTCTTGTCGGCAACGGCGGTCACGGTGCAGGTGTTGATGATGCAGCAGTCAAACTCATCCGAAAGGGTGCATTCTTCGTGCCCCAGTGCCGTGAGCAGCTGCTCCATCGCCTGCGTTTCGTACTGATTGACCTTGCAGCCGAGGGTATAACATGCAAATTTCATGGCAGAACTTCCTATTTCACATTTATTTGATTATAGCACATATCACAAGTCTTGAAAAGATGGCAATTTGAAGGTACAATAGAAAAGGAAAAGTCTCACGAAAAGGAGCCGCAGATGAAGTTCAAATCACTGATCGCAAAAATGACGCTCGAGGAAAAAGCCTCGCTGTGTTCCGGTCTGGATTACTGGCACACGAAGCCGATCCCGCGTCTGCATATTCCCTCGGCAGTGCTCTCTGACGGCCCGCACGGCGTACGACGACTCGTGACCAAAGGTCTGCAGGGCGGCTCCGGTAAAACGCTGCCCGCCACCTGCTTTCCCACGGCAGCGACGCTCGCCAACAGCTGGGATGAAGAGCTGCTGACAAAGGTCGGAACGGCACTCGGAGAAGAGGCCGCCGCCCGCAAGGTCAACGTTCTGCTCGGCCCCGGCTGCAACATCAAACGCAATCCCCTTTGCGGACGCAATTTTGAATATTTTTCGGAAGATCCCTTCCTTTCCGGCAAAGCAGCCGCTGCCATGATCCGCGGCATCCAGTCGTGCGGTGTGAGTGCGTGCATCAAGCATTTTGCCGTCAACTCGCAGGAACTCAACCGACTGACCAACAACTCCGTGGTGGATGAACGCACCTTGCGGGAGCTCTACTTTCCCGCCTTTGAAATGGCGGTCAAGGAGGGCGGCGTACGCTGTCTGATGAGCTCGTACAACCTCGTCAACGGCATCTACGCCACGGAAAACCCCCACCTTCTGCAGGACGTGCTGCACGATGACTGGGGATACCGCGGCGTGATCGTCTCCGACTGGGGTGCGACCGACGACCGCGTTGCCGCTTTGATCGCAGGCTGTCACCTGGAAATGCCGGGCTGCAGCAGGCAGACCGACCGCGAGATCGTCGAGGCAGTCCAAAACGGCACGCTTGACGAAGCATTGCTCGACGAACGCATCGACACGCTGCTCACCCTCATTCACGGCACCAGACGCCCGCCCAAGCCCGCAAAAGACGCCGAAAAATCGCACCGTGCACTTGCGGTGCAGGCGGCGGCAAAGTGTGCGGTGCTGCTGAAAAACGATCACGCTCTGCTCCCGCTCAAAAAAGATGCCCGCGTTGCCGTGATCGGCTGTTTTGCCATGTCTCCCCGCTATCAGGGCGAGGGCAGCTCCAAGGTCGTTCCGACCGAGGTGATCTCTCCCTTACAGGGACTGCACAAAGCGGGCGTGAACGTCATCGGCTACGCCCCCGGCTTCCGCCGCAGCGGACGCAGAGACATCCGCATGGCACAAAAAGCGGTTGCCCTTGCAAAGAAAGCCGACACCGTGCTGCTGTTTCTCGGTCTGTCCGAGCAGGACGAGGCAGAGGGCAAGGATCGCTCGCACATGCGGCTCGATGCCAACCAGGTCTCTCTGCTTGAAAAGCTGCAGAAGGTCAATCCGCACGTCGCGGTGATCCTCTCTGCGGGCAGCATCGTGGAGATGAACTGGGACGAAAACGCAGAAGCGGTTCTTCTGGAAGGCCTCGGCGGTCAGGCAGGCGGTGCGGCGATCGCACAGGTGCTGACGGGCGAATGCAACCCCTCCGGCAAGCTGTCGGAGACCGTTCCTCTGCGTTACGAGGACGTGCCTTCCGCCCGCTACTACCCCGGGCAGGAGGCAACGAGCGAATACCGCGAGGCGATGTTCGTCGGCTACCGCTACTACGATACGGCAGGCGTTGCCGTCAAATATCCGTTCGGCTTCGGTCTGTCTTACACGCAGTTTGCCTACAGCGATCTGCACGTCGAAAACGACACCGTTTCCTTCACCGTGAAAAACACCGGCAAGGTCGCCGGCACGGAGATCGCACAGATCTACCTTGCTCCCCGCACAGGCGGCGTGTTCCGTCCGAAGAGGACGCTTTGCGGCTTTGCCCGCGTGGAGCTTGCACCGGAGGAAGAAAAAGAGGTGTCCGTCGCCCTTCCCGCACGGAGCTTTGCCGTGTGGAACACGGCGGAAAACCGCTGGGTGGTCGAGCCCGGCGACTATGCCGTGGAAGTTGGCTCCTCCTGTGCGGACATCCGTCTGACACAGGTGGTGACGAAAACGGGCGACACCTTTGAAAACCCCTATACGGAAGAGAGCTTTGCACCGTATTATGCCGCACAGGTGCAGGACGTTTCCGACGAAAGCTTTGCCGCTCTGCTGCAAAACGATATCCCGCCGCAGTTCTGGGATCCCGAAGCAGGCTACGGCATGAACGACTCCATCGCACACAGTGCACACGGCAAGGGCTTCGGCAAGTTCCTCTACCGTGTGACCGATGTCGCACATTGGGGACTGGAAAAGTTAGGCCGCCGCAGTGCCGCACGGCGGATCGAGGAAGTGACTACTCTGCCCTACCGCGGCTTTTACCGCATGAGCAGACTGCTCTCGAAAGAGCAGGTCGAGGCACTTCTGAAGGCCGTCAACCGCGAAAAAGGCGGTCTGCGGGCTTTTGCCCGCTCCCTGCTTCACAAAAACAAAGGCAAATAGGAGGATCACAATGCCGACTGCTGCAATTTACGGATCCGGCATGATCGCAAACGAACACGCACGGGCACTTCGCTCGCTGAATATTCCCATATCCGCCGTGGTGTGCCGCAGCGAAGCACACGCAAAGGTCTTTGCCGCCGCCTGGGGCATCCCTTCCTGGGGAACGGATACGGCACTGCTTGAAAAAGCCGACTGCGTCCATATCTGCACGCCGCCGACGGCACATTTTGCGATCATTTCCGACCTTTTGAAAAAAGGAAAACATATCATCTGCGAAAAGCCGCTGTGTCTTGAGCCCGAGGAGGCGGAAACACTTGCCGCTCTCGCGGAAAAAGCCGGCACGGTCTGTGCCGTGGGCTTCAACGTGCGGTTCCATCCCGCCGTCGTGCAGGCAAAGGAACTGATCACCGCACCCGATTTCGGTCAGGTGCTGCTGCTCCACGGCAGCTATCTGCAATCCTTCGGTGCAGAGCCTGCTACGCTCGGCTGGCGGTACGATCCCGCGATCGCGGGACAGATGCACGCCGTGACGGAGATCGGCTCGCACTGGATGGATCTGGCACAGTATCTCTCCGGCAAAAGGATCACGGCGGTCTCGGCACAGTTTGACCGTTTCCACCCGATGCGATATACGGACGGCAAACAGCTCTACAACACCCCCGCCGAAGGCAGAACGCCGATCACCGTGAACAGTGAGGACGCCGCCATTCTCAATCTTCGCTTTGAAGACGGTGCGATCGGCTGCGTGACCTTATCGGAGGTCTCCCACGGCAGGCAGAACCGTCTGTCGATCGAGATCACGGGCGAGTATCAGTCACTCTGGTGGAACTCCGAGGATGCGAGCCGCCTTTTCTATGCACAGAAACACGGCGGTGTGTGCGAGGCACTGTTTGCCTTTGCGGACGGCTTCTCCGGCTCTGTCCGGATGCTGATCGGCTCTGTGTATCAGAACATTCATTCCGGTGCAAACGCACCTTGCTGCCCCACCTTCCGCGAGGCCGCGAACAACGTGCGGCTGTGTACCGCCGCACTGGAGAGTGCCAATACAAACGGCACATGGATCACCATTTGAGAGGTTTTTTACTATGATTACTGTTTCCGATCTTGCCATTCAATTTGCAGGCAGTGTGTTGTTTCAGCACGTCGATCTGCATTTTTCCGCCGGCAACTGCTACGGCGTCATCGGTGCCAATGGTGCCGGTAAATCGACCTTTTTGAAAATTCTTTCGGGCGAGCTCGAGTCCACGAAGGGCTACGTTGCCATCAAGCCCGGTGTGCGGATGTCCGTGTTAAAGCAGGATCAGTTCCAATACGACGCCTTCTCCGTAATGGACACCGTCATCATGGGCAACAAGCATCTGTACGACATCATGAAGGAAAAGGATGCCATCTACGAAAAGCCCGATTTTACCGACGAGGACGGCATGCGTGCGTCCGAACTCGAGGCAGAGTTTGCAGAGCTGAACGGCTGGGAGGCGGAGTCTGACGCAAGCCGTATCCTGCAAGGTCTCGGCATCGACGTGAGCAAGCACTATGACCTGATGGCGGACACCGATCCGCGTGACAAGGTGAAGGTGCTGCTTGCACAGGCACTGTTCGGCAATCCCGACATCATCATGCTCGACGAGCCGACGAACAACCTCGATATTGAGTCCATCAACTGGTTAGAGGACTTCCTGCTCGACTACCCCGGCACCGTCATCGTGGTTTCTCACGACCGCCACTTCCTCAACACCGTGTGTACGCACATCGTGGATATCGACTACGGCAAGATCAAGATGTACGTCGGCAACTACGATTTCTGGTACGAATCGTCCCAGTTAGTGCAGGCACTGCTTCGCAACAAGAACAAACGGAACGAAGAAAAGATCGCCGAGCTGCAGGCCTTCGTTGCCCGCTTCTCCGCGAACAAATCCAAATCCAAGCAGGCGACCGCCCGCAGAAAGCTCCTCGACAAGCTTTCTGTCGAGGAAATTCCCTGCTCGACAAGACGCTATCCCTTTGTGGGCTTCACCCGTGAGCGTGAGGTCGGCAAGGACGTGCTGTTCGTCACGGACGTTTCCAAGACCGTGGACGGCGTGAAGCTCCTTGACCACGTGTCCTTTATCGCCAACCGCAACGAAAAGATCGCCTTTGTCGGTGAAAACGAGCTTGCACAGACAACCATGTTCAAGATCCTCATGGGCGAGCTGGAGCCGGACGAGGGCACGGTCAAATGGGGCGTGTCCACCTCGCAGAGCTACTTCCCGAAGGACAACACGAAGTTCTTTGAAGGTCACGACGAGTCCCTCGTTGACTGGATGCGTCCGTACTCCGAGAAGAAAGACGACGTGTATCTTCGCGGCTTCCTCGGCCGCATGCTGTTTTCCGGCGACGAGGTCTTCAAGCCCGTGAACGTCCTGTCCGGCGGCGAAAAGGTACGCATGATGCTCTCGCGGATGATGCTGTCGGGAGCAAACTGCATCCTGCTCGATCAGCCGACCAACCATCTTGACATGGAGTCCATCCAGGCGGTCAACAAGGGCGTGGAAGCCTTCCCCGGCAACGTCTTTATCGCAAGCCACGACCACGAGCTTCTGTCCACCACCGCAGACCGCATCATTGAATTCCTCCCCGGCGGCAGGATCGTGGACAAGCTTTGCAACTACGACGAATATCTGGAGTGGAAGAAGGAACAGCAAGCATGACCGTTCTTGAATTCTTCGATAAAAACCCGCTGGAAAACCTCGTCACGACGCTGACACTGCGTCCCGACCGCGTGATTTTCTTCGGCAACAGCGATCTGATGGAGCAGCAGCGTGCGGCGTGCATCGACCTTCTGAAAAAGAAAAAAATCAACGCGGAGGTCGTATGGCAGCAGGTGGACTGCGAAAATCTGCCGTTGCTCATCAAGACCCTCGAACGTACCGTTGCGAAAGAAAAAAACTGTATCATCGACGTGACCGGCGGCGAGGATCTGGTGCTGGTCGCGGCAGGTGCGGTTTATGAAAAACTGCGGAAAAGCCACAGCGTCCAGCTGCAGCGGTTTGACCTCTCCCGTGGCAGGTTCTTTGACTGTGACGGCGATGAAAAGGTCGTCAACGAACGCCTGCCACGCCTCACCGTGGAAGAAAACATCGCCCTGCGAGGCGGTGTGGTGCGGTATCAGAGCAAGCAGGCTTCCGGTACGGAAAAATGGGAGATCACGCCGGAGCTCCGGCAGTACACGGAAATTCTGTGGAACATCAGCAGGCGTGATCCGGCACAGTGGAACTCGGCGATCTCCGCTCTGCGTGGACAGGAAAAACGTCCCGACCGCAAAAAGTCCCTGCAGATCTCGCTCAACATCGCCAAACTCAAAAAGGCAGTGGAAAAATCCGATGCAGGCTACGCCTATCTTCACGGCGTGCTGCTGGAGCTCCGAAACCGTGCTTTTTTGACGGACTTTGTAGAAACGGAAGAAAAGATCACCTATCGCTACCGTGATGAAGCACTCTACCGGCTGCTTTCCAAGGCAGGCAACGTGCTGGAGGTGAAGATTTTGCTGCTCGTGCTCGGCATGAAAAACAAGGACGGAAGTTCCTGGTGTACCGACGCGGTCAACGGCGTGTACATCGACTGGGACGGCACGCTTCACACCCGCTACGACGAGGAAAAGGACACGGAAAATGAAATTGACGTGCTTTTAATGCGTGACATTTTCCCCGTGTTCATCTCCTGCAAAAACGGCATGGTGAAGGAAGAAGAGCTTTACAAGCTCTCCACCGTTGCCGACCGCTTCGGCGGAAAATACACCCGCCGCGTGCTGTGTGCGACCTATCTCGGCAAGTCCGAGGGCAGCAATGCCTATCTGCGGCAGCGTGCCGCCGACATGTATATCACGCTCATTGAAAACGTCCACACGATGTCGGACGCGGAGATCGAGGCGAAACTGCGTGCCGCGTGCGAAATTTAATTCGGAATGCGGAATTATTTTCATCCTGTTTCAGTGCGGGACGTCGGGGACGCCGTCCCCTACCTTTGTGCTTCGCACACGGCGGGAGGAGCAAGCCCCTCCCCTACGCCACTGAACACTGGGAAGCCGGAACTTTTTTCTTGTTTGAAAGTCCTACCTATGATAAAATAAAAGGTACGAAATCTTTGAGGAGAGGCACAGGTCGATGAATCGGAAGAATTATACGCCGCTCTATGCGGTTTTGCAGGCAATGGTCTGGGGCGGCTTCGGTGTCGTCATCAGCTACGCCGCACCCTATTTCAAGGCACTCGGCATGACGGACGGTCAGTACGGGCTGATGCTCGGGCTGGTTTCCTTCCTTTCCTTCTTTGCACAGCTCGGTCTGGCGGAGATCTGCAGCCGGCTCAAACGCCTGACGCTGCAGCGGATGCTCATTGCCCTCGGGATCCTGATGGTTCTATGCTGCATCGCCCTGTTCACCCTGCCGCTGAAGTTGCTGTTTGTCTGCATTCTCTACTGCCTGACGGCGGTCGTCGTGCAGGTGCTGCCGTCGATGGTCAACGCCCTCGGCATGGCAGGCCTTGACAAGGGGATGTCCATCAATTTCGGCGTGGCACGCGGCATCGGCTCTGCAAGCTTCGCCGTGTTCTCCTTTCTCACGGGACAGCTCATCCCGAAGATCGGCGAGCGTGCCGTTCCCATTCTCTACGTCCTGATCGGCGTGATCCTGATCGTCTCTGCGGCCGTGTTCCCGAAGGTGGACACCGCACAGCAGACGAACAAGTCAAGCGGGCCGTCTTTGTGGAAGAATGGCCGGCTTCTGATGGTGCTGGTCGGCACGACGCTTCTGTACGTCAGTCACAATTTCCTTTGCAATTTCCTTTTCCAGGTCGCCGTGGATCGCGGCGGCAACGAAGCGGATCAGGGCATCTGCCTTGCCATTGCCGCCTTCTGCGAGCTGCCCGTGATGTTCGGCTTTGCCAAAATGCTGAAGCTCGGCAGATGCGATATGTGGCTGAAGCTCTCCGGTCTGTTCATGGGACTGCGTGTGTTCGGCTGCTACCTCGCGGCAAGCGTCGGTGCACTGTATGCCGTCCAGCTGTTCCAGCTTCTGGGCTTTGCACTGTTTTCCGTTTCTTCCGTCCTTTACGTTGACTCTCTTGTGGATACGAAAGATACCGTGCGGGCACAGGCGATGCTTGCCTCCACCTGCACGCTCAGTAATATTGCTTCCTTCCTGCTCGGCGGCTCGATGATGGACAGCCTCGGCGTCAATGCCGTGTTGCTCTTCTCCACCGCCTGTGCCGCTGCAGGTACCGTCATTCTCGTTTTCTTTGCGAAAAAACCGTGCCGAGAGAACGGCACACAACCGGAGGAACTCCCGTCATGAAAAAGAAAAAACAGAGCCGTACGCCGAAAAAACGTGAGCCGCAGCCGCTCTACAAGCAGGTACTGCACAGTCTGGACAAGACCGGCGGCAGTCTTTGCAAAGAGCGTCCCGCATGGAAGATCTATCTGTCCGCCTTTTTGCTGCCGTTTTTCATTCTTACCCTGTTCTGGCTGTTTGCAGGTGTCATCTTCGGCGACCAGATGATCCTCGCACACGATCAGTGGCACCAGTATTTCCCCTTCTACCTCGATCTGCAGCGGAAGCTGCAAAGCGGCGGATCGCTGTTCTATTCGTGGACGAACGGCATGGGCACGAACTTCCTTTCCATGTTCGCCTACTATCTTGCAAGCCCGATGAACTTCCTCGTGGGACTGCTGCCGCAGAGCTGGGCTCTCGGCTTTTACACCTTCTGCGTGATGGTGAAGATCTCCCTTGCAGGTCTCTTCTGTGCGATCTTCCTGCGTAAAATCTATAAAACCACCGATCTTTCCGTCATCTTTTTCTCCACGATGTACGCCTTCTGTGCGTTCATCTGCGGCTACTACTGGAACGCCATCTGGCTCGACACGGTCGCCCTGCTGCCGCTTGTCGCACTCGGCACGATCTATCTTCTGCGGGACGGCAAGTTTATCCTCTACACGTCGATGCTCGCACTGTCGATCCTCTGCAGCTACTACGTCGGTCTGTTCACCTGCATCTTTGTGCTGCTGATCTATCTGTGCTACGAGATCTGTGTTGACAAAAACTGGGCGTTTCTAATCTACGTCGGCGTGCTCGGTGTCGGCTTCTTCCTTGTGCGGTTCGTGCTGCAAAAGCTCGGCCTTGCCGACTGGCTGCTGTATGCCTATCTCGGGTTTGCCGCTTTGTTTACCGTCATCTTCTGCCTTTGCACCTATCATGAAGGCGACGGCTTCGGTGCAAGACTTCTGCGGATCGCCTTCTTCTCTGCACTCGGCATCGGCATCACTGCCGTGCTGTCCGTGCCCGCTTTTGTCGGCCTGCAGTCGACCTCTTCCGCCGTCAATAAATTCCCGACGGAATTTGCTCTCAACATTGTGAAGGACAATACCTTCCTCGGCGTTTTAGACGGTCTGCGGCAGATCATCTCCCAGCTCGGCACCGGCATCGTGCCCACCTCGATGGAAGGTCTGCCGAACATCGCGTGCGGCACGGTCACCTTTGTGCTCTCCCTCAATTTCTTCTGCTCGAAAAACGTCAAACTGCGGGAAAAGCTTTGCTGTGCAGGTCTTTTGCTGTTCTTCTGCATGAGTTTCCTCATCCGGCAGCTGGACTACGTCTGGCACGGCTTCCACTTCCCCAACATGCTGCCCTACCGCTTCAGCTTCCTGTTCAGCTTCGTAATGATCTATATGGCATTCCGATCCTACACCGAGCTGTCGCAGTGGAAATGGTATTATCTGCTGTTTACCGTACCGTTTGCACCGGTACTTCTGTTCTGCGTGATCACCAGACAGACTCGCCTTGTCATGATCCTGACCGCCGGCTTGCTGCTGCTCAGCTTTGCACTGCTGTTTTTCTTCAGCAAAAAGTGGCTGTCCAAAAACCTTCTGTCTCTGTGTCTGTGCGTACTGCTGGTCGCAGAAGCCCTCGTTGGCATGTATAAAGGCTCCACGGAGATCGGATATACGAGCAGTTCTGCTTATCCCACCGCTGCCGCCGACGTGCAGAACGTGCTTGCCGTGGCAAACGAGCGTGAAGCGGACAATCCCGATCTTTGGCGTACTGAGACGACGCTGACGCAGACGCTGAATGACAACGCACTCAACGGCTACAACGGTATCTCCACCTTCTCCTCCGCTGCAAACAGCGGTGTGTCGCAGTTTATGAAGGGCATTGGCCTGCCCGCCTCTGTGGCAGGCAACCGCTACGCCTATGAAGAGACCACGCCGCTGACCAATCTGATGGTCGGTCTGAAATACATGATCGACCGCGACAACCTGAGTGTCGAGCGTCCGTTCTTTGACAGCGTCACTTCCTCCGGCACGGTTCAACTGCTGGAGAACCGCACCTATCTGCCCATGGGCTTTATGGTCAGCAGCCGCGTCATGGATTACGACGCCGAAGCTCGCCTCGGCCATTCGCGACTGGCCAATCAGAACTACCTCTATCAGCTTCTTTCCGGCTCGCATCAGGATCTGATCCAGACCGTCAGTCTGGCGGAACAGTCCGCAGATGAAAATGTTGTCATTTCCGGCTCTGACTCCCAGTTCCATATCAGCAACCCGGAGACCGGCAAAACGGGACGGGCACACTTCACCTTCCGCATCGAAGAGACCTGCCACTTCTGCGTCTACACCGCACAGAGCAGTCTCGACACCAACGTCTACGTGGAGCTCAACGGCACTTCTCTGACCAAGTACGCAACCAAATACGGCTATCTTCGCGATTACGGCATCCTGCAGGCGGGCGATGAGCTGACGTTTTCCATCGCCGCAAAAGACAAGAATACCGAAGGTACCTTCACCGTTTACGGCGGCATCTTCAATGACGAAGCCTTCAACCGTCTGTACCGTCAACTCTCTGCCCAGAACGTGCAGGCGACCAACGTCACGGACACCGATTTTGAGGGCACCGTGAACGTCACGCAAAGCGGCATCTGTTACATCTCCATCCCCTATGACAAGGGCTGGCATGCCACGGTAGACGGTGAGCCGGTCAATACGGTCGCTGTCTTCGGTGCCTTCATCGGCATCCCGCTCGAGCCCGGCCGCCACACCGTCAGTCTCCACTACGAAACGCCCGGCTTCAAGCTCGGTCTGTACGTCAGCCTCGGATGCCTGGCAGTCTTTTTGCTGCTTGCCATTTTCTCCATCCTGCGTCGCGGTGCCGTTCGCCCGCTGACGGAGGTTTCCGTGGAAATGCTCGGTGGCAGCTCCGCTGCCGAAAACGGTCTGTCCGACCTGCCGCAGGATCCGATCCCCGATGCACCGGAGGATACGGAATACGAAGTGTTCGATCCTGCAGGCAGTCTCGCCGTTGCGGACTCCTTTGTGCAGGACGTTCCCGCAGAGGAGAGCACAGCACTGCTGCCCGTGCCGGACGATGCCACGCAGGTGGTGCCGGTCAATGAAGTGACCGCCCAGCTGCCCGTGCCGGACGGCTGGGACAGCGATCCCGAAGCTGCCGCACCCACAAGCGGCAAAATGCCGGAGCTGTTCGACGGCGAAACGGAATAAGAAAACAAAAAAGAAAGTCGCCTCTCCAAGAACTTTCAGGGG
>JAZUDF010000077.1:0-14261 GCA_045639485.1 Faecousia sp. | reverse complement strand
TCCCGCAGGAGGTCAAGCACGAGATCGAGGAAGTCATCGGCATCCCCGCGATGGATGCGCCGGAAATATCTGCAAAAAACGGCATCAATATCCATTCTGTGCTGGAAATGGTCGTCAAAGATGTTCCCGCGCCGACGGGTGACCGTGCAGCACCCTTGCAGGCACTCATTTTTGACAGCCAGTACGACAGTTATCGCGGTGTCGTGGTCTATCTGCGTGTCGTCAACGGCACGCTCAAGCCGGGAATGAACATCAAAATGATGGCATCCGGCGCCGAGTATAAGGTCGTGGAGTGCGGCTATCTGCACCCGAAAGGTATGGTACCCGCAGACTGTCTTGCCGCCGGCGAGGTCGGCTATCTCACCGCCTCCATCAAGACGATCTCCGACACCCGTGTGGGCGACACCGTGACGGGCGTGGAAAATCCTACCGACACCCCGCTGCCGGGCTACAAGACCTGCCAGCCGATGGTCTTCTCGGGTGTCTATCCCGCAGACGGCAGCAAGTACGGCGATCTGCGAGATGCTCTTGAAAAACTGAAACTGAACGACGCCTCCATGAGCTACACGCAGGAAAACTCGATCGCACTGGGCTTCGGCTTCCGCTGCGGCTTCCTCGGTCTTCTGCACATGGAGATCATCATGGAGCGGCTGGAACGTGAGTTCAACCTCGACCTCATCACCACTGCACCCAACGTCGTCTACAAGATCGACAAAATTGACGGCACTTCGATCGAAGTCTATACGCCGCTCAATTATCCCGATCCCATGGAGATCGGGCAGGCGTACGAGCCTTACGTCAAGGCAAGCCTCATCTCCCCGCAGGACTACGTCGGCAACATCATGGATCTGTGCCAGAACCGCCGCGGCGTGTTCAAGGACATGGTCTATCTCGATGCCACCCGCGTGGAGCTGCACTACGATATGCCGCTCAACGAGATCATCTACGATTTCTTTGACGCCCTCAAATCCCGCACGAGAGGCTACGGCTCTTTGGACTACGAGTGGGACGGCTACCGTCCGTCCAAGCTTGTCAAGCTCGACATCCTGCTCAACGGCGAGGTCGTGGACGCTTTGAGCTTTATCCTGTTCTCGGATGAAGCCTACGCCAGAGCACGCCGGATCTGCGAAAAACTGAAGGACAACATTCCCAGACAGATGTTCGAAATTCCCGTGCAGGCGGCGATCGGCGGCAAGATCATTGCCAGAGAAACGATCAAAGCCCTGCGGAAGGACGTTCTTGCCAAGTGCTACGGCGGCGACATCACGCGAAAGAAGAAACTTCTGGAAAAGCAGAAGGAAGGCAAAAAGCGTATGCGTACCTTCGGCACCGTCGCCGTCCCGTCCGAAGCCTTCATGGCCGTCCTGAAAATGGACGAATAATAAGGAGAAAAAGAATGTCAACTGTCTATACGCCGAAGCCACTCGGAATATATATCCATATCCCATTTTGTCGCAGCAAGTGTCAATATTGCGACTTTTACAGTCTCGGCGGCAGCCGTGACCGCAGACTCGTGGACAACTATCTGCAGTCGCTTGCCAATCACATGAATGAGACCGGTGCCATCGCACCGTAGTACCTGGTCGACACCGTCTACTTCGGCGGCGGCACGCCGTCGTTTTTCGGAGCGGACAACCTGCGTCGGATCTTTGCGGAGCTGCAGCACCGCTTCAAGCTCGACAAGCAGGCGGAGATCACCTTTGAAGCCAACCCCGACAGCGTGAACGATCAGCTTCTGAAGAAGCTTCGTGCCGAGGGCTTCAACCGCATTTCCCTCGGCGTGCAGAACGACGATGACGAGATGCTGAAAAAATTAGGTCGCCCGCACACCTACGAGCAGGCACGGCAGGCGGTGCAGAAGGCACGCAGAGCCGGCTTTGAAAACATCTCGGTCGATCTGATGTTCGGCCTGCCCAATCAGACGCTTTCCCAGTGGGAAGAAACGCTCGAGCACGTGCTTCTGATGCACCCCGAGCACGTCTCCTGCTACGCCCTTAAGGTGGAGGAAAACACGCCGCTCTGGGAGTACAAGGACTGTGCAAACCTGCCGGACGATGATACGCAGGCGGATATGTATCTGCGTGCGGTGGAGATCTTAAAGGACGCGGGCTACCGCCAGTATGAGATCTCCAACTTTGCCAAACCCGGCTACGAATGCCGCCACAACCTCAAATACTGGCTCGGCGGCGAATACCTCGGCTTCGGTCCTGCGGCTGCCTCCGACTTTGCGGGCAAACGCTTCACCAACAAGTCGGACATCCACAACTACATTCAGGGTATTTTAGAGCAGAACGTCCCGATTTTGTCCGAATGTGAAACGTTGCCGCTGCGTGACCGTGCGGGCGAGTATCTGATGCTTCGCCTGCGTACCGCCTACGGCATTGAGGCGGCGGAGTACGAAAAGAATTTCCTGATGCCGTTCCAGCCCTTGCAGCGTGTCATCGACAAACTGGAGCCGGAAGGACTGTTCCGGCAGGAAGAGGGCCGTTGGGGACTCACCCCGAAGGGCTATCTGGTCTCCAATCAGATCATCGGAGCCTTGCTGGAGGCACAGGAGCATTCCACTCCGCTCGCAAAAAAACGCTGAGAAATCAGAAAGAGAAAGAAGAACGTTTACTTGAAACAGAAAACAGAGTTTTCCGATGCGGATAAGCAGCGGGAGAAAAAGAAACGACGGAAGAAAAAAGCGTACGAAAAACGCAAAAAAGAACGCGATGACCTGAACAGGCCGCTGCTTCTGCAAAAGCAGATGCAAAGAAAGTGGAAGGACGGACAGAAGATCGGCTATTTCTTCTGGAACGTGTGCCTGCTCGGGATCGCCTGCGTGATCCTCGGCCTTGCAACGCTGTTGCTGTCCGCGGCAAATTTCGGCATGGAGGTCTTCGGCGGCTACTTTGAAAAGCCGGTGATCGTCCTTGTCAACTGTGCGATCCCGTTTGCACTTGCCATGCTTTTGTATCTTTTCACCGGCAGAGCGTGGATCGCCTACACCGTCACGGCGGTGCTCGGCCTCGGCATCGCACTGGGCAACTACTTCCTCATCATGATCCGCAACGATCCTTTGCAGTTCATCGATATCCTCTGCCTGCGTGAGGCACTGGACATCACCGCGACACAGCACTATGAGCTGCACGTCGGATGGGAAGTGATCGTCTGCGTGCTTGCCTGCGTGGCGGCAGGCGTGATCGTGTTCTTCCTCGCCCGCTGGACACCGAAGATCAAAGACCGCCTTGCCCTGCTCGTCATAACTGCCATCGTTGTCACCTGCACCTGCATCGGTGTGACAAACAAAGTGGTCTACGTTGACATGACGAAAAACTACAAGCACATCAACACCTGGTCCACCACGCAGATCTACGTCTCCCGCGGTGTGCTGTATTCCTTCAGCCGCAGTGCGATCGACGCGGTCGACAGTGCTCCGGAGGGGTACAGTGAAAAGCGTGCCGAGGACATTCTGGCACAGTATCCGCAGACGGATATCCCGGCGGACAAAAAGGTGAACGTCATCGTGATCATGCGGGAGAGCTACTGTGACCTTTCCCTGCTTGACAGCAGAAACGGTTCGATCGATTTTTCCTGCTACGATACGTATCATGAGCTTGTTGCGGAAAGCTATTCCGGCACGCTCATCACCAACGGTTTCGGCGGCAACACGAAAAATGCCGAACGCTGCTTCCTGACGGGCAGCTACGCACCGCTCGACTACCGCAAGCCTGCAAATTCCTATGTGTGGTATCTGCGGGATCAGGGCTACACGGCGGAGGGTGCCCACCCGTTTGACGGCTGGTTCTATAACCGTGCCAACGTCAACCGCTATCTCGGCTTTGAAACCTACAGGTTCCGTGAAAACGGCTTCAACGATCTCGTCGGTGAAGACGTAATTGCGGATGACGACGTGCTCTACGACGTCATCTGGCAAATGTTTGACGAAAGCGATCCCAACGTGCCGTACTTCAACTTCTCCGTCACCTATGAAGGGCACGGCCCGTACAGCTACCGCCGAAACAATTACGACACGAGCTTCATCCGCAACAATTACGCCACGGCGGACGGCTTTGCGATGAACAACTACCTCAGCTGTGTCTACAAACGTGACCGGGAGCTGAAGGTGCTGGTCGACCGGCTGCGGACGAGCGACCGTCCCGTGGTGCTGCTGATCTACGGTGACCACAAGCCGACGCTCGGCTCGGACGTCAACAACTACACCACGGCGGCCTACGGAGCCTTCGGCATCGACATGGACGTCTCCTCCGAACAGGGCTTTATTGATTATTACAGCACCGAATACGTGATCTGGGCAAACGACGCTGCCAAAGAGCAGCTCGGCATCGACCTTGCGGGCAAAAAAGGCCCGATGATCTCGCCGTGCTACCTGATGAACGTGCTGTTTGACGCCATCGGCTGGGACTGCGGCAGCAGTTACCTGCAGGCGATGGATGCCTATATGGAACAGTTCCCGGTTGTGTCGTCCAAGGGCCGCGTGAGCATCAGCGGCGAACTGTCGCAGACGATCCCCACAGAGCAGCTGGACGATTATCACGATCTGCTCTACCTCGATTACAACTGGAAAACAAAAGCAAAAGAATAATTTATATAAAAGGAAGGTTACTATGGAAAAACTCTATGGCAAAGACCTGGCCGTAAAGGCCTATCAGGCACGTCTGCTGGCAGTGGAAGCGGTTCATACCGCATCCTCCGGCCATCCCGGCGGCTCCATGTCCTGTCTGGATGCACTCACTACCCTGTATTTCAACGAACTCAACATCGATCCGAAGAACCCCAGGTGGGAAGACCGTGACCGCTTCGTGCTGTCCAAGGGCCACTGTGCACCGGCACTGTACTCCGTGCTGGCACTTCGCGGCTTCTTCCCGAAGGAAGATCTGAAGCTTCTGCGTTCGATCAAGGCACACATGTCCGGCCATCCCGACATGCGTCACGTGGCGGGCGTGGATATGTCCACCGGTTCCCTCGGTCAGGGACTGTCTGCCGCTGTCGGCATGGCACTGGCAGCAAAGACCACCGGCAAGACCTACCGCACCTACGCCATCTGCGGTGACGGCGAGATCGCCGAAGGCCAGATCTGGGAAGCAGCCATGGCAGCAGCCAAGTGGAAACTCGACAATCTGTGTGCATTCGTTGACGTCAACGGCCTGCAGATCGACGGCAGAACGGCAGACGTCATGCCCTCCGAGCCGCTCGACAAGAAGTTCGAAGCATTCAACTGGCACGTCATCAAAATCGACGGTCACGACTACGACGCGATTTTGAACGCACTCAAGGAAGCCCGCGAGACCAAGGGACAGCCCACGATGATCATCCTTTGCACCACCAAGGGCAAGGGTATCTCCTTCATGGAAGGCCAGACCGGCTGGCACGGCAAGGCTCCCAATGCCGAGCAGTTTGCTCAGGCAAAGGCAGAGCTCGAAGCAAAGATCGCAGAACTGGAGGGAAAGTAATATGGCAGGAAAGATCGCTACAAGAGCCGCCTACGGTGAAGCACTGGTAGAACTGGCGGAAAAATATCCCAAGCTCGTCGTTCTCGACGCAGACCTCGCAAATGCAACCATGACCAAAGGCTTTGCAGCAGCCTATCCCGACCGCTTCTTTGACTGCGGCATCGCGGAATGCAACATGACCGGCATCGCGGCAGGTATGTCCACCTGCGGCCTGAAGCCCTTTACCGATACCTTTGCAATTTTCGCCTCCGGCCGTGCCTATGAGCAGGTCAGAAACTCCATCGCATACCCCCACCTCAATGTGACCGTTGTCGGCTCTCACGGCGGTGTCTCCGTCGGTGAAGACGGTGCAACGCATCAGTGCACCGAGGACTTTGCCCTCATGCGTGAAATTCCCGGCATGCTCGTTTGCTGCCCCTGCGACGGCAACGAAATGAAGCTCGCCGTCGAGGCACTTCTCAACTACGAAGGCCCCGCATACCTGCGTCTTGCAAGACCTGCCACCGACATCATCACCGACGAGATCGAAGGCTACAAGTTCGAGCTCGGCAAGGCAGCCACCCTCGCGGACGGCAAGGACGTTGCCATCATCGCCACCGGCATCATGGTGCCCATCGCCATGCAGGCACGCGACATTCTGGCAGCCGAGGGCATTTCTGCCCGCGTCATCGACATGCACACCATCAAGCCTCTGGACAACGACGTTGTTCTGAAGGCTGCCAAGGACTGCGGCTGTATCGTCACCTCCGAAGAGCACTCCGTCATCGGCGGTCTCGGCGGTGCAGTGTGCGAACTGCTCTCCGAGCAGTGCCCCGTACCCGTTGTCCGTCACGGCGTCAACGACGACTTCGGCCGCTCCGGCACAGCAAACGCTGTCATGGAATACTACGGTCTGACCGCAGAAGTTCTGGCAGACAAAGCAAGAAAAGCAGTTTCCCTCAAAAAATGAGTGAAATGAAAACGGCACTGCAGGCGGGACTCTCCCGCCTGCAGCTGCAAATGGATGAACAGACGGTCGACCGCCTTTGTGCGTTCGGAGAAGCCGTCATTGAAAAGAACAAGGTCATGAATCTGACGGCCATCACGGAGCCGTCTGCCGTTGCCGAGCTGCACCTGCTCGACAGCCTGACACTTCTGAACGTCGTGCCGCTCAAAGGCAAATCTCTGCTCGACGTCGGCACCGGAGCGGGTTTTCCGGGCGTTCCTTTGAAGATCGCAGAGCCGTCTGTCAAGCTGACGCTGCTCGACAGCCTGCAAAAGCGGATGCACTGGCTCGAGAACGAGGCACTGCCTTCCCTGGAACTTCCTGCCCGTTTTCTGACGGGCAGGGCAGAGGACTTCGCCGCCGCCAACCGCGAGCATTATGACGTCGTGACCTCCCGTGCCGTTGCACGGCTGAACCTTCTTTGTGAGCTTTGCCTGCCCTATGTGCATAAGGGCGGCTATTTCCTCGCCCTCAAGGGTGCGGACGCTTTGGACGAACTCGCGGAGGCCAAAAAAGCCGTTTCCGTCCTCGGCGGCACCTTTGAACGTGTCGAAGAATTTGACATCGGCGGTGTCACGCACCGCGTCATCGTCATTCACAAGACGGGCAGCACACCCGCACAGTATCCCCGTGCCTGGTCGCGCATCAAACAGAAGCCTTTGTAACACCCGTAGGGGACGATGCCCACATCGTCCCGCTGTAGGGGCGACCCTTGCGGTCGCCCGACAAATTCACATAAACGGAACTTTTCTACGAAACTGCCGTCTGTTGATACGGCAGGGGACGGTATCAACATGAAAAAAACGGTTATCATTTTCATATTGCTCGCACTGACGCTTGGACTCTTTGCCTGCACTGCCGCGACGGAAGAAACTGCGGCACCAACTGCGGCACCGACCGTGGCAACGCAGCCGCCGCAGCCGGACGACACGCAACCGCCGCAGCTCGGCGTACCTGTCACCTCCGAGCCGGACGATGACTACGTCCGCTACATCGGCGGCGGCATCAACATTCCGCTTGAAGGCGGCTTCAAAGCCACGACCGCCGAGGACGGCTATCTCGTCTATACCAACGGCTATCTCACAGTCATTTTGTCCGCCACGGACGACTATGATGCCCAGATGCTCGCGGCAAGCGGCTATGACGTTGACAGCATCTCCGAGGAGGACTACGGCAACATCCTGATCGACACCAACGAGCTGCCGCAGGACTGCATGTTCTATGACCGTTTTGACAATCTCTGTCTGTCCTATTCGGGCAAGGACAGCAGCGGCAATGATTACATCAGCTACAGCGTCATCAAAAAGGACGGGCAGGATCATCGCATCTGGCTGATCCAGTTCATCGGCAGCCCTGCGGTCTATGAGCCGTACTCGATCTATTTCCCCGAGTGGGCCGCAGGCATCATCTTTGAATAATTCGGAATTGCAGGGGATGGCGTCCCCGACGTCCCGCCCGCATAAAAACAGAAAACCACCCGATCATATCGGTTCCATACAACAAGTTTACATAACACACCTATAAAGGAGAAATTTATTTGGCAGAAAAATTAAGAATCATCCCTCTGGGCGGCCTCAATGAGATCGGCAAGAACATGACCGTGCTGGAATACGGCAGGGACATGATCGTCATTGACTGCGGTCTGGGCTTCCCCGAGGACGATATGTACGGCGTCGATCTCGTGATCCCCGACGTGACGTATTTAGTCAGCAATCAGGACAAACTCCGCGGGTTTTTCATCACCCACGGCCATGAAGATCACATCGGCAGCATTCCCTACGTGCTGCAGGCGGTGAACGCACCGGTCCACGGCACGGCACTGACGAACGGTCTGATCCGTCTCAAACTCGAAGAGCACGGTATTCTCGATCAGGTAAAGCTTTACGAGCACAAGGCAGGCGAGACCGTCAAGGCAGGCTGCTTCCAGGTGGAATTCATCCACGTCAACCACTCCATCGCGGACGCGGTGGCATTCTGCGTGCATACGCCGGTCGGCAAGCTCGTCTTCACCGGCGACTTCAAGATCGATCCCACCGCCAAGGACGGCATGACCGATCTTGCACGGCTCGGCGTGCTCGGCAACGAAGGCGTGCTTGCACTTCTGTGCGACTCCACCAACGTCGAGCGTCCCGGCTATACGCCTTCTGAAAACCTCGTTGCGGAGGGACTTGACCGCCAGTTCAAGGGCTGTGACAAGCGGATCATCATCACGACCTTTGCCTCCAACATGTACCGTATCCAGTCCATTTTGCAGACCGCACACCGCTACGGCCGCAAGGTCGCGGTCACGGGCAGAAGCATGGAGAACATCCTCAAGGTCGCAAGTGAACTCGGCTACATCAAGCCTGCCGAAGGCGATATCGTGGACATCTCGCAGATCAAGTCTGTTCCCAAGAACAAACTCGTCATCGTCGCGACCGGCTCGCAGGGTGAGAACATGTCGGCACTCTACCGCATGGCGTTCTCCACGCACAAGCAGGTGGACATCACGGCAGACGACCGCGTGCTCATTTCGGCGTCTGCGATCCCCGGCAACGAAAAATCCGTTTCCAAAATCATCAACGAACTCTACCGCAAGGGTGCCGAGGTCATCTATGACCGCAGCGAGGGCCTGCACGTTTCGGGCCACGCCTGCCAGGAGGAGCTGAAGCTTATCCACGCACTCGTCAAGCCGAAGTTCTTTATCCCGCTGCACGGCGAACAGCGTATGCTGCAGGTACACGCAAAGCTCGCCCAGCAGATGGGCATGAGCGTGAAAAACATCATTATCTCCGACATCGGCGACGTCATCTCCATGACGGCAAAATCGTGGAAGATCATCGACACCGCACCCTCGGGCAAGATTTTGGTTGACGGCTCCGGTGTGGGCGACGTCGGCAACGTGGTGCTGCGTGACCGCAAGCATCTGGCACAGGACGGCATGATCGTCGTGTGCGTCAATCTCTCCGAGGAAGACGGCAGCGTCATCTCCGGGCCCGACATCATCACAAGAGGCTTCGTCTACGTCAAGGAGTCCGAGGATCTGATGGACGCTCTCAAATACCTCACCAACGACACGCTCGACTATTGCAGACAACGCGGTATCCGCGACTACACCACCATCAAGGCAGCGATCAAGAACGATTTGAGCTCGTTCCTCTACAAGAACACCAAACGCAATCCCATGATCCTGCCCGTCATCACGGAACTGTAGAAAGGAACAAGCAAATGGCATTCCAACGCATCAGAAAAATCATCGTGACCGCATTGTGTGGGGCAGTCCTGCTCACACTGCTTTCCGGCTGCTCCCTGCTTGGTGACGGCCCTGACACGGCAGACTATTCCAAACGCCTCGGCATCGATCTGTCAAAGGCCAATGCCGAAAACTATTCCGACAGTCACGGCGGCTTCACCGGTGACGGATTGACTTTTGTCAGGTACACCTTCGCGACCGCACCCGATTTTCCCGCAAACGGATACTGGCACGAGCTGCCGTTGTCCTCCTCCGGCGAGCGGATCGTCGACAGCCTGATTCTCGACGGGAATTACAACGATCTGATCCCGCAGGTGGAAAACGGTTACTGGTTCTTCTGCGACCGTCACAGCGAAAGCACCGATCCTGCGGACGACAGCGGCATTTTCGACCGCTATTCGTTCAACTTCGATTTCGCGGTCTTTGACGCGGACACGAACACGCTTTATTTCGCAATTTTCGACACGTAAGACAAAATCCGTTGATTTTTCAACAAAAGAGAGTATAATAAACAAAGAAAAAACACAGGAGGAAACTACAATGGCAAAAATCGAAAAAACCACCATCATCGGTGACGTTCTTGATATCGCACCCGAATCCGCACCGCTGTTCATGGCGATCGGCATGCACTGCCTCGGCTGTCCCTCTGCAAGAGGCGAAACGGTCGAAGAAGCCTGCATGGTGCACGGCATCGATCCCGATGAATTCCTGAAGCACCTGAACTCCTTCACGGAAGCACAGGAAGAAAAGGCATAAAAGCAACGGGGCACTTTTTCAAGTGCCCCGCTTTTTCGGAGAAACACAATGAGTGAAACAAGGCCGGATCTCCGGCAGGAAAAATTCATCAAGATGACGACGCAGCCGGTGCAGAAATTAGTGCTGCGTCTTTCCGTGCCGACGATCGCGAGCATGCTCGTCACGGCGGCATACAATTTAGCGGACACCTATTTCGTCAGTTCCATCCCCGGACACGCTGGCACCTGTGCCATCGCGGCGGTGTCCTACGCATTCTCCATTATGGCGATTTTGCAGGCGTTCGGTTTCTTCGTCGGGCAGGGTGCCAGCAATTTCATCTCCCGTGCCCTCGGCAGGCAGGACGTTGCCAAAGCGTCCGAAATGGCGGCGACCGGACTGTTCTGTTCGCTGGCGGTCGGCGTTCTTTTAGGTGCCGCCGGTGAAATCTTTACCGAACAGATCGCAACCTTTTTAGGTGCGGAAGGGGAGGCACTGCAGCCGACGGTGGAGTATCTGCGGTGGATCTTTTTAGCCGCTCTGTTCGTCACGGGCTCCTTCTGCCTGAACAATCAGCTGCGTTTTCAGGGCAATGCCGTCTATGCGATGGTCGGTGTCGTGTCCGGTGCGGTTTTAAACGTCGGACTCGATCCGATTTTCATCCACGTGCTCGGCATGGGTGCGGGCGGTGCGGCGTTGGCAACGGCGATCAGCCAGACCGTCGGCTTCTTCGTTCTGCTTGCAGGCACCTTCCGCGGTGACAACCTGCGGATCCATCCTTCCCGCATCCGCGTGAGCGGGGAAAACCTGCTTTCCATCGTCAAGGGCGGCCTGCCGTCTTTGCTTCGTCAGGGCTTTGCCGCCATTTCCGTGATGATCCTCAATCAGGTCGCGGGCAACCTCGGTGCGTCCATGGCAGGCTGCGACCGGGAAACGATCGTCGCCTCCTTCGGCCTCGTGTCCAAGCTCACCACGACCGCCAACTACGTCATCATCGGCCTCGGCCAGGGCTATCAGCCCGTCTGCGGCTTCAACTACGGAGCAAAGCTCTACGGCCGCGTCCGCAAGGCATTCTGGTTCCTTGTGGCGGTCACGGCGGGATGGAGCCTGCTCATGACCGTCATCGGCGAAGCCTTCCCGGAGGCCATCGTCGGACTGTTCGGAGACGCGGAGCCGCTCGTGCGGCAGTACGCCGCACAGATCCTGCGGTTCCAGTGCCTGACCTTCTGCGTCAACTGCTGGGTGGTTCCCGCCAACATGACGGAGCAGACGATCGGCTGGACGTTCAGTGCGTCGCTTCTTGCCATGGCACGGCAGGGCATGTTCCTCATCCCGCTGGTATTGATTTTGCCGAACTTTTTCGGTCTGCTCGGACTGGAGCTTTGTCAGCCCATCAGTGATATTCTCGCACTGCTGCTTGCCATTCCGCTGCAGATCCGCGTTTTAAAACACTTAAAGGAGACACCGCATGAAACTGCCGATCAGTAAACGCCTGCTTCTGTGTGCCTCGATGGTGAAGCAGGGGGCAAAGGTCGCCGACGTCGGCACAGATCACGGCTTTCTGCCGATCCACCTTCTGCAAAACGGGATCTGTGACCGCGTGCTTGCCGCCGATCTGCGGGAAAAACCCCTGCAGACCGCAAAGACCAATGCCGCCCGCTACGGCACGGCGGACAAGACTGAGTTCCGTCTGTCAGATGGTTTACATAACATAAAACCCGATGAATTTGATACCCTCGTCTGTGCAGGCATGGGCGGCGACTGCATCGCCCTCATTTTAGATGCCGCACCGTGGATCCGGGACGAAAAATACACGCTGATTTTGCAGCCGCAGTCCTCGGGCAACGACCTGCGGCGGTACCTGGGCGAACACGGCTACCGTATCGAGGAAGAGCATTTAGTGCAGGACGGCAGATTTCTCTATGCCGCCATGAAAGCACGCTTCGGCGGCGGCAAACCGCTGTCAGAAGGGGAGCAGTACGCATCTTCGGCACTTCTTTCATCGAACGATCCGCTGCTCACGCCGTATCTTTCCCGTATCGAACGCAGTTTAAAGGAAACGGTCGCGGGCATCGCAAAGGGCGACACGGAGGACGACCGCCGCAAGCTCGCCTGCTACACCGCCGCTTTGACGGAGATCTCCTCCTTCCTTCGCCGCCCGTAGGGGACGATGCCCACATCGTCCCGCCGCATCGCATTTCCGCCCACCGCCGTAGGGGACGGGTTCCCCGTCCCGAAAATTCCGCATTCTGAATTTCCCCGAAAGGAGACCACCATGCCAACCGTAAAAAACATTTTAGATTTTCTGTTTGACCTTGCACCCGAACACTACAAAATGGACTGGGACAACGTAGGCCTCATGTGCGGCCATTCCGACAGGGAAGTGACAAAGATCCTTGTCGCCCTCGATGCCTCTCTCGCCGTTGCGGAGGAAGCAAAGGCTCTTGGCTGTGAGCTTGCCGTCGTACATCACCCGCTGATCTTCACGAGCACGCACACCGTTTCGGACGAAACGGTCACGGGCGTCCGCCTGCTGCGGTACCTCGAAAACGGCCTTGCCGTCATCTCCATGCACACCAATCTCGACTGTGCACCCGAGGGCGTCAACGACGTGCTGGCAGACCGTCTCGGCCTTAAAAACGTGCAGGTGCTCGAGGACGGCGAAATGTCACACCTCGTCCGCTACGGCGAGGTGCCGGGACAGGCACTTGCGGCATTTCTGCCGTTTGTCAAATCGCAGCTTTCCTGCGAAGGTCTGCGTTACGCAGACGGCGGCAGACCGGTAAAGAAGGTCGCGGTCGGCGGCGGTGCGTGCGGCGACTATCTGGAGCAGCTGCAAAAACTCGGCTGTGACACCTTCGTCACGGCGGATGTCAACTACCACCGTTTTGCCGATGCGGAAGAACTCGGCATCAACCTCATCGATGCGGGACATTTTGAAACCGAGAACCCGGTCGTCTGGCAGCTTCGTGCAAAGCTTTCGGAAGCATTCCCCGAACTGACCGTGCTTGTGTCGGAAAACCACCGCGATGCGACGCACTTTGCGTAACAAAATGGTTGTAATCTGCAAAAAACTGTGCTAAAATAAACGAAAAGTTTTAACGAAGGGAAGAAACTCTATGTCCGGACATTCCAAATGGCATAACATTCAAAAGACCAAAGGTGCACAGGATGCCAAGCGTGCAGCGGCATTCACCAAGATCGCAAAGGAAATGATCGTTGCCGTCAAAGAAGGCGGCGGCAGCACCGATCCCAACAACAACTCCCGCCTTGCCACCATCATCACCAAGGCCAAGGCAGCCAATATGCCGAACGACAACATCAAGCGTGTGCTTGAGCGTGCAGCCGGTGCCGGCAGCGGCGACAGCTACGAACAGAACACCTATGAAGGCTACGGCCCCGGCGGCGTTGCAGTCATCGTTGAGACCATGACCGACTCCCGCAACCGTACCGCAGGCAACGTCCGCCACCACTTTGACAAGTTCGGCGGCAACATGGGTGCAGCAGGTTGCGTGTCGTGGAACTTCAGCCGCAAGGGCGTCCTCGTCATCGACAATGAAGACGAAGACTACGAAGAAGACGATGTCATGATGGACGCCATGGAAGCAGGTGCAGACGACTTTGAGGCAGAAGAAGGCTGCTTCACCGTCTATACCGATCCCGACGACTTCAACGCCGTCGCGGAAGAACTCGGCAAGAAGTACGAATTTGCTTCTGCCCAGATCGAAATGGTTCCCTCCGAGTACAAAAAGCTCGAGTCCGAGGACAACATTGCCATGATGGAAAAGCTCATCGACGCCATGGAAGATGACGACGATGTGCAGAACGTCTGGCATAATTGGGATCGTGATTGATA
>JAZUDF010000076.1:0-23182 GCA_045639485.1 Faecousia sp. | reverse complement strand
CGGTAGCTCAGTAGGTAGAGCAGCGGACTGAAAATCCGCGTGTCGCCAGTTCAATTCTGGCCTGGGGCACCATTTCTGCGGGTGTAGCTCATCCGGTAGGGCGCCACCTTGCCAAGGTGGAGGTAGCGAGTTCGAGCCTCGTCACCCGCTCCAAAAAAGAGAATGGGAGTCAATCGCAAAGCGAATTGACTCCCATTCTCTTTTTTGGAGAAAGGAAGGGTGCGAGGCTCGAACTAAGTTCCGACAGTCCGGTGGACTGTCTCGCAGCCAGTTCTCAAACTGGCTTCATCCTTTATTTTTCATCTTTCCTCGAAAGATGAAAAATGCAACCGAGCCTCGTCACCCGCCCCGCGAAACCGGAGGTTTCGCCAAGGGCGGGAAGATAGAAGACCGAAATAGAGCACCATTGAAGCCTTCCCCGAAAGATGAAAAATGCAAACGAGCCTCGCACCTCGTCGGCGTGGACTCCGTATGCCTCTGGAACCGCAAAACAATGCTTGTTCTGCGGTTCCTTCGGAGATACTCCGTCACGCCTCCTCTCAAAAACTGTAACCGCTTCGCAGTCACAGTTTTTGTTTCCGAAAATCGAACCCTTTGCAAAGTGATCTGCGTTTTACTAATCGGCAGAAATTTATTGTTGACTTGTACAGAAAAGTATTGTATAATCACCCTCGCAAGAAAAGTGCATCCGGTGACATAGCCAAGTGGTAAGGCAACGGTCTGCAAAACCGTCATTCCCCAGTTCAAATCTGGGTGTCACCTCCAGAAACGATCCCCGTTCTTCGGAACGGGGATTTTTTTCAAAAAGCGACAGACTTTGTGCGAAGTTTGTCGCTTTTCTTTTTTCCGCCAATCGCAATTTCTTTATATATAAGGAAAAACAGAAAAAAAGGGGCTGATTTTCCGAAAAATTCGTTGTTTTTGAAAGGGACCTATGCTATAATAACCTATATTAGTATGCAGTAGTATGCACTCCTATACCTGTTTGGATTTTTTTCAGTTTTCATAGAAAGAAGTTGTGAAACCGACATGTACAAAAAAGTCATCAAACGTGCCATTGACATCCTGATTTCTTTTCTTGTTCTGCTCGTCTTCTGCTGGCTGTACGCCATCGTTGCCCTGCTGATCAAGCTGACCTCCAAAGGCCCCGTGATCTTCAGGCAAAGACGTCTCGGCCGTGACGGCAAAGAGTTCGACATTTACAAATTCCGCTCCATGTGCGTGGGTGCCGAAACCACCGGCAGCGGCGTGTATTCCGGCAAGGGCGATGCCCGCGTGACGAAGATCGGCAAAATCATCCGTGCAACGAGCATTGACGAGCTGCCGCAGATGATCAACATCCTCAAAGGCGACATGTCCCTCATCGGACCGCGTCCGCCTCTGACCTATCATCCCTGGCCGATCGAAGAGTACACCGACGAACAGCGTCGGATGTTTGAAGTCCGTCCCGGCATCACGGGATGGGCACAGGTCAACGGCCGCAAGGAGGTCGAGTGGCACCGCCGGATTGAGCTCAACGTCTGGTATGTCGACCACGTTTCCTTCGGGCTGGACATCAAAATTCTGTTCATGACGCTTTTCAAGGTCGTCACCAATGCCGACAACGAAAACTCCGGTGCGACCGTACAGAAGACAGAGGAAGAAACTTCCGTTTAATCACTACATAGGAGAAGCGATATGCTGAAACTCATGTATATCACGAACCGCACAGACGTTGCACAGGTGGCACAGGCTGTCGGCGTTGACCGCATTTTTGTCGACATGGAATATATCGGCAAGGATGCCCGCCAGAAAGGGCTCGACACCGTCAAGCTGCACCACACGGTCGAGGACGTCAGAAACCTCCGCCCGGTGCTCGACAAAGCAGAACTGCTTGTCCGCGTGAACCCCGTCCACGACGCAACGGATGCTTACGACTCCACCGAAGACGAAGTCGACGCCGTGATCAAAGCGGGTGCAGACGTCGTCATGCTGCCGTTCTTCAAGACGGCTGCGGAGGTTCGCAGATTTATCTGTGCGGTCGGCGGCAGAGCGAGAACGATGCTGTTGATGGAAACGCCCGAAGCAGCGGAGGCAGCTTCCGAGATCGTGCAGATCCCCGGCATCGACGAGATCCATATCGGCATCAACGATATGAGCCTCGGCCGCGGCAGAAAGTTCATGTTCGAGCTGCTTGCCGACGGCACGGTGGACAGACTCTTCGCAACGATCAAGGCGGCGGGCATTCCCTGCGGCTTCGGCGGCATCGCAAAGCTCGGCGGCGGTATGCTGCCGGCAGAATGCGTCATCCGCGAGCATTACCGCCTCGGCTCTTCCTTCGCCATTTTGTCGAGAAGCTTCTGCAACACGACGCAGATCTCCGAGATCGAGCGTATTGCGGAGATCTTCCAAACCGGCGTGAAGGAGATCCGCGACTTTGAAACCGAATGTGCAGCACAGCCGGAACTCTTTGAAGAAAACCGGCAGACGGTGATCGAAAAGGTCAATGCCATCTGCGAAATGATTTACAACGCATCGGAGAATTGATATGAACCTGCTTGTGACCGGAGCCTGGAGCGACGCAAAAGAGAATATCGAACAGCTCACGCAGTTCGGACACAGCGTGGTCTTCCTGCAGCAGGAAAAAGACGTCCTGCCCTGTGCTTACGACTGGGTGGAAGGCACCGTCTGCAACGGCCTGTTTTTAAGCCATCCGATCGAGAAATTCCCGAACCTCCGCTACGTCCAGCTGACGAGTGCGGGCTTCGACCGCGTCCCGATGGACTACGCAAAGGCACACGGCATCGAAGTGAGAAACGCCCGCGGCGTGTACAGCATCCCGATGGCGGAATTTGCCGTCAGCGGTGTGCTTCAGCTTTACAAGCAGAGCCGCTTTTTCACGGAAAACCAAAAGCAGCACCGCTGGGAAAAACACCGCGGCCTGCTCGAACTGAACGGGAAGACCGTCTGCATTGTCGGCTGCGGCAGCGTTGGCACGGAATGTGCCAAACGCTTCCAAGCCTTCGGCTGTGACGTGACGGGCGTGGATCTTTTCCTCCGTGAAGATGAAAACTACCGCGTCATGCTCCCTTTGGAGCTACTCAACCCCGTGCTTGAAAAATCGGACGTCGTTGTGCTGACGCTTCCTCTGACGGACGAAACAAGACACCTGATGAACGCAGACCGCTTCGCAAAGATGAAGCAGGGGAGCGTGCTTGTCAACATCGCACGCGGTGCGGTGGTCGACACCGAAGCACTGCTTGCTGCTTTAAGCGACAAACTGTCCGGTGCAGTGCTCGACGTGTTCGAGGAAGAGCCGCTTTCGGAAAACAGTCCTCTGTGGGACATGGAAAATGTGATCCTCACCCCGCACAACAGCTTTGTTTCCAGCGGCAACGCCGCCCGACTTACCCGCGTGATTTTGAAAAATCTGGAGGCTGACAATGAAAAATAAGCATCCGATCTGCACCAAAGAAGAGATCGCAGAGATCCTTGAAAGAAAACCGCAATACCGTGAATGCCTGTTTGCCCGCGGCTATCTTGTCACCGACGATACCACCATTGATTCTGCAGCCTATCCGTTTTACGGACTGTGGCAGCAGCAGGAGATCTGCGGAAAGCAGTTCTACGTGCATCCGTCCGAAAAACTTTACCGGTTCGACACGGCTGACCGCACGTTCGTCCTGATCGGCCACGCGTACAACCCGTTCAACGGCAAATACGAGGAGCAAAGCCTTCTGGAGGATTGCAATGCAGAGCCCTTCTCCATGGACGCTATGTTCCGCACCGTCAGCGAGTGGACGGGTGCGTTTGTCCTCTTTGTGCTCGAAAACGGAAAGGTCACCTTCTTCACGGATGCCTCCTCGATGAAGGTCTGCAACTACAGCTGCAATAACGGCAAGACCTACGTTTCCTCGCACGTGCAGCTGATCGCCGATCTGTGCGGCTACGCTATGCGTCGCTATACGAAAAAGATCCGCGAAAAGAAGGTCTTCAACATCGGCCTTCGTTGGATGCCCGGTCTGACCACGGCGTACGATGAAGTCCGCCGCCTGGGTGCAAACCTCTGTGCAGAATGGGAAAACGGTGCCGTGAGCTTCTACCGCTTCTATCCTTACGAGGCACATGCAGAGCTGCAGTCCGAGGAGGAATATCCTCTGCAGGTGGAAAAGATCACACAGATCATGCGTAAGGAAATGGAGCTGTGCACCAAAAAGTGGGCGAGACCTGCGATCTCTCTCACGGGCGGCATGGACAGCGGTGCGACCTTTGCCTGCACGAAAGGCTTTACAGACAAGTTCCTGATCTTCTCCTTTGAGTGCAAGGAAGCAGAGCGGAAGGACGCCAATGCCGCCGTAAGGATCTGCGAGCTCGAAGGCGTACCCCACCGTCTGTATCACATTCCGGGAAGTGCAGAAGAGCTTACCGATTTTGATGAGATCAAAAAGATCGTCAATCACAATACCTCCTACATCAAGAACCTGGCGGACGATGAGATCCGGAAGATCGTCTATCTGAAGGACGTACACGACTACGACGTGGAAACAAAGTCCGACGTCGCGGAGATCGGGCGTGTCTTCTATGAAAGAAAGTACGGCATGAAGATGCCGGACACGCTGCACGAACGTCATCTGTCTTTGATGCAGACCAGATTTTTCTGCATGCCGCGTCTGCTGCGTCAGACGGACAAAGGCTACATCGCCTACCTGAAAGACACGAACCTGCAGACTGCACCGTTCAACTTCGAACACACGGATCTGGTTTACTGGGAATTCCGCATCGGTGTTTCCGCAGCGACCACGACGCTTTCGCTCGGCATGACGCCCGAACTGACGTTCCCGTACAATAACCGAAAGCTTCTGGAAATGTTCCTTGCCTTCCCGCACGATGTCCGCAAGCAGGACTATCCGCAAAAAGAGCTGATGAAGAACATGATGCCCGAGATCGTTCAGAAAGAGGTTCAGGTGGAGGACGGCTATTACGACCAGTGGCGAATCCGTCTGGAACGGATGTATTTCAACTACAAAACGAAACTGTATCGACCGAAGAGGAAGTAACTATGAAATTTTTACTGATCTCTCCGAAAAACCGCACCGTCTATAACTTCCGCGGTGATCTCATTAAAACGATCATCGCCAAAGGATACGAGGTGCTTGTCACCGGCCCTGACCGCACGGACGTGGATAGAATCGAGGCACTCGGTGCAAGGTTCATCGAGATCCCGATGAACAAAACGGGCACCAGCATTTTGGGCGACCTCAAATACTGCAAACGGCTGAAGGCACTGATGAAGGCCGAAAAGCCGGACGTCACGCTCGGCTACACGGTCAAGCCCGTCATCTACGGTGCCATCGCCGCGAAGGCTGCCAAGGTCAAAAACATCAACAGCATGATCACCGGCGGCGGCTACACCTTCACCGCCAAAACGATGAAGGCAAAGGTGCTGGGCTTCATTGTCCGCACACTCTACAAGTTCGGACTTCGCCGTGCCGACCATGTGATCTTCCAGAATACAGATGACCTCAACGAGTTCTGCGACCGCAAGCTCGTCAAGCGTGCAAAATGCTCGGTCGTCAACGGCTCGGGTGTCAATATGGAGCACTTCAAGCCGGCACCGCTGCCCGAAACGCCGTCGTTCTTCATGCTCTCCCGCCTGCTCAAAAGCAAGGGCGTGCAGGAGTACCTGGATGCGGCAAAGGCTGTCAAGGCAGAGTACCCCGACGCAAGGTTCTGCTTGCTCGGCAAGTATGAAACCGCGATGCAGGATGCCGTGCCGAAGGAAACCGTGGAGCAGTACATCAAAGACGGCATCGTGGAGCGTTTTGAAGAAACGAGTGACGTACGTCCGTACTACGAAAAGTGCAGCGTTTACGTCCTGCCTTCCTACCGCGAAGGCACGCCCCGCACGGTACTCGAAGCCATGGCAATGGGCAGACCGATCATCACGACGGACACCAACGGCTGCCGTGAGACCGTCCTTGACGGCAAGACGGGTTATCTCGTCCCGGTCGGTGATCGCGAAGCACTTGCAGACCGCATGAAAGCGTTTTTACTTGATCCCGCCCTTGCAGCACGGATGGGCAAGGAAAGCCTGACGCTGTGCAGGGAAAAATTCGAAGTCGGCAGAGTCAATGCCGAGATGCTCAAAATCTTGAATCTATGACTGGACACAGTCTGAAATATGGAGGCAGTAACATGTCACTTTACGAAAAAATCGTCAACAAAGAAGAAAAGATCTCCCTTGTGGGCTTAGGCTACGTCGGCATGCCCATCGCAGTCGCCTTTGCAAAGAAGGTCAACGTTATCGGCTACGACCTGAACGCCGCAAAGATCGAACTCTACAAATCCGGCATCGATCCCACCAATGAAGTCGGCAACGAAGCCATCAAAAACACAAAGGTGGACTTCACCTCCGACGAAACCAGACTCCGCGAAGCAAAGTTCCACATCGTCGCCGTTCCCACCCCGGTCAACGACGACCACACGCCCGACCTGACTCCCGTGGAAGGTGCCAGCCGCATTTTGGGCAGAAACCTCACCAAGGGCAGCATCGTGGTCTTTGAATCCACCGTCTATCCCGGCGTGACCGAAGACGTCTGCGTTCCCATCCTCGAAAAGGAATCCGGCCTCAAGTGCGGCGTGGACTTCAAGATCGGCTACTCTCCCGAGCGTATCAACCCGGGCGACAAGGTACATCGCCTTGAAACCATCAAGAAGATCGTCTCCGGCATGGATGCCGAAACGCTCGACGAGGTCGCACACGTCTATGAACTCGTTGTCGAGGCAGGCGTGCACAGAGCCGAGTCCATCAAGGTCGCCGAGGCTGCCAAGGTCATCGAAAACAGCCAGCGTGACATCAACATCGCATTTATGAACGAGCTGTCCATCATCTTCAACAAGATGGGCATCGACACCAAGTCCGTGCTCGAAGCTGCCGGTACCAAGTGGAACTTCCTGAAGTTCTATCCCGGCCTTGTCGGCGGCCACTGCATCGGCGTCGATCCCTACTACCTGACCTACAAGGCAGAGCAGCTCGGCTATCACAGCCAGATCATCCTGTCCGGCCGCCGCATCAACGACGACATGGGCAAGTACTGTGCGGAAAATCTCGTCAAGCAGCTCATTAAGGCTGACCGTCCGGTCAAGAGTGCGAGAGTTGCCATTTTGGGCTTTACCTTCAAGGAAAACTGCCCGGACACCCGCAACACCAAGATCATTGACATCTACAACGAACTCAAAGAGTACGGCATTACCGCCGTGATCGCCGATCCCGCTGCGGACGTGGACGAAGCAAAGCGTCTGTACGGCATCGAGTTTGTCGACATCTCCGAGATCAGGAACATGGACGCTGTCATCCTTGCCGTCGCACACGAGCAGTTCAAGTCCATGACCAAGGCAGAATTTGACGCGATGTTCTACACCACCAAGGCACCGCGTGTGCTGCTCGACCTCAAGGGCCTGCTCGACCGCAAGACCTACGAAGACGCGGGCTATTACTATTGGAGACTCTAATTTAACTTTATCGGGGGCGAAATCATGGGCTACTCTGAACTGAAATTTCCTGAAAATTCCGTATTTCTGGTGACCGGCGGTGCGGGCTTCATCGGCTCGAACCTCTGCGAAGCAATTTTGAAAATGGGACACAAGGTGCGTTGTCTGGACGATCTGTCCACCGGCAAGCAGGCAAACGTCGACCTTTTCATCGACGATCCGAACTACACCTTCATCAAGGGCGACATCAAGGATTTTGACACCTGTCTGAAGGCGACCGAGGGCGTGGATTACGTTCTCAACGAGGCTGCCTGGGGCAGCGTTCCGCGTTCCATCGAAATGCCGCTGTTCTACTGTGCCAACAACATTCAGGGCACGCTCAACATGATGGAAGCCTCCCGCCAAAACGGCGTGAAACGCTTTGTCTATGCCTCCAGCTCTTCGGTGTACGGCGACGAGCCGAACCTGCCGAAGACCGAGGGCAGAGAAGGCAATCTGCTTTCTCCCTACGCACTGACCAAACGCTGCGACGAAGAATGGGCAAAGCAGTACACCATGCACTACGGTCTTGAGACCGTCGGCCTGCGTTACTTCAACGTCTTCGGCAGACGGCAGGATCCCAACGGTGCTTACGCCGCTGTCATCCCCAAGTTCATCATGCAGCTGATGCACGGCGAAACGCCCACCATCAACGGCGACGGCAAGCAGAGCCGCGACTTCACCTATGTGGAAAACGTCATCGAAGCCAACCTCAAGGCCTGCATCGCACCTGCCGATGCTGCCGGCGAAGCATTCAACGTTGCCTACGGCGGCAGAGAGTTCCTGATCAACATCTACTACGGTCTGACCAAGGCACTCGGCGTTGACGTGGAGCCGAACTTTGGTCCCGACCGCAAGGGCGACATCAAGCACTCCAACGCGGACATTTCCAAGGCAAGACGCCTGCTCGGCTACGATCCCGATTGGAGCTTTGACCGCGGCATCCAGGCAGCGATCGCATGGTACAAAGAGAACTTATAATTAGGAGAACAATGTATGAAAATTGCCGTTTTCGGTGTAGGACATGCGGGCTCTACGGTTGCCGCTGATCTGAGCCTAAAGGGACATGAGGTAACGCTTTGCAAAACCTCCAACAAACTCCATAACGAGCATTACGAGGCGATCCGTGCAAGCAGAACAGTCACGCTCCATGAAAATGACATAGAGCGAAAGGCTGCTGTTTCGGTTACAGAAAGCATTGCAGATGCAGTCAGGGGCAGGGATCTGCTGATCATCTACATCCAGACCAATTATCAGCAGGCACTGATCCGCTCAATCTGCGACTATATCGAAGACGGTCAGACGGTTCTTGTCGAGCCGGGGTATCTGGCGACCTGCTATTTCCTGCAATACTGCAAAAAGAATATTACCGTGATCGAAGCCGAAAGCTCGCCGATCGATTGCCGGATCATCGCACCGGGACATACAAAGGTGCTGTTCCGCAATACGCTGAATCCCTTTGGAGTATATCCCGATGCGAACAGAGCGACAGCGGATAATATTCTCCGGCAGTTAGGCTTCCCGTATGAACTGACAGATTCTGTCGTTGAGGCAGCATTGCATAACCCGAACCTGATCGTCCACACGGTCGGTGCGATCTTCAGCATTCCGCGGATCGAATATGTGAAAAAGCACGGCGGCAGCTATTCCATGTACCGTGAGATCTTCACCCCGCACGTCTGGAACCTGGTCTGTGCACTTGATGAAGAAAAAATGCAGGTGCTGGAAAAACTGGGCTGCAAGCGGATGCCTTATGTGGAAGCCTGCAAGCACCGCAATTCTTTGGATGACACAAGAGATGCGACAGAGGTGTTCTTTGACTACGCCGAGAACTCTGCACCGGACGGACCTTACGAGCCGGAATCCAGATACCTCACGGAGGATGTGTCACAGGGACTCGTGCTGCTTGAATCACTCGGAAAGGTTCTGTCCGTTCCGACACCGATCTGTACGTCACTGATCGACTGTGCATCCGCGATGGCAAAGCGATCCTTCCGCACGGAAGGCAGAACCGTAGAACAACTTGGCATAGCATCACTTCAGAAAATCATTAAGAAAGAAGCGTAATACTTTTAAAGATTACGATCAATAAACCGCATCTGCAGCCGCACTTTCTTCAATAAGACAGACGGCATCCGATTTGCGGATATCCGATAAAAAGCAATCAAGGAGAGGATTCTTTTGAGCGATTTGATGTCTGTTTATAATAAAAGCCCGATTTTCCTGCAAAATCTCTTTACAACGTTACAAGGCTTTAAATACAAAAAAAGACGCTTCGGAAAAGCTTATTATAAAAAACTGGATGAGCTTAAGAAGCGGGATTACACAGACGCAGAGGCATTGCAGGAATATCAAGACCAACGGTTTTTGGAACTGCTTCATCATGCCGTAGATCACAGTTCTTTTTACCGTGAGTTTTATAAGGACGTCGATCTGGGTGACATCAAGGGTGCAAAGGATGTAAAAAAGCTTCCTGTCCTTTCCAAAGAAGTTGTCCGGCAGAATTTGCCGAAAATGTTTACTGTGAGCCCTGAAGAGGGCGTAGAAAACAATACCAGCGGAACGACGGGCACTACCATGCTTTCTTATTTCACGAAGGATGACTGCCAGATCCGTATGGCGTACCTCGACTTCTTTAAAATGCAGCATGGTTTTATTCCGATGAAGATGAAGCGTGCAAGCTTTAATTCATCAAAAATTGTACCGCCCGGTCAAAAAAAGAAGGTTTTCTGGCGTACCAATCTGGCAATTCGTCAACGACTTTATTCGGGCTTCCACTGCAAGGGAGACAATGTTCGCTACTATGTTGAGAACTTAAACCGTTTCCGTCCGCAATCTCTTGACGGATACCCCTCCGCAATGTATGAGGTGGCAAGATACATCCTCGACAATCATATTGAGCTGACATTCCGGCCGATCGCAATTTTCCCCACAGCTGAGACGCTTCTGCCGCAATATAGGGCGGCGATTGAGCAGGCATTCGGGTGCCCGGTCAGAGATCAGTATGCATCCAGTGAAGGTGCTCCGTTTATTACGGAATGCAAATGCGGAAAACTGCATTACTGTACGGATACGGGAATCATTGAGTTTGACGATGACGGGGAAATGATCATGACCTGCTTTGAAACGCACGGCACGCCGCTGATCCGTTACCGGATCGGCGACAGAGCGGTTCTGTCAGAGGATCAGAACTGCCCCTGCGGGTGCAGGATGCCGGTGGTCGATCACCTGGAAGGGCGTACGAAGGACTACATCCAATCACCCTCCAACGGCAAATTTACCTCGATCTATATGTCACTGGTCAGTGCAGGCTTTGACAACAGCGTTAAGATGATGCAGTTCGTGCAGGAGCAGCCGGATGCAGTTGAAGTACGCCTGCTGACAGATGAGAACTATAAAGATAAAATGGATCAGATCATTATCGACAAGCTGCACTATTCCTTAGGCGAAGACATGAAGATCATGATCAGGCGTGTCGATGAAATGGAAAAGGATCCGAGCGGAAAATTCCGATTGATCATCAACCGCATAAAGCAATAGCGGATGCTCCGCAGCAGAAGAACGTGAAGGAGGAATATCGTTTGTCTAAAGGAAAAATCTCGGTCATAATGGGCATTTATAATTGTGCAGAGTATTTGCCGGAAGCGATCGATTCCATTTTGAATCAGACCTATGAAAACTGGGAGCTGATTCTGTGCGACGATGCCTCGACAGATGATACCTATTCCGTTGCGGAGTCCTATCGCTGCCGTTTCCCTGAAAAGATCATACTGATCAAAAACGAAAAAAATTCCCGCCTTTCCTATACACTTAACCATTGTCTCCAACATGCGACCGGAGAATACGTCGCACGGATGGACGGAGATGATATTTCGACACCGGATCGTTTTGAAAAGGAAATCCGATATCTTCAGGAACATCCGGAGTACGATCTGATCGGCACGGCAATGCAGCAGTTCAACGAAAACGGACCGATCCGCATCGTAAGTAAACCGGAACAGGTCGACAAGTTCTCCATGAGGAAGATGGTTCCTTTTAATCATGCCACGATCATGACATATCGCAGGGTGTATGAAAAACTGGGCGGGTATACCGTCTCCGAGCGTACGAACCGTGCACAGGACTATGATCTGTGGTTCCGGTTCTTTGCTGCGGACTTCAAGGCGTCCAATCTGCAGGAAGTACTGTACCTTGTACGCGAGGATATGAACGCGATCAAGCGGCGTACCTTCAAGGTTCGCTGGAATGCGTTTAAGACAACCAGGATCGGCTATAAGCTGCTCGGCTTCCCGAAGCGGTGGCTGATCAAAGAATTTGTTGTGATGATCGTGAAATCCCTTGTGCCGTACCGTTTGATTTACTGGTACCGAAAAAAACAGGCAAAAGGGAAATGAGGAAAAAAGCGAGGAAGAAACATTGTCCGTCTACTACTGGACGATCGGCATCGTCTTTGTGCTTTCATTTTTAGCAGAGCTTTTTGCAGCACGTGCAGAAGACCTGGGACGGGAGAAGCTCCCGTGGACAACCAAAGCTTTTCTGTTTCTTGCTGCCGGTGTTCTGATTTTCGTAGCCGGCTGCCGCTTTTATGTCGGCACGGACTTCGGTGCGTATTACAGAGGCCTCAGGATCTATGCACCGCGTCTGCAGAAAGCACTTCAAACTTATGACGAACCCGGTCTGCCGCTGATCGCTACGATCGTTTCGTGGTTTACGCGAGACGGTCAGGTGCTGATCTTCGTCTGCTCGCTGCTGACGATCGGCCTGTTTATCACCACAATGTACTGCAATGGCAGCTCTTACATTATGATGACGCTGCTGTTCGTGCTTGTCGGCGTCTGGGACGGCACCTTCAACGGTGTGCGTCAGTATCTTGCCGCGGCGATCCTGTTTGCAGGCCACCGGCTGATCTACGAAAAAAAACTTGTCAAATGGCTGATCGTGGTCTTTATCGCCGGTGCGTGTCACATCTCGGCGGTGGTCATGGCATTGCTGTATTTCCTTCTTCGCAACAAGGTCAAAGTTCGCAATATCCTCCTGCTTGCCGTCGGTACTTATATTGTTGCTGCAAACTATGATGCGATCTTCTCGTTTGTCGGCTTTTTGAAGGACAGCGACATGGTGCTGAACAACTATGCATTAAAATCAGTCAACGTTTTGCGTATCTTAGTTGCCTGTGCACCTGCAGCGATGGCACTGGCGGTCAGCTTAAAGAAGGAACTGACACAGGAGGAAACCTTTTATACCAACGCACTGGTCGTTCACGGTGCGGCTATGATCGCAGCATCCAACAGTGCCTACCTTGCACGTATCGGCATTTATACCAGCCCTTACGTGGCCGTTGCCCTGCCCAAGCTGCTTCGTGTGGAAAACAAATACATTGAGATGCTGATGCGAGTCGGCGTCCTGATCCTATACGCCATTTACTGGTATATCGGCGTGTCTGGTTCGGAATCGCTATCCAATTTCCGCTGGTCCTTCGCCCATTAAGGCGGGAAGACACCGCGAACTGTCATCAAAAGGAGTACAGACGATGGGACGACCTTTTCCTGTAAAATATCTGGTCAGCGAACTGCACAGTGTAAAGTGCCGGCTGATGCCGAAACTGATGTCGGACGAAAAAGCGGTACGCCGCAGTTTTGAAAAGCAGACGGGCAAGCCGCTTGATCTTGAGAACCCGCAGACATTTTCGGAAAAACTGCAGTGGTACAAGCTTCGCTACCGCGATCCTTTGATGGAGCAGTGTGCTGACAAGATCGCCGTCCGGGACTACGTTTCCGGCTGCGGCTTTGCGGACAACCTCAACGAGATCTATGCCGTCTATGACAGCGTGAAGGACATCGACCTCGACGCACTTCCTGAGCAGTTTGTCCTGAAGGCGGCACACGGCAGCCACATGAACGTGATCGTCAAGGATCGCAGCAAGGTCAACTGGCGGCAGGAAAAAATGATGCTGCGAAGCTGGCTGAAGCAGGATATCGCCTGGAGCGGAAGAGAATGGGTATATAAAAACCTGCCCAAGCGTCTGCTTGCGGAAAAGTATCTGGAGGATGCAAGCGGCGATCTTTGCGACTATAAGTTTTTCTGTTTCAACGGCAAACCGGTCTATATGCAGCTGGAGGTCGGCAGATTTTCCGGCCATCATGCCCGCAATTTCTATGACATGGACTGGAATCTGGTGCCGTTTGGCAAAGACCTTCCGTACGATCCGGATGTGAAGGTCGAAAAACCGGAATATTTTGAAGAAATGAAAAAAATGGCGGAGAAGCTGGCACAGCCGTTCCAGTTTGTCCGCGTGGATCTATATGAAGCACAGGGAAAGATCTACTTTGGCGAGCTGACCTTTTTCCCTGCAGGCGGCAGACCGAATTTCAAGCCGCCCGAATACGACCTGATCGTCGGAAACCAATGGGAACTGGTGCATCAGGCACCGGAAAGTGAGAAAAAATGAAACAACCGTTGAAACTGTGCATCCTCGGCGATATCTGCCCTGCAAGAGGCTTTCTGACGGAGTTTGCACAGTGCGATCACGAACAGATCTTCGGCGATGTCCTGCCGGAGCTGCAGAGTGCCGACGTGTGCGTTGCCAACCTGGAAACGCCTGCGTCCGACCACGGTGCACCGATCGAAAAATGCGGTGCCGCCTTCTGCTGCGATCCGGTTGCCCTGCAAACGCTCAAAGCTGCCGGCATCGGCTGTCTGTCTCTTGCCAACAACCATATCCTTGACTACGGCGGGCAGGCCCTGACCGATACCGTGACGGAGGCGGAAAAGCTCGGGATCAAAACCTTCGGCGGCGGTGCCAATGCTGCGGATGCGGCAAAACCGCTGTTTGTTGAACAAAAGGGTTGGAAGCTCGGCTTTCTCAGTTTCGCCGAAGAGGAATTCAATATCGCAGGCGAGACCACCCCGGGTGCCAATCTGTTCGATCCATATTGCAGTCTCAACGAGATCCGCAACGCCAAAGCACAGTGCGACTACCTTGTCGTCCTCTATCACGGCGGCATCGAGCACTATGCACTGCCTTCTCCGCTGCTGCAGAAAAAATGCCGTGCCATGGCGGATGCCGGTGCGGATCTGATCCTCTGTCAGCACAGCCACTGCATCGGTACGACGGAGGCTTGGAACGGTGTGACGATCCTGTACGGACAGGGCAATGCGGTGTTCGGCAAACGCGGCGAAAAGGAAGCGTGGAACACCGGCCTGCTCACGACCGTCACGCTGACGGAAGAAGATAACACAGTTTCGTTCCGCCTTCTGCGGGCGGAAGAACACGGGATCCGCTTTGCATCGGAAAAAGAAAACGCGGAACGCCTGCAGAAAATGGCGGAGCAGTCCGCACGGCTGCCGGATAAACAGTACGTACAGTCGCAGTGGGAGGCCTTCTGTGCACAGAAAGAGCCAATGTACGGCCCGCTGCTCTTCGGCTGGGGACGTGTCGGAAACAAGCTCAACCGGCTGACCAAAAACAGCCTGGCAAAGCTCCGCATCAAAAAAGGCAAGGCGAGAACGACCATGAATTTGATCCGCTGCGACGCCCACAGAGAAGTGACGCAGACGATCCTCGAAAGAATAAGCAGGTCAGAGAAATGAAAAAAGTCGGCATTGTAACCATGCGTGGCGGCGAAAACTTCGGCAATGCTTTGCAGAACTACGCCGTTCAGACGCTTCTGGAACAATTTGATATCAGAGCCGTGACCATGGATAACCGCACGGTGAACGGCTTTGCACAGTCGGCTGCCAAAGACAGCTCTGCGGTAAAGAAGCTTGCACCGTCCTACATAAAATCATGGCTCCGTGTGCGGCTCGGCAAAAAATACGGCAGCAAAAACGACCGCGACTTCACGCCTGCGGCATTGCTCCGCTCCAAAAAATCGGCGTCCCGGTACCGTGCGGCAAAAAAACACCGCAAGGAACGCTTTGCCGATTTCCGCAAGCGAATGCTGCACGATGACACCGTCCCGATGGACAAGGATCACATCGATGCGGAGCATATCGCGACCTTTGATGCGTTTGTCTGCGGCAGCGACCAGATCTGGAACCCGTACTATCCGGAAAACTCCATGATCGACTTTCTGCAGTTCGCTCCGGAACAGCAGCGTATCGCGATCGCACCGAGCTTCGGCGTTTCGGAGCTTCCGGACAGCCGCAAGGAGATCTTCAAGGAATGGATCGCCTCCATCCCGCATCTGTCTGTTCGAGAGGATGCAGGTGCGAAGATCATCAGAGAGCTCACGGGCAGGGATGCGGCAGTGCTGCTCGATCCGACGTTCGGCCTGACTGCGGAGCAGTGGCTGTCCTTTGCGAAAAAACCGGAAAACTGCCCGCAGGGGAAGTACGTGTTCTGCTATTTCCTCGGCAACCGCACAAAGAAATACAACCGCTATATTCAGCAGTATGCAAAGCAAAACAGCTGCCAGATCGTCGATGCGTACGACGTCCACGACATGACCTATTTCGATATCGATCCGCAGGAGTTCGTATGGCTGCTTGCCAACGCAGAGGCAGTCTTTACCGACTCCTTCCACGGCACCGCATTCTCTCTCAATCTGCAAAAACCGTTTGTGGTCTTTGACCGTGTCGAGGGCGGTGCGTCGATGTCCTCCCGCATCACCTCCGTGCTGAAAAAAACCGGCATGGAAGACCGAACGTTTGCAAAAACCCCCGAGGTTGCCGCAGCAGATTTTACAAAAGCCGAAGCGGTGATCAGTGCAGAGCGTGAAACGATCCTGACGTATCTCAGGCAGGCAATCGAAACTGCGACCAAATAATAAAGGAGAAACAACGATGAAAGGTATTATCCTTGCCGGCGGTGCCGGAACCAGACTGTATCCTTTGACCAAAGTCACCAGTAAGCAGCTGCTCCCGGTTTATGACAAGCCGATGATCTACTATCCGCTCTCCACGCTGATGCTGGCAGGCATCCGCGACATCCTCATCATCTCCACCCCGGAGGATACGCCCCGTTTTGAAAACCTGCTCGGCGACGGTGCTCCCATGGGTGTGCACCTGAGCTACAAGGTGCAGCCGTCTCCCGACGGTCTTGCACAGGCATTTTTGATCGGCGAAGACTTCATCGGCGACGACTGCTGTGCGATGGTGCTCGGCGACAACATTTTCTACGGCAACGGCTTCGGCACGATCCTTCGCTCGGCTGCCGCCAACAGCGAGCAGGGCAGAGCCACTGTGTTCGGCTACTACGTCTCTGATCCGGAACGCTTCGGCGTGGTCGAATTTGACAAGGACGGCAAGGCCGTCTCCATCGAAGAAAAGCCGAAGGCACCCAAGTCCAACTACGCCGTCACCGGCCTTTATTTCTACGATAAGCACGTGGTCGAACGTGCAAAGCAGGTCAAACCCTCTGCACGCGGCGAGCTTGAGATCACAGACCTCAACCGGATGTACCTGGAAGACGGTCTGCTCGACGTCAAGACCTTAGGCCGCGGCTTTGCATGGCTCGACACCGGCACGATGGACTCTCTCGTGGAAGCAGCCGACTTTGTCCAGATGATTGAAAAGCGTCAGGGCATCAAGATCTCCGCACCGGAAGAAATCGCCTACCGCAACGGCTGGATCGATAAGGACGAACTGCTCGCATCCGCAGAGCTTTACGGCAAATCTCCCTACGGTGCCCATCTGCGTGCTGTTGCCGGGGAAAGGATCATCTACTAAAATGGAAAAAATCGCAACGAAATTAGAAGGCGTTTATCTTTTAGAACCGAAGGTCTTCGGTGACCACCGCGGCTATTTCATGGAGACCTACTCCGATAAGGTGTTCAAAGATCTCGGCATTGACTGCATCTTCGTGCAGGATAACGAAAGCTTCACCGCACAGAAGGGCACGCTTCGCGGCCTGCACTTTCAGAACGATCCCATGTCCCAGTCCAAGATCGTCCGCGTGCTTTCCGGTGCCGTCATGGACGTTGCCGTCGACCTCCGCAAGGGCAGCCCGACGTACCTTCAGTGGGAGGCAGTCGAGCTTTCCGAGGAAAACAAGCGGATGTTCTTCATCCCGCGTGGCTTTGCCCACGGTTTCCTGACGCTCACCGACAACGTGAAATTCGTCTACAAGGTCGATAACCTCTATGCACCCGACTGTGACCGATCGATCCGCTTTGACGATCCCGCGATCGGTGTTGCGTGGGGCATTACCGATCCCATTCTCTCGCAAAAAGACCTCAACGCACCGCTGCTTTGTGACAGTGACTGCAACTTCCGTTATAACTTTTGATAAAAAAGGAATGTTCGTATGAAAAAGAATATTTTGCAGTATTTGGAAGAGGCAACTGAAAAGCATCCGCAGAGCATCATTTTCGGTGATGCAAACGCGGAGATCACCTATGCGGATTTTTCCGAGCAAACACGGAAAATCGGCTCCGGCCTTCTTTCGCTGGGCTGCGAAAGAAAAAACGTCGTGATCTTCATTGACAAATCGATCCACTGCCTGCTCGGAATGTTCGGTGCGATGTACGCAAATGCCTGCTATGCCATCATTGACGTTACAAGTCCGGTGGAACGGATCACGTCCATTTTCCGCACGTTGGAGCCGTCGGTGATCATCACGAATGCCGCTTTTCAGAAAAAGTGTGCGGAAGCATTCAGCTTCTCCGATATTCCGATCTGTCTGCTCGAGGATCTGCAGGCACGTCCTGAAGACACGGCAGCTCTTGCAAAAACAAGAGAAAGACAAATCGACACAGATCCGCTGTATGTGCTGTTTACTTCCGGCTCTACGGGCATTCCGAAAGGCTCGGTCATCTGCCACCAGTCCGTTATGATCTATGCGGAAACGATCCGCAAGACCTTTCATATTGACGCTGATACGGTTTGGGGAAGCCAGACGCCGTTTTATTTCAGCATGTCGATTCTGGACGTTTTTACGACGGTCGTTGCAGGCTGCTGCCTGTACATTATCCCGAAGATCTGCTTCTCTTTCCCGCTGATGCTGATCGATTTTCTGGACAAAAAGAAGATCAATTCGATCTACTGGGTACCGACGGCATTCAACATCGTTGCGGATGTTGATACCTTCTCCGTCGCAAAGCCGCAATACCTGAAAAACATTCTGTTTGCGGGCGAGCCGATGCCGGTGAAGCAGTTCAATTACTGGAAACGGCATCTTCCGGATGCACTCTACGCAAATCTGTTCGGCCCGACGGAAATCACGGACACCTGCACCTATTACATTGTCAACCGGGACATTCAGCTCGGCGAGAGCATGCCGATCGGCATCCCGTTTGATAACTGCGGGATTCTCGTGATCGACGAAAACGGGCAGGAGGTTCTGCCGGGAAGCGATAAGGAAGGCATCCTGTATGTCAGAGGCTCGTTCCTCGGCATGGGCTACTTCAACAACCCCGAAAAAACGGCAAGTGCCTTTGTCCAGAACCCGCTCAATCAGTCCTATCCCGAGACCGTTTACAATACGGGCGACATCGTCGCGTATAATCCGTACGGCGAGCTGATCTTCAAAGGACGGCGGGATCATCAGATCAAGCACATGGGACATCGCATCGAATTGGGCGAGATCGAAACCGCTGCCGCAGCAATTGACGGCATTGACACCGTCTGCTGCCTGTACGATAAAGAAAAAGCGGAGATCCATCTGGCTTATGTCGGAAAGACGGACGAGAAAGCCGTCATGGACGCAATGAAGGGTGCAGTTCCGCATTATATGATCCCGCAAAGAGTTACCAAAATGAAAAAAATGCCGATCAACATGAACGGCAAAATTGATAGACTTTTGATCCAAAAAGACTTATTCGGAAAATAAAAGGAGAAGAAAAAGATGAAGGAATTATTGGAGAACTTAAAAGCAGTCTGTGCAAATGTGGATTTTGAAAACTGCACCAATCTTGTCACCGGCGGCGTTCTTTCCTCTCTGGAGATCATCAACATTGTTACAATGATCGACGATGAGTACGATATCAAGCTTCCGGTAACGGAACTGAAACCGGAAAACTTTGAAAGCGTACAGAGTATTTATGATATGATCCGGAGGATTGAGGAGGACTAAATGAGCCTTACATCGCTTTCCTTTGTTCTGTTCCTGATCGCGGTGTTCCTTCTGTATTTCCTTTTACCGAAAAAATGCCAGTGGATCGTTCTGCTGGTCTGCAGCCTGTGCTTTTACGTCATTTCCGGCGGCTTCGGTCTTATCTATGTCGTTATAACGTCGGTTACTGCTTATTTTTCGGCATTTGGTATGCAAAAGCTTTCCGAAAAGAGAAAACAGTACCTGAAGGATCATAAAGAAACACTGACGAAGGAAGAAAAGAAAGAATATAAAAAGTCTGTTACAAACAAGCGGAAACTCCTGCTCATCGCGGCAATTATCGTGAACGTCGGACTGCTGGTCGTTCTGAAGTACGGACATTTCCTGGTAGATCAGGCAAACGCTGTTTTGAGCCTGTTCGGGAAACTGCGTATCGACGACTCGTTCCGTTTCCTGATCCCGCTTGGAATTTCGTTCTACACGCTGCAGATCATCGGATATCTGGCAGACGTCTATTGGGAAAAATTCGACGCGGAAAAGAACTATCTGAAAACGCTTCTGTTTACGTCCTTCTTCCCGCAGATGGTGCAGGGGCCTATCAGCGATTATGAGGCTTTGAGCTCCGAACTTTTCACCACCCACGTCTTTACTTACCGGAACTTTTCCCGCGGCGGTCAGAGACTTGTATGGGGCTTTTTCAAGAAAATGGTGATTGCCGACACGCTTTCACCCTATGTGACGGCGATCTTCACCGGCTTCCAAAACCTTTCCGGCATTTCCTGCCTGCTCGGCGGCGTGCTGTATCTCGTGCAGTTGTATGCGGATTTTTCCGGCTACATGGATATTATGTGCGGCTTCTGTGAGATGCTCGGCATTCGTCTGTCGGAGAATTTTGACCGGCCCTTCTTCTCCAAGTCTGTTTCTGAATTCTGGCGTAGATGGCATATCACCCTCGGTGCCTGGCTTCGGAAATACGTCTACTATCCCGTTGCCGTCGCCGGCTGGAATCAGGAGCTATCCAAAAAGTCAAAGAAAATCGGCGTGTATTTCTCCAGACTGCTTCCGTCTACGATCGCACTGCTGTTTGTGTGGTTCGTGATCGGTCTTTGGCACGATGCCTCCTGGGCTTATATTTTCTGGGGCTTCGGCAACGCGTTCTTCATTATTCTGTCCATGTGGCTCGAACCGCTCTATGAAAAAACCAGGACGAAGCTGAAAATGAAGGACGAAGCCTTCCTTACCAGACTGTTCCGTGTCGTCAGGACGTTCCTGATCATTATGGCATTGGAGTCCGTTGCGGCAGTCGCAAGCTACGGACAGAACGGTTTTGGGTTTCTCGCAAGAATCTTTACGGAGCATTCGATTCCCACTTCGCTCGGCTCGCTGCTTCCGTCCACGGGCTCGGGAAGCAACTTTGCACTCATCACCCTGGCACTCGCCCTTGCGGGAGCCTGCCTGATGCTTGTCTTCTCCCTGATCCAACGCAAAAGACGGATCAGAGACCTGTTTGAGCGTGTCCCGATGGTTTTCAGAGTGCTGATTTTATCCGTTGCAATCATCCTGATCATAACGTTTGGCGTTGAATCTTCATGGGGGGCAGGTGCTTTTATGTATGCAAACTTCTAAAAAGGACGTCGTGAAAGCCCTTGTCGCCGTAGCCTGCCTGCTTGCCATGCTGATCGGCTTTTCCGTGCTGATCATTGCACCGATGCTCCACGCGGGGACAAGCTATTATGCAGATGCAGATACGCGAAAGCAAACGGCAGGGGACTATGATTTCCTGTTCATCGGAGATTCCGACGGCTTAACTGCATTCCGTCCCTCCGTATTTGACGAGCAGACCGGCTATACGAGCTATAACCTGTCGAGCACAATGATGACAACGGAAACGGAGCGGTATCTGCTGGAAAAAGAAATGCAGCGGAATCCGGTCAAGCACGTTGTCCTTCAGTTCTCGTACGAAACCTTCTGCCGGGATCCTGAAAGGGAACACGGCGACGGAAACTCCACGACGGTTCAGCGGTTGGATAATTTTGGCGAATGCTGCGATTTTCTGATCAGGAACGTGGACGTGGATCAATGCATGGATATCCATTCCAGACTGCTTACGGCCGGCCTTTCTTTCTGGAAAGACAAACTGACCGGAAATCTAAAATCGAACTATGATGCTTCTGCACGCGGATGGCACTGCACAACGGGCAACGATCTGCAGCTTTCCGACGAAGAGGTCGCTTCCGCCTATAACAGCCAGACGCTGTCGATGGAGTTCACCCATGACTATACGGAGGAAATCGCATCGATCTTCCGCCTTTGCAAAGACTACAACGTCGACATTATTGTCGTGATCCTTCCCGTATCTGCAGAGCATATCTGGAGAATTGACGGATGGGACAGGTTCTATGACTGGGTTTCCGACTTCTGTGCGGACAATCAGGTTCCCATGTACGATTTCAACCTTTATAAAGGGAAGAACGATCTGTTTTCAGATGCAGTTTCCTATAAGGACTATGCCCATATGTCGGAAGAGGGTGCGAACGCATTTTCTACGGCATTCGGTCAGGTGATGCAGGTGCTGTCTGAAGGCAAAGATCCGTCTTCGATGTTCTACACGAGCTATTCGGAGATGAAGGCAGATTCCCCCTATGCAGAAATCTATAACAGCAACAAGTGAATCAGATCCCAATAAATTTATAGGAAAGGCGGTTGTCTGCGGCGTTTTTGCTTTGCCGCGTTCCAATCAACCGAATGGTCAATGGCCATGAAACTTATCGTTACCGGCGGTGCCGGCTTTATCGGCAGCAACTTTGTGTTCTATCAGCGGAAACATCATCCCGAAGATGACATCATCTGTTTAGACGCACTGACCTATGCGGGCAACCTTGAAACTCTGGAGCCCGTGATGAACGATCCCAAGTTCAAATTCGTCAAGGGCGATATCGCAGACCGCAAGCTCGTCTACGAACTGTTTGAAGCGGAAAAGCCCGACTACATCGTCAACTTCGCAGCGGAGTCCCACGTGGATCGCTCCATCGAAAACCCCGAGGTCTTTCTCCGCACCAACGTCATGGGCACGCAGGTGCTGCTCGATGCCTGCCGCAAGTACGGCATCAAGCGTTATCATCAGGTCTCCACGGATGAGGTCTACGGCGATCTGCCTTTGGACCGTCCCGACCTGTACTTCACCGAGACCACGCCCATCCACACCTCCAGCCCGTACTCCGCCTCCAAGGCGGCGGCTGACCTTCTGGTGCTGGCCTACCACCGTACATTCAAGCTGCCGGTGACCGTGTCCCGGTGCTCGAACAACTACGGCCCGTATCATTTCCCCGAAAAGCTGATCCCTCTGATGATCTCCCGTGCCCTCGCAGATGAGAGCCTGCCCGTTTACGGCACCGGCGAAAATATCCGCGACTGGCTCTACGTCGAAGACCACTGTGCCGCCATCGACCTGATCCTCCGCAACGGCACCGACGGCGAGGTCTACAACATCGGCGGCCACAACGAACGTACGAACCTGGAGGTCGTCAAGACCATCCTGCGTCAGTTAGATAAGCCCGAAACGCTCATCACTTACGTCCGCGACCGTCCCGGCCACGATATGCGTTACGGCATCGATCCGACGAAGATCCACACCGAGCTCGGCTGGCTGCCTGCCACGAAGTTTGATGCCGGCATCCGAAG
>JAZUDF010000075.1:0-18260 GCA_045639485.1 Faecousia sp. | reverse complement strand
TGACGTGGGCAAGCACGGTGTGTTCATCCAGTACGCCCAGATGTGCCAGTTCTTCCGTCTCGCCGCGTCCCGTCCATGCACGCACCTTTTCCGTTTCCGCCTTGCCCTCGGCAAGATGCGTGTGGAAAATCAGCCCACGCTCATTGGCAAAGCGTTTCATCGCCTGCATCAGCTCCGGCGTGTTGGCAGGTCTGCCCTGCGGGGCGACGGACGTGCGGAGCAGTCCCTTGCCGTGGTAGGTTTCATAGATATAGTTCGCCCGGGCCATATTTTCTTCGAGCGGCGTCACCTTGACCTGTGCGTTTTCCGCGATGTCCGTCGCACCGATGCCGAAGGTTGCACGGATGCCGGCATCCCGGTAGGCCTGTGCCACCGCATCGATCTGCGGGAAGTAGGTCATCTCGTTGATGGCAGTCACGCCGCAGCGAAGCGACTGCAGGCAGCCGAGCAGCACGCCGCAGTACCATTCTTCTTCGGACAGCGACCACTGCACCGCCAGCATCTTTTTGAGCCAGTCGGTGATGTTGAGATCGTCAAGCGGCCCTTTGGTCAGGCTCTGCACCATGTGCGTGTGCGTGTCGGTCATCGCGGGGAGCATCAGCATTCCCTGCCCGTCGATCACCTCGGCATCCGCCTCGATGTGCGGTGCAAAACGTACGAAGCGGTCGCCGTCAATGAGGACGTCACAAGGTGCTGTTGTCAGCGTTGTAAAATCGGGCCTGCGGATATTTTTGATCAGTAGCATTGCATCCACCTCTGTTTCTGCTATCAGTATACCATTGAAATTGCGGCGGTGCAAGCACGGCAGAAAAAACAAACAAGTGAAAATATCTCTTGCTTTTCGGGGCAATGTCTTATATACTGATTAAAGTATCCGAAGAACATTTCTTCGGATTTTATCACAAAAAAGAAAAAAACGGTCATTTCTGACCGTCAGGAGTGAAAATATGGAAACGAAAGCAGTCGTACTGGCAGCCGGCAAGGGCACCAGGATGATGTCTGAAGCAAACCATCTGCCCAAGGTACTGCGGCAGGCATGCGGCAAGCCGCTGCTGCACTACGTGCTGAAGGCACTCGACTTTATCCCCGTGGAAAACACCGTCATCGTTGCAGGCTATATGCGTGAAGACGTGTTTGCCGCATTCCCCGACTATCCCAGAGCCGTGCAGGATCCCCAGCTCGGTACCGGCCACGCCGTGATGTGTGCAAGACAGCAGCTGCAGGACTTTGACGGCACCGTGCTCGTCTGCTACGGTGATATGCCGCTTCTGAAAAAGGAAGTCTATCAGGGCCTTTTAGCGTACCACGCCGAGACCGGTGCAAGCTGCACGATGCTCTCCGGCACCTGCGAGGAATATCTTCCCTACGGCCGCGTGCTGCGTGACGAAAACGGCGATTTTCTGCGTATCGTGGAAGATCGTGACTGCACCCCCGAGCAAAAGGCGATCCGTGAGCTGAACGTCGGCATCTATGCATTTGACTGCAAGAGCCTTCTTGCAAGCCTCGACAGCCTCCGCAATAACAATGCACAGAACGAGTATTATCTGACTGACGTGCCCGAGATCCTGCGTCAAAACGGCAAGCGTGTCGCTGTTTACAACGCACAGCTCAACGAGCAGATCATCGGCGTCAACACGCCGGAGCAGCTCGCAGTAACGGAAAAGTATTTACGCGAAGAGTAAGTACATAAAAAGTGCAGGCCGTTTGGCCTGCACTTTCTTTTATACTTCGCTCTTTTCAAGACCGGGCCACAGACCGCCTTCGGTCTTCTCTTCAACGCTCGGCCACAGACCGCCTTCGGTGTTCTTTTCAAGACCGGGCCACATGCCGCTCTTGGTGTTCTTTTCAAGACCGGGCCAGAGGCCTGCACCGCCGTCGACTTTTTCAAGGACTTCTTCGTTTAATTCACAGTTTCTTTCTTTTTCCATGATATTGTCCTCCGTTTCATGTTTTGTTTTCTTACATCTGATTATACGCAATTTGACGGCGGTTGGCTACTGAATTTTGAAAAAAATTTTTCATAAATAAAAAAAGACCTCAAAAGAGGTCTTTTTTTGGGTTAGTCGATGGCAAGGAGTCTGGTTTCGGGCTGCAGTTCCGCCTTCTTCGGCAGCGTCACGGTCAGCACGCCGTTGTCGTACTTTGCCTTGATGTTGTCGACGTCCACGGCCGAAACGTCAAAATCGCGGCGGTATTTGCCGTAGGAGCGTTCGCAGCGAAGATAGCTGCCTCTGTTGTCCTTCTCTTCGTGGGCGGAGTGCCGCTCGGCACGGACGGTGAGCGTGTCACCGCTGAGCTCCAGACAGACGTCCTCCTTGCTGCATCCGGGAAGGTCTGCTTCCAGCACGTAGCTGTCGCCGTTGTCGCGGATATCGGTGCGGAAACCGGTCATGCGGCCGTAGGCAGGTGCATTGAACGGTCTGCCGAAAAAGCGTTTTTCCAGTTCTGCCATATCGCGGAACGGATCAAACGGTACGGGTGCCATACGGTTGGTGTAAGGTCTGAGTTCAAACATGTTACATTCCTCATTTCTGTACGTCAAGGCCGTCACGGTGTATTCCCTGTGAATACATCGCCGACCTGTTTTATGGCTTCAGATTACACCCCTATTATGTATAAACTTTTGCGGAATTATGAATAAACTGTAAAAATTAGCACTCTTGAAGCAAGAGTGCTAATTGTTTTTCACTTTTGGCAATATTGGTCGGTACGCGGGACGGGGAACCCGTCCCCTACGGTGCGGTAAGGGCGGGATGTCGAAGACGCCGTCCCCTACAATTCCGAATTCCGCATTCCGCATTCCGAATTCCTAATTTTATTTCATGCCGCGAAGCTCGATGATGCGGTCACGCAGCACTGCGGCGAATTCGTATTCCATCATCTGTGCCGCTTTCCGCATCTGCTTTTCGAGTCTTGCGATCTCGCGTTCGCGTTCGGCTGCCGTCATCTTCACGCCGCTGTCCAAAAGGGCTTCGCCCTCCTGTTTCGTGATCTCGATGAGGTCGCGGACGTCCTTTTTGATCGTTTTGGGGACGATGCCGTGTTTCTCGTTATACGCCTGCTGGATCGTGCGGCGGCGGGTGGTTTCACCGATCGCATTTCTCATTGCGGGCGTGATGGTGTCGGCGTACATGATGACGCGTCCCTCGGCGTTACGTGCCGCTCTGCCGATCGTCTGGATGAGGCTCGTTTCACTGCGGAGGAAGCCCTCCTTGTCGGCATCTAAGATGGCAACAAGGCTGACCTCCGGCAGATCAAGACCTTCACGCAAAAGGTTGATGCCGACCAGCACGTCGAACTTAGCCATACGCAGGTCGCGGATGATCTCCATACGCTCCATCGCACCGATATCGGAGTGCATATAACGGACACGCACGCCGTTTTTCTGCAGGTAAGCAGTCAGATCTTCCGCCATTTTCTTGGTGAGCGTGGTGACAAGTACCCGCTCTTCTTTGGCTGTGACCTTTGCGATCTCCTCCATGAGATCGTCCACCTGCCCTTCGATCGGGCGGACGGTGACCTCGGGATCCAACAGTCCCGTCGGGCGGATGACCTGCTCCGCGATCTGTCCTGCCCGCTCTTTTTCGTAGTCGGCAGGTGTTGCGGAAACGTAGATCGCCTGGTGGATCTTGGATTGGAACTCGTCAAAATTTAAAGGGCGGTTGTCAAACGCCGAAGGCAGGCGGAAGCCGTAGTCGACGAGGCTCACCTTGCGGGAGCGGTCGCCTGCGTACATCGCCCGCACCTGCGGGAGTGTGACGTGGCTTTCATCCACAAAGAGCAGGAAATCGTCGGGGAAATAGTCGAGAAGCGTCATTGGCGGTGTGCCGGGTGCACGTCCCGAAATGACGCGGGAATAATTTTCGATGCCGGTGCAGAAACCGATCTGCTCCATCATCTCCATATCGTACTCCGTCCTTTGACGGATCCGCTGTGCCTCCAAAAGACGGTTGTTGTCCTGAAAGAACTTTTCACGCTGTTCCATTTCCGTACGAATTTCGCCGATCGCACGCTGCATCTTTTCCTTCGTGGTGACGTAATGGCTCGCGGGATAAATGGCAACGTGAGAGATCACACGCTCGGGAATGCCCGTGACGGCGTTGATCTCGGAAATTCGCTCCACCTCATCGCCGAAAAACTCGATGCGGACGGCTCTTCCCGACCAGTAGGCAGGATAGACCTCCACCGTGTCACCGCGGACACGGAAGGCGTTGCGGACAAAGTTGAGGTCGTTGCGTTCATAGCGGATGGAGATGAGCTTTTTGAGCAGCTCCTCCATGTTCTGCGTCTGTCCGATCCGCAGAGAGATGACCATGTTTTTATAGTCAATGGGATCGCCCAGACCGTAGATGCAGGATACGGACGCGACCACGATGACGTCACGCCGCTCAAAGAGCGCCGAGGTCGCAGAGTGCCGCAGTCGCACGATCTCCTCGTTGATGGAGGAGTCCTTTTCGATATAAGTATCCGTGTGGGCGATATAAGCCTCCGGCTGATAGTAGTCGTAATAGGAGATGAAATACTCCACCGCGTTTTCGGGGAAGAACTCGCGGAACTCGCTGCAAAGCTGGGCGGCAAGCGTCTTGTTGTGGGCAAGCACCAACGTCGGGCGGTTGAGCTGTGCGATGACGTTTGCCATCGTGAAGGTCTTGCCGGAGCCCGTGACACCGAGTAACACCTGCTCGTCAATGCCGCACTGCACGCCCCTGACCAATGCTTCGATCGCCTCCGGCTGATCGCCGGTGGGCTGATACGGGGAATGTAATTTAAACGTATCCATTAAAATTCTCCGGCAGCGTACATAAGGGCAGACAAGGCACACAGGGGCGCGGTCTCGCAGCGTAAGATCCGGCTGCCGAGGGTGCAGATCTTTACACCTGCCTGTGCCGCCTGCTCGACTTCTGCTTCTTCAAAGCCGCCCTCCGGTCCCGTCAGCAGGGCCGCCGTTGTAAACGGCTGCTCCTCGATGGCGGCACGGAAGGTATTGGCGTGTTCATTTTCGTAAAACAGAACGGGCAGATCGGCCTGCGATGCCTGACGGATCGCCTCTGCATAGGAAGTCACTGCCCGCACCTGCGGGATGACACCGCGGCGGGACTGCTCGGCGGCGGAGGCCGCGATCTTCTGCCAGCGTTCTGATTTCTTTGCAAGGGATTTGTCGTCCGGACGGGAAACGCAGCGGTTGCACGGAAACGCGACGATCTCGTACGCACCGAGCTCCGTTGCCTTCTGGATGACGTGCTCGAATTTATCGGACTTGGCAAAGCCCATGTAGACCGACACGTGTACCGGTGCTTCGGAGCAGGACGCGTCCGCACCGTTGACAACGAGCGAAATGCGTCCGTCCGACACGTCGGACACCGTGCAGGCATAGTCCGTGCCGCTGCCGTCACAGACCGTGACCGCTTCGCCGTTTTTGAGCCGCAGCACCTTTGCGTGGGCGGCATTTTCACCCTCTAACACGATAAACTGTGCCTTGGGATCGATATGTTCCATGAAAAATCGGGGCATGGTGTGCCTCCTTTGAATTCGGAATGATTATGGTTGAAAAAAGGAAGAAAATGCTTGAAAAAATTTTTCGAGCATTTAACTACACCTCATCCGTCTCGCTGTGCTCGACACCTTCCCCTCAAGGGGAAGGCTTGCGGGCGACCGCAAGGGTCGCCCCTACGGTGTTGGTTGGGGGTACGGTGCGGCGGGACGATTTCGCATCATCCCCTACGGCAGGTCGTTTGCCAATCTGTCGATCAAAGCCGCGATGGCACCGTCGTCACAGGGGCAGAGCGTGACGTGCTCCGGACGCTTCACATAAGGATCGCAGTCAGCAGGCACGTAGGCAAGGTCTGCCTCTCGAAGCATGCTCAGATCGTTTGGTGCATCGCCTGCACAGACCAGCACGTGCTTGCCGAGATTCTCTGCCAGCATCCTTGCGGCATTGCCCTTGCTGACGTTTTTTGCCTGCATATCGATGATACGCGGTGCGGCACGGTCGATGACCATATACTCGCCGTAGCGTTGCCGCAGCTCCTCCGTCACCCGGTCGATGTACGGTACCTCCTCCGGCAGGTCTTCAAACAGACTCTTGACCGTGGGTGCGACAAATTCGCCGTACATGGCAAACTTCAACAGCGGTGACGGCAGATGATCGATGTCGGTATGCGTGGCGGGTGCGTTGTTCACGCGGTAGTATTCATCCCGCATGGGACACTCACCGAATAAATAATGGTAGTCAATGCCCTGGATCTCCGACCACAGACTCGGGTAGTCGACAAGCAGTTCCCGCAGGATCTCCGCTCCGTGCGGGATCGGGATCTCCTGCGTAAGCGATCGCGTTTCATAATCGTACAGTGCCGCACCGTTGTAGAGAATGAACGGTGCGTTGACCGGAATACTTCCATAGCAGGCACGGAACATGGGTACACTGCGTCCCGTAGCGACGGTGAAGGTACCTCCCTGTGCCGTAAACGCACGGATGGCATCCAGGTTGTTCTGCGGGATCTGGCTGCGGCGGTTGGTCAGCGTGCGGTCGAAATCCACAGCGAGCAGAACGTCCGAAAAGATACCCATATTTCTCACCTCTGTGCAGAAAAATCACCTATATTTTACCCGCTTTTTCCCTTTGTTTCAAGTGGGAAAACACTTGCTTTTTGGCGAAAACACTGTATAATAATTTCAGAACGGGAGGCGATCACATGAAACGATACCGAATCATTGCACTGACGGCACTGCTTTTGACAGTGTGTCTGCTGTTTACCGCGTGTTCGGGTAACGGCGGTGTCAAGCGGCATTATTTTCTTGTGATTTTGCTGTTCCTGCTCTCCGGTGCGGGACTGTACTTCTCCTGGCTTGCGAAAAAGCAGGAGGAAGCACGCGAACGCCGCAAGCGTCAGCGTGCCGCTCAACGGGCAAGCCGCCCGCCGGAACAATAACACAATATAAAAAACACCGACGGTTTCCCGTCGGTGTTTTTGTTTGCTTATTCGGCCCTCAGTGCCGGTGTCCAGAATTCGTTGTTGTAGATATCCGTGAACACGAAGGTCAGCTGCACCGGTGCGTCGAGCGTGCCGTTGCTGATCTCCGGCTGGCCGTGCCAGATATACTGCTCGCCGAGCTTGTAGCTGTCGGTGAACTCGCCGTCATAGGTGTAGTAGTCACAGAGGAAGTCGATCGTGTCGCCGTCCTGCAGCTCCGTGATGCCCTTGGCAACCGTTTCGGTGGAGCCGTCGAGATACACAAATCTTGCACCTGCAACGTAGCCGTAGGGATTTGCACTGTCGAACACCAGGATCAATTCCGCACGCTGATCGTTGAGCAGCACGGGAACGTAGCCGGAGATGGTGTAATCGTCGCCGTTTTCCACGGTGTCGGTGTAGTAGTAGGCGATCACCTGACCGTCGATGGTGAGCCACGTGCCGTCGTAGATGCCGCACAGGGCACCGTCATCGGACAGCTCGTAAACGTTGTCGATGCCGAGGTCGATGTAGCCGTCGCCGTCATCGAGGAAGACGTTCATCGCAAGGCTGTGCACCAACGACCACTGCTCTTCGGAGAGTTTGATCTGCGGCACGCCGTCATTGTCTCTCCAGACAAGCTGGGAGGCATCGAACTGGTGCTCTGCAAGATAGTTTGCAGTGGTGTCCACATCCAGTTCTCTGCCGAACACGTTGCCGCCCATCAGGCCGCCGAGCAGAGAGGAAATGGCATCGGAGCCGAGAAGACTGCCGGAAGAACCGCCACCGCCGAGGAGGCTGCCGAGCGGGTTGCCGGATGTCGCACCGCTGCTGGAAGCCGTTGCCTGACCGCCCGTTTCAATGCTGACAAACTGACGGATGCAGGCCGTATAGTCGCTGTCAATGCCGATCGCATTGTAGGTGGACGTAGCACTGTTGAGCGTGGAGGTCTTGCGGTACGGGAAGTAGATGGAAATGCCGTAGGCATTGGACATCGAGGATGCCGTGCGGTTGTATTTGACCGCACCGAGCAGGGAGTCTGCCAGTGCCAGAGATTCATCCGTGTTCATGCGGTAAGCGAAGTCCACGAGGTCGACCTGGTCGATCTGGTTGGAGGCCGCAAATTCACGTGCACCGGAACGGGCATCAGAAACCGTCTGATAGCCGTCAGACTGCAGCATTTTGGTGGTATCCACGGCAAAGTCGTTGAGGCGGGCAGGCACGGTGTGGGAAAGCTCTGCCAGGTCGACCACAGACAGTGTCGCCTTCTGGCCGGCACAGCGTTTTTCACAGTCCTCCACGAAGGAGTCAACGATGTTCTTGCCGATGTCGAGCGTGGACATGGACGTGTTGGAGGAAAGTGCCGTCAGCCAGTCGGTGTAGTACCAGCCGATACCGGGCTCCGTTTCCTCGGAGGCGATCAGGTAGTCTGCATAGGGTGCCAGCATCAGGCCGTTTTCGAGCGTGCCCATCAGGCAGGCGTCGAAGCCGATGAAATCGAATTTTCCTTCATAGCCCTTGAGTGCATCGTTGATGCCGGAAAGCGTCATGGAGCCGGAGCTCTTGTTCTTTTCATCGTAGCCGTAGCCGGAAAGCGAGCCGCCGCCGTGATCCCAGAAAATGAGCATGTAGCGGTTTGCCTTGTATTTGTCCATGCAGAAGGAAATAAAATTCCGCAGCGTTTTGGGGTTGGTCATGGAGTCTGTGCCGTTGTTTTCAACGATGCAGTGCATGCCGTCCGCATCCAGCTTGAAAATCTGGTTGCAGCTGCTGCTCACGCGGTTGTTTCTCCATCTGGTGCAGCCGCCGGTGAAGACGATCAGGTTGACCTTGCTGCTGATGTTTGCATTGAGCATTTCCTGCAGGTCGGCACTTGCCATGCCGTTCTGCGATTCAAGGTCGGTGCCGCACATATAGACCATGATGGTCACGGTGTCGTTACCGTTGCCGCGAATGTTCGTGTATTTTGAACGGGAGCCGGAGGCTACGGTTCTGTCAAGCGTACCGGTGTTGGGATCCTTCGACCAACCGGAGGATGCCGTGCCGGTGGAACCGAAGAGAGAGCTCAGGCTGTTGCCGCCAAGCAGGCTGCCGATGCTGCTGCTTTGTGCCTGATCGGGGCTGGCAAAGAGACTGACAATATTGCCGAGGCCGCTGCCGCTGTCGCCGCTGCCGCCGCCGAACAGATTGCCGAACAGACCGCTCAGTCCGCCACCGCCGCCGAGCAGAAGCACTGCAGCTATGATGATGAGGATCAGCTTGCCGCCGCCGAGACCACGGGTAACCTGTGCTCCGCTGTCAGTCTGGGTGTCCTGCCGGAACAGGTCTGCAGCACTGCTATGCTGCGAAGCATACTGCTGCTTTCTGCCGGAATAGCCGTCTTTTCTGCCGACCGGCTTGCTGCTGCCGATGCCGCTGCCACGCCGATAGGCACCGGTGGCGGTGCCGGTCACTTTTTTCTCTCTTCTGCGAGGTCTGTTGTCCATACAGACACTCCCTTCTGTATTTTTTATGCTCTGCATAGTATAACATATTTTTCATGTTTCTGCAACATCCTTGCAAAACACACAGGAATTTCATAAAAAAGCGGAAAAGCACCTTGCTTTTCCGCTTTTTAATAGGATATTTACGCTTTTGCGAGCAGGCGTTCGACGGCGTCGGTACGCTCCCAGGGCAGGTCGAGTTCCGGTCTGCCGAAGTGACCGTAGGCTGCGGTCTGCTGATAGATGGGACGGCGAAGGCCGAGGGTGTTGATGATCGCTGCAGGACGCAGGTCGAAGCACTCCTTGACGATCTCGCCGAGCCGGAGGTCACTCACCTTGCCGGTGCCGTAGGTTTCGACCAGAACGGAGACGGGCTGTGCAACGCCGATGGCGTAGGCAAGCTCGATCTGGCACTTCTGGGCAAGACCGGCACTCACGATGTTCTTTGCGATGTAGCGAGCCATGTAGGCCGCACTGCGGTCGACCTTGGTGGGATCCTTGCCGGAGAAGGCACCGCCGCCGTGGGAGGCATAGCCGCCGTAGGTATCGACGATGATCTTTCTGCCGGTCAGGCCGGAGTCCGCTGCGGGGCCGCCGAGGACAAAGCGTCCGGTGGGGTTGACGAAGAAGCGGGTGTTGCCGTCAAGCAGTCTCGACGGCAGATTGGGCTTGATGATCTCTTCGATGACCGCTTCACGCAGATCCTTGATGGCGATCTCTTCTGCATGCTGGGTGGAAACAACGACGGTGTCGATCCGCTCGACTTCGCCGTTTTCGCCGTACTGCACGGAAACCTGGGACTTGCCGTCGGGACGGAGCCACTCGAGCTTGCCGGACTTTCTGGCCTCGGTCAGAGCCTTGGTGAGATTGTGTGCATAGGAGATGGGTGCGGGCATCAGTTCCTTGGTCTCGTTGCAGGCGAAGCCGAACATCATGCCCTGGTCACCGGCACCGTTGGTCTCGTCGTCGTCAAAGGAGTTGTTGACACCCATGGCGATATCGCCGGACTGCTCGTCGATGGCGGTGAGGATCGCACAGGTGTTGCCGTTGAAGCCGGCAGCCGCACTGTCATAGCCGATCTTGCAGATGGTCTCGCGGGCGATCTTGGAGATGTCCGCGTAGCAGTTGGTGGAAATTTCGCCCATCACCAGTACCATGCCGGTGGTGCAGGCGGTCTCACAGGCAACACGTGCCATGGGATCCTGGGCTAAAATGGCATCCAGAACACCGTCGGAGATCTGGTCGCATACTTTGTCGGGATGTCCTTCGGTCACGGACTCGGAGGTAAAAATGCGTTTGTTCATAGTCTTTTCCTTTCTGTTTTTTGGCAGAAAAAAATCGCTCACTGCAGGCAGCGGGCGATCGTATTTCAATCCTCATCTGCCGATTTTCTCGCCGGATTTGGCACCTTGAATAAACAGGTTGCCGGGTTTCATCGGGCCGGTCCCTCCACCACTCTTGATAAGGCAAATATTCACTTGCAAACCGTATTATAACGGTTTTTCTCCGATTGTCAAGCAAAAATGCGGCAAAATTCCCCGAAAACCGTGTCTTCCTGCATTTCCCTCTTGCTTTTCGGGCAAAGCAGTGTATAATAATAGAAAATAAATACCCCCGACGAAGCAATTCGGGAAAGTTCGTTCTGACGATGCCGAAGGAGTAATACTCTCAGGAGCAGTTTTTTGCACGACCGGATGACCGAGGGGACTCTGGAGAATCTCATTCATTGAGTGCCGAAGGTGCAAGGCGTATGCCGAATCTCTCAGGCAAAAGGACAGAGAATGTTTCCCTTGCGGGAAACCTTTGTGAGTGAGACCGGAGTACGGCTTCACTCATATTTTTTTGAAAAGGACGATAAACCATGATCCGAGACAGTCTTCCCACCATTGACATTGTAAACAACTACGATCCCGAGCTTGCAGGCCTGATGAAAAACGAACTGTTCCGTCAGCAGCGGAACCTCGAACTCATCGCCTCTGAAAATATTGCCTCCGCTCCCGTGATCGCCGCGATGGGTACGGTGCTGACCAACAAGTATGCCGAAGGTCTGCCCGGCAAGCGTTACTACGGCGGCTGTGAGTGCGTGGACGAGATAGAGCAGCTGGCCATCGCCCGTTGCAAGGCACTGTTCGGCTGCGACTTTGCCAACGTTCAGCCCCACTCCGGTGCACAGGCAAACCTCGCCGTCTACGGCGGTCTTCTGAACGTGGGCGACACCGTACTCGGCATGAGCCTCGCCTCCGGCGGCCATCTGACGCACGGCAGTCCGGTGAACCTTTCCGGCAAATATTACAACTTTGTTCCCTACGACGTCGATCCCGAGACCGGTCGCATCGACTATGACGCACTGGACGAGCTGACAAAGAAGCTGCAGCCGAAGCTGATCGTTGCAGGTGCCTCCGCTTATCCGCGTGCCCTCGATTTCAAGACCTTTGCCGACATCGCACACAGAAACGGTGCCCTTCTCATGGTCGACATGGCACACATCGCAGGCCTCGTTGCTGGCGGTGCACATGAAAGTCCCGTTCCCTATGCCGACGTTGTGACCACCACCACGCACAAGAGCCTTCGCGGTCCCCGCGGCGGCGTCATCATGGGCAAGGCAGAACTTGAAAAGAAGCTCAACTCCGCCGTCTTCCCCGGTGCACAGGGCGGCCCTCTGGAGCATATCATCGCGGCAAAGGCTGTCTGCTTCCGCGAGGCAATGCAGCCGGAATTCAAGGAATATGCACACAATATCGTGAAAAACGCCAAGGCACTGGCGGATGCTCTTCTGGAAAAGGGCTTCGACCTTGTCTCCGGCGGCACCGACAACCATCTGATGCTGGCAGATCTTCGTCCCCTGCACGTCACGGGCAAGGAACTGCAGCGTCGTCTGGACGAAAACTACATCACCGTCAACAAGAACGCCATCCCCAACGATCCTGAAAAGCCCTTCGTCACCTCCGGCGTGCGTATCGGCACACCCGCCGTCACCACCCGCGGTCTCGGCGTGGATGAGATGAAGATCATCGCCGACTGCATCTACAAGACCGCCGCCGACTTTGAAGGCACGCAGGACGAGGTTCGCAGAACGGTCATGGAACTGACCACGAAGTTCCCCATCTACGACAAGTGAGGTTGCTGCCATGATCCGACATATTGTAATGTACCGTTTTCAGGAAACTGCGGAAGGCCGCACCAAAGAGGAAAACCTGGCGATCGCAGACGCACTTGCAGCGAAGTTTAAGGAAAACATCCCCGAGTTGAAGGCCTTTTCCTGCGGGATCGGAAGCAAAGCACAGGCGATGGGCAACTACGACATCGTGCTCATCTGCGACATCGACAGCTTTGACGCCCTTGCATCCTACAAGGAAAACCCGACACACAAGGCGTTCGGTGCACACTGCCACGCGGTGAGCGACGCGAGAGCCGCGATCGATTTTGAGATCTAAACATTCATAAGAAAAAGCCCCGAAACGAAAGTTTCGGGGTTTTTTCGGCGGGAGGAGCAAGCCCCTCCCCTACGGTGTTAATAAGATTGGATGAGATTGGAGACCGTCTGCACAAAGCGTGGGGCATCAAGGCCGAGGACGACAAAGACGTTTTGTTTGTCGAACTTGGCATCCGACCACAAGTCTGTGACCGTCATGCCATTGGTGAAGCTGCCCTGCGTCTCCACGTGCACGCCGGCAAAGCGTCCGGTAAAGAGCTCCGGTCTTGCGGCATAGAGCACCGCACACACGTCGTGGAGCTTCACGCCCGTGCCGCCTTCCTGCGTGGAGAGTGGTGTCTGCAGGCTGTCACGGAAGAATTTTGCCACCGGTCTGCCGCAGGCGGCAACGGCGTCCAGATCTTCCTCAAAGAACACGGCCTGCAAGGTGACGTCGAGGCCGCACATCGTGAGCGGAATGCCCGCGTCAAACACGACCTTTGCCGCGTGGGGATCGGCGTAGATGTTGTATTCTGCAGACGGCGTGCGGTTGCCGTAGGTGGCAGAGCCGCCCATGATGACGATGCGTTTGAGATACTGCGGCAGATCCGCATATTTGACGAGTGCCGTAGCAACGTTGGTCAAAGGCCCCGTGGCGATGAGTTCGAGTTCGCCGCCGAGCTCCTTTGCCGTGCGGTAAAGGGCGTCCCACGCAAGTTCGTTTGTTTCGTGAAGCTCCTCGGGCAGCGGCAGATCACAGCCGCCCAGGCCGTTTTCACCGTGGTAGCGGTAGCCGGTTTCCAGTTCTCTGTTCCACGGCTTTGCCGCACCGCGATAGACGGGATAGTCCGTGCCCATGAGGCGGTTGAGGCGGAAGACGTTGAGATAGGTCTTTTCGATCTCAACGTTGCCCGCAACGGCAGAAATGCCGACGATCTCTAATTCCGGCAGAGCGTTGGCACATAAAATTGCCGCGGCATCATCCGTGCCGGTATCGCAGTCAAGCCATACCAGATGTTTATCCATAGCTTTCCACCGCCTTTACCAGTAAATCGACAAAGCCTTCGCGGTTCACGCCCGTGACGCAGGTCGCATTGGGCTCGCGTCCCCAGCGGTTATACACGTCCGCGACGGTCGCACCGCGGGTATATTCGCCGGAAAGCTCCACCTCGACATTGTAGTTGTGCTTTTCAAACAGTTCCGGTGCGACAAGCACGGCCGCGGCACACACATCGTGCAGCGGTGCACCTGCATAGCCGATCTCGCGGTGGAATTTGTAGAAAAATTCGAGCCAGTCCGCAACGACCTGTGCCACACGGTTGCCGACCGCACGGATGCGGTTGAAATCCTCTTCAAAAACGAGTGCCTTGAGCGTCACGTCGAGGCCGGACATCGTGACGGGAATGCCGGAGCGAAGGACGGTGTCCGCCGCTTCGGGATCGACCAGAATATTGAACTCGGCAGCAGGTGTCCAGTTGCCGAACTGCAGCCCGCCGCCCATGAAGGAGATGCGGGCGATCTTTTCTTTGAGCTCGGGGTGAGCAAGCAGCAGTGCCGCCGTATTGGTCAGAGGGCCTGTGGAGATGATCGTCACAGGCTCACTCGATGCACGGAGAATGCGTGCCATCAGTTCCACGGAAGGAATGTCAAGCAGCGGCACCTCCGGCTCCGGAAGAACGGGGCCGTCAAGTCCCGATTGACCGTGGATGTTGCCCGCCGTCATGGGCGGGTTGAGGAGCGGTCTCGGGCGTCCTGCCGCGATGGGGACGTTGAGTCCCAAAAGCGTGCAGATCCGCCGCACGTTATAGGTCGTTTTTTCGATGGTCTGATTGCCGCAGCAGGCAGTCACCGCAAGCACCCGCAGGCGTTTACTTGCTCCGGCGAGCATCAGCATGATCGCGTCATCGTGTCCCGGATCGCAGTCGCAGATGACGGGAATGGGTTTGAACGGCATTATGATAGCTCCTTTCGCAGAAGTTTTTCCAGCAAGGCGTCACAGCCGACGGTCAGGTCGTTCCACGTGGCGTCAAAATCGTCCGTGTACCAGGGATCTGCAACGTCGCGTTTAAGATCGGTGAGGTCGAGCAGACGGATGAATTTGTTCTCGGGATCGCCGCCCGTGATGCGGTGCATATTCCGCAGATTCCAGCTGTCCATGCAGACAAGCCAGTCATAATTTTCGTAGTCCGCTTTTTTCATCTGCACCGCCGTTTTGCCGTCACAACGCAGGCCGTGTTCGGCAAGCTTTCGCCGTGCAGGCGGATAGACGGGATTGCCTATTTCCTCGGTGCTCGTCGCAGCAGAGGCGATCTCAAACCGGTCTGCCACGCCCTTCTTGGCAACAAGGTCTTTCATCAGAAATTCCGCCATCGGACTGCGGCAGATGTTCCCGTGGCAGATGAATAAAATACGTATTTTTTTCATAACATCCCTCTTTTTTTCATCATACCACATTCGCCTTCCTTTTGGAAACACTTTTTGCGGTTTTGTCCTCTTGTAAATATTCGTGGGCTATGCTACAATACTTGTGCGACACAACATAATAATGCAGTTTGTAGGAGAAAGTGTTTTGTTTTTGCAAAAACACATTCTCCTAATTGACGTTCTCCTACGAACTGCTCAAGTTGTGTCGCAGCAATCGGAGGTGTGTTTTTCAGGCTCACACTTCGGTGTGGGCCTTTTTTGATTTGGAGGACTGCGACATGGAACTCAACTACTTCAAAGATATCCTGTTTGATCTTCTGAACGAAAGCGATGAGCTGGATGTTGCGGACATTCAGAGCGATGACACAGCAAACACCTTCCTCGTTTCGATGAAAGACGAAACATCGTTTTCGGTGCAGGTCTCGGCTGTCGATCAAAACAGGCAATAAACAAACCGCCCTACCGACAATTTGATCGTCAGCGGGGCGGTTGAAATCTTACAGGTCAACTTTCCGGCTTTTTGCATATTGGGAGTGGCGGAGTGATCTCTCCGGGAACAAATTCCCCATCGATATATCGAACCTCAAGCGTATGCTTTGTAAAAGGCTCCTCTTTGGACATTGGATCGCAACGGTGCGTAAAGTTAAATACGAGGCGGTCTTCTTTGACAGCCATCTGATTGATTGAATTCATAGACCGGAGCCTGCCCCAACGCCCAAAAACAGTAACCCAAGTGAAATACTTTCCTCCAATCCAATCAAACTGTTTCTCTTCACCAGTTTCGACATTCTTGGCCAAGACATAGAAAACTCCATATTCCCCATTGCTTTTGCTTTGGAACAGGTAGTTCTCAAACACACATGAAAAGGGAAAACTTTTCCCAAAGAACACCTTTTCTGACGGCATCTGTTTGCTCCTGCGAATTACATAACCGCCACTACGATCCGAACAGCCATCAACGCAGAAAAACTCGTAATCCGGTGTTTCAGCGACCAACCAAGCCGGGCAGCGGGTGTCCGACAACTTAGCATCAACGTCATAATCCGTTGGCTCCATCATCTCATATTGATACCAATCTTTCTTTTCAGCCATTTTTCTTCCTCCATATGCTTACAGTTTTTTGTTCCTGTAAGAATCATAACGAAAAAGCTGTACACAAAATCGGACTGTATCAAAATTCAAATCTTGTCTTTTCATTTCATATCATAAAAAGCAATTTTGTAAAGTCCCCATTGCAGTGCCAAAAACGCCCCACCGACAATCTGAAGTCAGTAGGGCGGTTTTGTTTGCAGGCGGCGGCGAGCACTAAATCGGAATTTGAAGTAATGATAAATGATAAATTGTTGTATTTTTCAATTCTCTGAATTGAAAAATCATGAAAAACCGTCCGCTTGCGGACACCTTCATTTATCACTTATCATTTATCATTTATAATTCTTGTTCTTCAAATTCCGATTTGGCGAGCTGTTGTTCATAGAGCGGAATAGTACGTCCCGCCCTACAGAAAACGGACGTGCGGGGATGAAAAACTTTCATCCCCGCACACCTGCTTCTGCTTTTCTGTTGTCAATCGGTGCGGCCGGAGGTCCAACCGCAGTCGCATTCGTAGGCGTACCGGCCTCGGTCGGAATACCATACGATGGCACCGCACTTGGGGCAATCGATCTTTTCAGGCCATTCCTCGCTGCCGCCGGAGACCTTTGCCAGCATCTGATTGGTCAGCAGTTCACATGCTTCGTTTTTCAGAGCGTCCTTTGCGTCTTTTCCCATGAGATTTTCTCCTTTCAGAATGGTTTTTCAGATTCCATATCATTATACGAACAAAAACGGAAAATGGCAAGTAAGTTGTGATTAGTTTTCCTGCGGGACAGCCAGAGCCTTGAGCCGACGGAACAGTGTCGGTGCCTGCTCTTTGCACTGCAGATAAAAGTCATACGCCTCCATGCCTTGCGGCCGCAGAGCGTCGATGACCTCCATGAAGTCCGTGCAGCGTCCGTACAGACGGTACATCGTCTCGCCGCCGACGGAAATATCATCGGCTTTCTCGGAATGACGGAAATCCGTGTTGAGCACGTCAAGACCGCAAAGGCCGTCAAACGCCCGAATAATCAGACTTTTGAGTTCCTTACTGCCGGACTCCGGTCGCAGGGCATCGGCATACAGCAGTGCCAGGTCCCGGTTGTCGCGGAGCAGACAGTCGATCACGTTTTTGAAGCCGATCAGGCGATAACCGTGATACGAAGCGAGGAATGCAGGAAACTCATACAGGATCTTCACTCTGGTGAAAAAGGCGGTGTCGGCATCCGCACGTTCCATCAGGGAGGCCAACCGGAGAAGATAGTCTCTGCCTTCGGGGTTTCCCTTCGGAAGCTTTGCACAGATGCTCTTTTCCGCCGCATCGAGCTGTTCCGTCAGATGCCTTCCCGCACCTTCGGGATCATAGATCGGCCGCATGCCGTAAAAGGGGCGGCAGATTTTCTCCGCGGTACTGCCGTCGGAAGTCGGCTTGTCAAACAGGTAAATATGATACCGGAGGCCGTCTTCGTCCTGAAAAGACAGAATCGTTCCGATTTTGCGATTTGTCAGCACCACCAGGTCAACGTCACTGTAACGGTTTTCCCGTCCGGTTGCACGGGAGCCGTGAAGGAGCACCGCACGGGCATCTGCGGGGTTGATCTGTGAGAAGGTCTGCTTTAAGATTTCTTCCGTTGTGATCGGGCGGGTGCAGGGTGTTTCCGTCTTTGTCAGCGTGTCGAGCCTTGCAAGCAATGCAGGCTCATAAAGAAGTTCGTTCATTTGTGTTCTCCAAGCAAATTTTCTGTGATCATCATAGCACATCCGGAAAGGTTTTGCAAAGGGAGAATGCGGGCATTGTCCCCCTACGGTGGGAATTGGGGGTGCAATGGAACATTGATAGGGACAGATTGCCACGGGCGCAAGTGCCCTCGCAATGACACCTCATCCGCCCCTTCGGGGCACCTTCTCCTCAAG
>JAZUDF010000074.1:0-1512 GCA_045639485.1 Faecousia sp. | reverse complement strand
GCGGCATAGGTATTGCGTGCGTCCTCCGGCTGCTTGTAAAAGTCGATGTCTTCCACGACGACCAGAGAACGTTCCGCCATCATGGGGATCGACTCCACGCTGTCCGCCAGTGCGTCCGGCGTCAGGTTTTCTTCGGTGAAGCGGTGATAGTTGAATGCTTCGGTAAAATCGTCGATCAGTTTTTTCTTGACCTGTTCGAGATAGTAGGTGCGAAGATAGGCCTCTTCGCCGTAGAAAATATAAAAATTCCCCAACATGCCCTGCTTCAGTTCCGCTTTGAAGCGTTCAAAGCCGGCATTGGTATCGGCTTGCTTTGCCATCTTCTCACCTCCCGACAGTAATCGTGCCGCACTCGTCCGTGCGATAAACTTCCGCATCGATCGCGGCAAAACGCAAAAGTGCCTCCTGCGTCGGATGTCCGTAGCGATTGTCTGCACCAACGGATATAATGACGGTTTCCGGTCTGATCTGTGCAAGCAGGTCTGCAGAAGACGAGGTCGCAGAGCCGTGATGCCCCGCAATAAAGAGTTCTACATCCGGCAGACGGTGTGTCAGCATCAGATCATATTCCGAGAAAAAGTCCATGTCACCGGTCAATAGCATATCATATTCCGACGCGGAAAACAAGACGCTTAAACTGGCGGCATTGTCATCATAATAGGAGACCGGGGCAAAGATCTGCAGGCTTCCGCCCTCAAATGGCAGCGTGATATCCTGTCGGACATAAGTGATCCTTGTTCCGTTTTCCGCTGCGGCTGTTTCAATATCCGCACGGATGCCACTGTCTTCCGGCACATCCGGCAGATAAAGCTGCTGTACGGAAACATCGGACAGCAGTTTCGTCACGCCGTTGACGTGGTCAGTGTCGTAGTGCGTCACGAGCAGGCAGTCGACCTCACCGATGCCTGCGGCGGTGAGATATTCCTCCGCAGTTTTCGCCGCCTCGTAGGCGTTGCTGCCGCCGCAGTCCGCGATGGCGGTGAATTCTCCGGCGTGCATACAGATGCAAGAGCCCTGACCGACGTCAAGCACGGAAATCGAGAAGGAGCCCTTGGCTGCATCCAGGTGCGAATAAAGCAGAGAGACAGCCAGACTGACAAAGATGCAAGTGCAGGTCAGAAACACCGGTTTTTTCTCTTTTCGCAGCACAGCAAGCAGAACGAAGAGGTAGGAAAAGAGCAGCCATGCCGCGATATACGCCGATCCGGCAGAGACGGAGGCGAAGGGCAGCTTGGAAATCCAGCTTGCCGTCCACAGAACATAGCGAACGGGCCATGCAATGATCCAGCCGAGCACCTTTGCAGCAGGCAGAAAAATCATGCTGAGAATGCCGGTGAGCAGGCCGAAGGAGAAGCAGAACGTGATGACGCCGAGCACCAGCAGATTGGACAGCAGCGTATATAGGCTGACCGTACCGAAATACAGTGCCGTCAGCGGCAGCGTAAAGAGCAGTGCACCCAAGGTCGTTGCCGTACAGGACAGCACAAACTTGACCAGCCGCCGCAGCCGTTT
>JAZUDF010000073.1:0-7673 GCA_045639485.1 Faecousia sp. | reverse complement strand
GTGCAGGAATTCCTTTGCAGCATCCAGCAGATAGGTAAACATCTCAAGCTTGAGGATCTTGGAGCCGAGAACGTAGATCGCAACGCCAAGCGGCACCTGAATGGCAAGCAGCAGCCAGTCGTTGGTGATGGGAAGCAGCGTGACGCTCCAGACTGCCGCACCCATAACGCAGGAGAGCAGGATGCTCGGGAGCATATCTTTGACCTGGCTGAGATAGGAATAGTCCAGAAGCTTTTTGTTCGGCCAGGAGTTGATGATCTGACCGGAAATGCTCGTGAAGATCAGACTCCACGCCATGGCTTCGACACTGATGAACATCGTCACGGCAATGACGGCGATGTTGATCGACTTTTTGATGATTTCAAGCTTCAGGAAAATATCGCTTCTGCCAACCGCCTTGATGGCGTTGAGGTTTGCCGTGTGGATCGGCCAGAAGGCATAGGAGAAGCAGAAGATGCGAAGGAAGAAAACGCAGGGCAGCCACTTGTCCGTGTAGAGGATGCGAACGATCGGCTCTGCACAGACAGCCAGTCCCATCATGATCGGCATCAGGATGTAGGTACTTGTCTTGATGGGTCGTCTTGTCATCTGCCGCACGACGGCTTTGTCATCCTGTGCCTTGGACAAGGACGGAAGCAGGACACTGTCGATCGCCGTGTTGATGTTGGTGACAAACAGACTCGGGAAGTTGTTGCCCTTGTTGTAGAAGGCCAGATCCTTGGAAGAATACCGCTTGCCGATAATGAGGGTACGGAGTTTGTTGTAAACAGTATCGATCAGGCTCGATACAAGAAGCTTCCATCCGTAAGAGAACAGTCCTTTCAGGCGAAGGAAGGAGAACATCCGCTTGGGACGCCATTTGACCGTGAACCAAAGGATGACGGTGTCAAGCGTCGCATCGACCAGGTTCTGAATAATGATCGCCCACGCACCGAAGCCCATAAACGCCATGGCAATGCCGACGCCGGCAGCAATGATCGTGCCGCCCAGAGACGCAAAGAAGAATCGTTTGAACAGCATATTGCGTGAAATATAGGCATGCTGCACGTTTTTGACACCGGAAATGATCATGGAAAGGCTTGCCACACGCACCATGGCAGTCAGTTCGGGGTTGCCGTAGAACTTTGCGATCAGCGGTGCCGCAAAGAACATAACGGCATACAGCGACAGACACATCACGACGTTGAAGTAGAACATGCTGGAAAAGTCCAGATCATCCGCGTTCTTCTTCTGGATGAGTGCATTTGCAAGGCCGCTGTCAATAAAGACGCCGAGGATGGTGATGAAAACCGTGACAAGCGAAACCGTGCCGAAGGCTGACGGCTCTAACTTTCTTGCAAGGATGATGGAGACGACAAAGACGATCGCCTGTGCACCCCATTTTTCCAGAAAACGCCACACAAAGCCGTTGACAGTCTTTTTCTTTGCATCTGCAATGGAGTCCGTCGTGTTTTCGATCGTCGACTTTGACTTGAGTGCCGCACGACGCAGAACTTCCTCGTCCCGCTTTTCCGCACGCTTGCGGCGTAGCTCGGCTGCTCTCTGGCGTTTGAACTTTTTGCGTTCCTTGGGATCAAGCGGCAGCTGAAGGTTTTGTTTGTTCTTTTTGGCTGCCGGCTTGCTCTTTTTGACCGCATGTTGCTTTTTGCTGATCTTGCTCAATTCGGTATCCTCCTGCCCGCACAGTCCCGATTTTCGGCGTGCGGGGTTTTATTTCAGTTTGACTGCTTTTTTTCTTCCGGTTTTTTGCCGCGTCCGAGCATCGCCTTCACGCGTGCCTTCAGCCGGAATTTGATGTTTTCCTCCCGGAACCACGGTCTGTACTGCTTTTGCACAAGCGTACGGAAATCGCCCTCGTCTGCGGCGACCGTGTAGCGGAAATGGTCGATACGACGCTGGCAGATCTCGTGGAAGCGGTAGTCTGTATAGGCATCGTACTGTTCCATCGTGCGGATCATTTTTTCCCGATGGGACTTTTTTTCCTTTGCGGTGTTTTTGTAGCGTTCCGACCAGCTGCCCACGCTGTTCATCCGGTAGCAGGACATCGTTTCATCCACAAAATACACCGGACCGAGCTGCCCGAAATAGAGCAGATAGGCTTCATCGCCTGCCGGCGTCGTTTTGCGGAACTCCGGCACCGGATCCGTCAGGCCTTTCAGATCGGCGGCTCGGTAGAAGTAGGCCGTTGTCTGGAAAGAATAGCTTTCGCAGACGGCACGCAAAAACGGTTCCGGTGCGACAACGCCTTTCTGAAAGCCGTTTTGCGGGAATGCTTTCCCGTTCGGCGTTTCGTCCTCGTTCACGCCCTGCACGCGGTGCAGGCACATCGTGCATTCCGGATGGGCTTCCATCGCGTCGTACTGTTTTTGGAGCTTCTGAACGTCTGTCCAGTAGTCATCGCCCTCGCACATGGCAACGTATCTGCCGCGGATCATGGGGCAAAGCAGCATGAACAGACAGCGGTTGCCTTTGGAATACTGATTTTCCGTTTCCGGCATCACGCGGACAACGTCGGGATATTTCTGCTCGTATTCTTTTAAGATCTCCGCCGTGCCGTCCGTTGACATATCGTCGTGGATCAGAATTTCAAACGGAAAGCTTGTCTGCTGCATCAGCATGCCGTCGAGGCACTTGCGGATGTACTTTGACTGGTTATAGGTAATGCAAAGGATCGATACTTCCGGGTTCATTGGACTTCCTTCTCTTTCCTTTTTATCTGCGAAGCTTGCCGATCAGATAAATCGGCAGATACGTCCGCAGTTTCATAAGCGATAAATTCCGTTTGGAAATCGCTTCGGTATTCGCTTTTTTCACCGCATTGCGGCACGCAGGATCACGCAGAATTCTGCTGTTCATCGCGATTCTTTCTTTGGTGGAAACGGGGTTGCCGGGCAGCATGTTGTTTTCCAGAATCGAGGCGATGAGGTCTGCATACCAACTGTTAAAGGTCGGCTCGACCGTGCGGTAATCGTCGGAGTATTTTTGCAGAATGCTTTCAAACAGTGCATAGATAACTTTTTTCTGCTCCCACATGGCGGGCATGAACTTGCTCGTTGCACTGCCGGCATTGTCCTGCCGGTAATAGTATAGAGGATGCTTCACCGGTGCGATCCCGCCGGGCATCAGGTCGATATATTTGAGAATGAAATAAAAATCTTCTCCGTGCTTCAGCGTGGTATCGAACCGCAGACCGTTTTCATCCAGAATGCGTTTGCGGTACATTTTGTTCCACGGGCCATTGGAAAGCCGTGCCGTGTAGAGCGGCCAGATCGCACTTTTCGGAAGAACGCCGTTTTCCGTATCCTTCGGGAAGCTGATCGTTCCGATCACGCCCTCGTCTGTGAACAGATGGACCTCGCAGACCGCCAGATCGGCATTCGGAAGTTCCATCCCCGCAAGCAGCTTTTCGCACCAGTCGGGTGCGGGATAGTCGTCGGCATCGCAGAACACGACGTAGTCGCCGCTTGCCTGCTCCAGTCCGAGATTCCTCGCAGAGGAGACACCGCCGTTGGGCTTGTGCAGCACACGGATGCGGCTGTCTGTTGCGGCAAGTCTGTCGCAGATGGCACCGCTGTTGTCCGGCGAGCCGTCGTCGACAAGCAAAATCTCGACGTCACGGCAGGTCTGTGCCGTCAGATGACGGACGCAGTCTTCGACGTACTTTTCAACTTTATAGATCGGAACGATGATGCTGATGGTCGCCACCGCCGTGCACTCCTTTTCGGTAACGTTTCCGCAGCCGGGCTGCGGGTTATTTTTTCAGAAGAAGAAATCTGTATTTTCGCAGAACATCTTTCGAGGTCAGGGCTTTGCTTTTTTTCAGTTCGCGGTAGCAACAGAGGAAGTCCTCCTTTTTGCCGTAGGCTCTTGCCGCGTACATCTTCAGCTGTGTTGCCTGTGTCCGCAGTTCGGAAACGTACTTGTCCCGCTCGGGCTGCGGCATGTCGATGCGTTTGACCGTTTCACGCATGATCTGCTCTTCCTGGTCGATCGTCTGCAACCTTGATGCATAGTCCTTCACGTGGCTGTGCTCCAGACTGTCCGTATAGGAAACGCAGTTGAAGACCGGAACATCCAGGAAATGCCGGTCATTGCCGTACATCACCGGGAGCAACATCTGCCAGTTCTGTCCGCGGCGGGAGTCGTAAATCTGCATCTGCGGGACTGCCTTTTGGAAGGCAGACATCCGCACCATATAACTGCCGGCAAAAAACATCGACTCGTAATGCAGCATATACTCAAACTGCTTCGGCTCCCGGGTATGGGAGAACGAGGTGCTCGCCTTTCCGGTGATCTCGAGCGTTCCGGCCTTTCTGCGATAGCTCTCACAGGTCAGAAGATTGCATTCCGGATGTTCCCGAATATAGTCGATACGGACTGCAAAGGAATTGTCCTCCAGATAGTCGTCCGGATCGATCCAGCAGAGAAATTCGCCGTCTACATGCTTCAGTGCTTCATTCATTGCCGCACTGACGCCGCCGTTTTCCTGCCGATAATATTCAAAGGAATAACCCGCTTTTTCGAGCGGTTCTTTCCATGCCAGAAGTACCTTTTCCGTGTCATCCGCGGAGCCGTCGTTCACGAAAACCAGCTGAACATCGGTAAAGCTCTGACGAAGCAGAGATTGCAGCAGATTTTCGCATTTCTTTTCTGCATTGTAGCACGGAACGATAAGACTAACGGTTTTGTGTGGCATGATCTGTCCTCTTTTTCGTAAGAATTGCCGGTTTACAGCACGGCAAGATACCGCAAAAGTGCGTCTTTCCAATCTGGCAGCGGTGTAAAGCCCATTGCGGGCAGCTTTGACTTGTCCAGACGGCTGTTGAACGGTCTTCTGGCCTTTGAAAGGCCGTATTCTGCTGTTGTGACGGGAATGACCTCCGTCGTGCAGCCGGCGGCTTTGAAGATCTCACAGGCAAACTCGTACCAGGAAAGATAGCCGCCCTCGTTGGTTGCATGGTAAATTCCGTATTTTTCCGTTTCGATCATATCAATGATCAGCCTTGCCAGATCCGGCGTATAGGTCGGTGTGCCGATCTGATCGTTGACAACGCGAAGCTGCGGATGCGTCTGTCCGAGCCGCAGCATGGTTTTCACAAAATTATTGCCGTTTTCTCCGAACACCCAGGCAGTGCGGACGATAAACATCTTTTTAACGAGCTGTTTGACTGCCAGCTCTCCCTGAAGCTTGGACTCGCCGTAAACATTGACCGGTGCATAGTCGGTGCAGTCCGGCTCCCACGGTGCCGTGCCTTCTCCGTTGAAAACATAGTCTGTGGAAATGTACAGCATTTTGGCATCCAAGTCAGCACAGGCAGCCGCAATGTTTGCCGTTCCCTGACTGTTGATCGCCATGACTTTTTCGCGGTTGTCTTCTGCGGCATCCACAGCCGTCCATGCCGCACAGTGGATGACGGCATCCGGCTTGATCTGCGAAAGCGTGGAGCGAACTGCTTCAGCGTCCGTGATATCCAGTGCCGCATACTCGCAGCCGAGTGCCTGCAGCCGCTCGGGTGCCTGCAAGAACAGATCGCTGCCGCAGCAGCTATGTCCCCGCCTGATCAATTCAATTGTGACGTCGTACCCAAGCTGACCGCCGACACCGGTCACAAACAGTTTCATAAGAACACCTCGTACATTGCGTTGTGATACTCGCTTTTTATCTTAATTAAAGCTTATGTGCCTTCTTGTGAATGCGGGCAAACAGCTTCGGTGAAAAGGAGAACAGCCGCAGTTTGATGCGTTTGCTGCGTCCGAGGCTGTGGAAATTGACTTCCTTCAGATGCTGCCGATATTCGGAAACAATCTGTTTTTGCTCGGTTTCATAGTTCTTTTCGTCTGCCCACATATCGTAATAAAGGGAGATCAGAAGATCGGACATATTCACGAGGAACTTCTGATACAAGGCAGGATATTTCTCCTGATACAGCGGCTGATACGCATCATAGAGTTTGAGTGCGGAAAGCTGACTCGGGCGGAAGACGCCGCGGCAGGCACTTTCCTCGCTTTGAACATAGTGGTACAGCGGCCGTTCGTCAAACCAGACACTCTTTGCTCTGTCCAGTGCAAAATGAGCAAAAAGACTGTCCTCTCCGCGGAAGATATCCTCGCGGAACTGCAGGCCGTCGACCAGTTTTCTCGCATAAAGTTTGTTGCAGCAGAACGGCTCGCCCGCCAGCATTACGGCATGAGCACCCTGCGTGTCAAACAGACCGTAATTTTTTTCAGACAACTTATGTGCCGACTCACGTTCGGGGTAGGTCACGAAGGTCTCAAAATTGACCGCGTCGCAGCCATATTCCGTGATCCTTGCCATCAGGTACTCGAAGGCATCGGTGTCAAGATAATCGTCGCTGTCCGGGAAGTTTACATAATCTCCATGTGCAAGGGACAGACCGCGGTTGCGTGCCTTGGAAACACCGCCGTTGGGCTGATGGACGCAGACGATACGCTCGTCCTTTGCGGCATACGCGTCGCAGACCTTATCACTGCCGTCCGTAGAGCCGTCGTCGACCAGAATGACCTCGAGTTCGCGGTAGGTCTGGCCGAGAATGCTGTCAAGGCATTTTTTCAGATGTTCGCCGGGGTTATAGACCGGGATGATGACGGAAATGAGCGGCTTCATTTTATCACTCCAGAAGATTTTCTAAATACGCGATCAGCTTATTCGGTGACAGATCATAGCGGTCGTCAAACGCCGCATAGTCGATCGGCGAGCCGGCAAACGCCGTGTCGATCTGCTCTGCTTCGGAAAACGTTTTCATAAAGCCGGCATTGAAATACGACTGTGACGCAGCGGAAAGGTGGTCGGTCAGAAGCTTGCGTTTATAGGTGATCGCTTCCTGCGTACGGAGCGTCGGTGCGTCGCTGCCGCCCTGCATCAGCTCAAGGATGCAGCGGCTTTTTTTCACATTCTCAATGTTTTCGGCATAAGAGATCGGATCCTGATAGGACAGTCCTTCGCCCGAGATCCGATCCTCCGGCTTTGTCCCGCAGATGATGAACTTGCAGCGGAGTCCCGCTTTCGTTAATACGTGATAGACATCGTGGATGCGTGTCAGACGGTCTTTTGCAAAGCCGAGGAAATAGACGTCCCATGCAAAATCCTCCGGCTCCGTGACATCCGAAATGGCACCGTAGATGAGTTCGTCAAAGCAGCGGATCTGATACTGCTCCGCTTCACTGCGGTCGTAGGTGAGGATGAAATCACTGCAGGTTTTATATGAGGCAAGATCGAGGTTTTTCTTGGAGACCAGATCCAAAAAGTAAAAGCCTGCTTTATTCCGGGAATCGAGTTTTTTGATATAGCGGTATAATTTTTTCTCCTGCCCCAGATATTTGTTGCCGATAAAGAGATAGCAGCACGGTCTTTCCGTCGGGAAGGTCTTTTTGCACATTTTTCGGAACCAGAGGCTTTTCAGAGGAAGTCTGAACTTCTGATTCAGTTTTGCAGACCAATGGAGGAAAAACAGTTTCTGGATCAGGCCTTTTCCGTCAAATGCATGCTCATAGACCTGCACGTGGTCGTTTTGCCGCAAGGGGAAAAAGAAAGGCTTCAGGTAGTCTTCCTTGACGTTGAAAATAATGTAGTTGTATTTGATCGGCTTATCTGCCGGCATACATTCTTTCATAGTAGTTCTGATACTCCCCTGCTAAGATGTGCTCCCACCACG
>JAZUDF010000072.1:0-6478 GCA_045639485.1 Faecousia sp. | reverse complement strand
CCGAGCACCAACATGAAGCTCTCTGACGGCATTCCCCGCATCGCACAGATGCTCGACGCGGGCTGCAACGTCACCTTCGGCTGCGACGGCGAAGCAAGTTCCGCCACGCGGGATCTTCTGCGTGAGGCACGCCACGGCAGTTTCCTGCAAAAGGCTTACACGCTTGATCCCACCGTGCTGCCCGCACAGCAGTGCTACAAAATGCTGACCGAGCAGGGTGCAAAGGCACTCGGCTATGATGATCTCGGCATTTTGAAGGAAGGCTGCCTTGCAGACTTTTCGCTGTTTAAAACGGACAGCCTGTTCACGACCAATCAGACGCGGGCACTGACGAACCTGCTCTTTGCCGGCAGCGGCGAGCAGGCGGACAGCGTGTTCGTCGCAGGCAAGCCCGTGCTGCAAAACGGCAACTTCCTGCACCACGACGTGAAAAAGCTTTTGCAGAAGTGCGAAACGATCCTGCAGAGCATCGAGACTCGCATTCCCGAATAAAAAAACGAGGCACACGGTTTTGTGTGCCTCGTTTTTTAACTCTCCATCTGTCTGCCGAGAAAACCGGAAACAGTCTCGATCAGCTTCTGCTCCGATTCTGCCGGTTGAAAGGTGACGCCGTCCTCCATCAGAAGCAGTACCGCACCCATGAGGTCGCCCTCGGAAAGGATCGGGGAGGCCACTGCCAGCCAGAAACCGCTCCCGCCGTCCGTGACGGGCAGCTTTTTTTCGCCGGTGTAGCGGTAGGACTTCCGCTGCTCCATGATCTGCTCCAGCTCACGGGAGGCAGCCTTGTCCACAAGCTCCCGCTTCGGAGCACCCGACAGTGCGATCACGGTGTCGCGGTCGCACACGGCGGTGATGTGGCCGGTGTTCTTGTTGATCGACTCGCAGATCTTGCCTGCAAACTCTGTCAGATCCCCCATCGGGGAATACTTCTTAAAAATAACCTCGCCGTCCTTTTCCGTGTAGATCTCCAGCGGGTCACCCTCGCGGATGCGGAGGGTACGGCGAATTTCTTTGGGGATGACGACACGCCCGAGGTCGTCGATCCGTCGCACGATACCTGTTGCTTTCATATTTCAATTCTCCTTTTTGCAGTTTCTTACGCTGCTATTGTCTGCAAACTTTGGAGAATTATGCGAGATTTGTGCAGGCAAAACGTCAGTCAAGTGCAGAAAACAGGAATTCCTCCAATGCGTCAAACACAAGACCTGCATAACGTTTGATGCTTTCTTTTCTGTAGTGAGCGATGTTGCAGTTGGTCAGAAGACAGATCGGCGTGTCGGGATCCTCCGGCGGGAAGACAACGGTCTGATAGGTGCAGAGTGTTGCGTTTTTCAGCTCGTACGGCTGCTCCTGCTCCGTGCCGGCAGGCAGATTGTCCGGCAGATCAATCTTCCTCATTGACGATCTTCATATAGTCGTTGACAGAGGGGCTGACGTTGCTGACAGCGAAGGAAAACGGTGCATACCGGATGCCGACGGCGGCCCGTGCCATATCCGCCGCACTGTTTTGCTCCGGATTTTTTGTTTTTTTTCAGGCGTGTACCAATTCGAGGACATTGGCTGTTCTATAATGAACCTACAAAACGATCCGTAATCAAAACACTTGAAATTGGGAAGGAGCATAAGCCTATGGCAATTCACTTTGAAAAGATCAGCAACGTTGCAGCTTATCCCGCGATCCCGAACGAGCTCTGCTGTGCTGCCCGGCTGAAAGACGGTGACAGGCTGATTCCTGTCGGCGAATACCGTCTGCCGATCGACACAGAGAAAAGTCACTATTTCCGCGACGGCGGGAAACTGATGCTGCATCTGGCGTTTCGCAGCGAGGATGGCTTCAGCGTCGAAGAGCACCTTGAAAAGGCAGACGGCTATCCGATCGTTTCCAGTGAATATATATTTATTAACGTGACGGATGCAGCAGGCGATCCTGTCTGGTTATTGCCATTAGAGACGGTGGACAGTGCGTTATGGAATCAGTTCTCCGAAACCGACAAGGCACAGATTCTGAACTGGTATGATAAATACAAACTGGCACGCCCGAACACGGCTGTGGACGTCGAAATCACTCCGGAAGTGTGCGGCTTTTCAATAATTTGCACGGTGGAGGATGACATGAAGTGAAAGGAGAGTCACAAATGGACATTTTCCGCTTTATCAATTCCAAAGACGTCCGAAAACACCTCAAAGACATCGGTTATGAATTCAGCTCTCTCGAATCTGCGTGGCTGATTTATCAGTGCCGCGATGCGACGATCAAAGAAAAGCACAAGGCATGGCAGGAACTGATCGAAACGATGCCGGACTGCCGCATCGAGCAGCGCCACAATACCGTGCCGCAGGAGAGCCTGCATGTGTTTTTGAGAGAATATATGGCACTCGAAGATCGGCTCGCGAGCACGTTTTACGAGGATGCCGACGACGGCAGAAAATGTGTCTATCAGTTTGAATATCTCTATCAAGACGGCAGCACGCACAAGTGGGATGCGGTGTTCGGCCATTTTGATGCACTTTATGAGTCGATCATGGAGCCGGAGGAGGATGTGATCGCGATCGAATGCACGAGGACGGAGATCGACCGCCTGAATGCGCAGCAGATCGCCTATGTCACGCCGGAATTTGAACTTCTGCGATTTGACATCGTCCCCTTGGACGAAAAAGAAGACGAGATCTTCTGGGGCGTGTTTGACGGTCTGTGGTTTGACTTCCCGACGCCGTTTCAGAAGGGCGATATCGTGTGGGAGCCCAATTACCGCAAAGGCATCTGTGCAGGTCCGTTCGCGGTTAAGTACATCTGTCTTGACGGCATTCAAAGTGAGCGAATCAAAGAGAATGTCCGCAAGCGCGGCGATACCTCGGATATGACAGCCAGCGGCTATTTTCTGCGCGAGGACGGAAGTATCTACGGCGAAAGCACATGGAACTACATGGATTTAGAGTTCTATGAAAAGGAACTGACCGGTGCACAGAGAACGCTCATCGCGATGAGCCGCTTTCTAAAGGGTGACATCGATGCAGAGCTCTTTGTGCGGGCCTATCATCAGATCATTACCGCAGGTTATGCCGCAAGCAGTATGCCGCAGGACTATTACGAGGAAACTTTGAAGCTTGCGGGCTTGGGAGGATAAAGATGCCGACCAACAAAGAATTTCACAGAGCCTTTTTGGCATATAAGGAGCGCGGCGCCAAATGGGCATGGAACAAAATGCTTGCCATGCACAACCGCTGTGCACTAGCGAAGGAAGAATATAAGGACGAGTATGCCGAGCTCGGCTTCTGGTATCACGACCCCGAGCCGGAAGGCTGGTGGGATGACTGGGGCAATCTGGCAGACGAAAATCAGGTGAATGAAGCTGATGCTCGGTAGTCTTGTTATTTTTCTGCCAATGTCCCAAATTGGCACCACGAATCTCACTATTCTTATGATGCAGACTGAAATCTGCAATTATTGAAAGAAAAGGAAATACATATGGAACGGGAAATCATTAAGGATAATCGCGGCATGATCATCGGATTTCTGGAGCCGCAGCCTGACGGAAGCATCTATGTCAGAGACGCGAACGGCTTTCTCCTCGGAAGGTACGACAAGCTTAGTGACTACACCATTGACGCCAACGGCAGATTCTTGTACAAGGGCAACCGAGCAATGATGCTGCTGCGGTAACGGCACCGGCGGCTCCGATTTTTCGGAGCTGCCGCTTTCTTTTTCCAATGTCCCAAAGTGGGGACACGACCTGTGCTATACTCTGCGTGTAAGTTGTGAATTTCCCCATTACTATATTATTTTGGAGGGTGCTTATGGAAGAAAAGAACTTTTGGGAATCCCTTTCGGCAGAAGAACTGATCGAGCAGATGTATGCCCGCACGGACAGCGACGGCACGCTCTACATGGAGTCGTTTTTCCACACGGACACCGACGTGGAAGAAAAGAGCCTTCGCTGCAAGCTGCACTGGGGCGTGGACGGCTGCGAAAAGGTGCTGAACGAATACCGCAGGCTGCACAAACTGCTCTGTGTGCTTGCAGCGGCATGGGATACGCTCGACGACACGGAGGAAGAAAACAAAAACAAACTTCCGGACGAACTGCTTTCCGTCTGGCGAACCTATCTGCGTGACTTTGAAACGGACGGTTTTGACGAACAGCAGATGCACGATATTTCCGAGCGTCTCGATACGATCGAGTTTGTCCGCAGCCTCGCCAAAGACCTTGCGGCAGGCAAGCCGATGAACAAGGACGACATCGACTATCTCCGCGACTATATGAACGAGACCGTCACGGACGAAGAACTGAAGACCTACGATGGCTACCGCGACGCGATCTATGCGGACTGCGAACGCCGCGTCGGCAGCAAACCCTATGCTTACCGAGAAATCATCCACGCAAAGCGGCTTTGCAAGCTGATAAGCCTCAACGCACCGAAAATCATCCTCGACAACGAAGGCCGCACCCTTGCCATGGCGATGGTCCTGAACCGCTACTGCACAGAGGCAGAGCCGGTGGACAACGCCGTTCGCGTGTACTTTGACCGTCTGGAGCGGATGTCTGACGAGCTTGACGACGATGCCTTCCGCCCGCAGAAGATGAACAGCCGCAAGAGTTTGGCACCGCTGTTCGTCTACTTGATCCTGAAAGAGCACTCCGATGCCGGGCATCATCTCAGGCAGCAGGAGATCCTGCAGTATCTGCGGGAGTATCCCTACGAAATTGAGCTGGAACGCAAGGCACTCAGCCGCATCATCCACAATCTTGCAGACTCGCAGCTGCAGATCTGCACGGATGCCAAGGACGGCAGCTGGTACGTCTGCGACGCAGCGGGTGCAGAGACATAGCAGATGGCGGTGATCTACGTACTCAAAGGCCGCAAGATGCAGAAGGCGGTCCATATCGAAGCAAAGGATCCGCTTGCCTTTACCTTCACCGAGGTCTATACCAACCGCCGTGCGGCGGACAAGGCACTGCGTGAGCATGTAGCCGAGGAGATGCCGGAACTTACCGAGATCGTCCCCGATGCAACGGTGGAAACCTTTTTGAAGGACGGCAAAGCCGGACACTTCAGATGGCGATACGGCGAGTATGATGTGGCGGACAACGATCCGACCGCTACGGAATGGATCCTCACGCTGGATGATCCGGCGGCCTCCGCAGAGCCGATTTTGCCGTATTTCATCGTGGAACGGTTCAAAGTCCGCTTCCGGAAGAAACGAATTTAGCAACGCATACAACTGCATACATCCATGAAGAGTGCGTGAGGGACAAGCCCGATGACTGCACAGCAACCTGCGATTGCAAGGTGCTAAAGCTTGACCGATGGGTAAAAACGAAGGCATCCGTCGGAAATGACGGGTGCCTTCAAACATTATATGGGAGGATTTTTGAATGAAAAACGAAAACGAATACCGCATCGAGGACCGTCTGTATGTCAGAGAAATCAAACGCTGCACCTGCAACGAGAAAAAAGGGGACACCTATATCCTTTGGTGCAAGATCCACCAGAGAGGAGAGAAGGTCTATTTCTACCGTCCGGGTACGGCTTATCTGGAACGGCTCGGCGGCAAAAGGCTGTGGCTCTCCGAAGAAGCGGCTGCCGCCGTCCTGCAGACCGTCACGCAGTTTGACCATCAGCTGACCGCACTCAAACGGGACGAATACCGTTTTCCCATCGTTGAGGCCAGCTTCACGCTGTATCTCAAACAAAAGGAAGAGAACGTCTTTGATGTACTGGTGCAAGCGGCAAAAGACGGAAAGCAGATGTCCTATCTGTTCTGCTGTTGGGGAATCACGGGCGTCATCGGCAAAGTGCTTCATGCGGCGTTCCGGTGCGACATGTACGACCTCCCGCAGCTTACGGTCCTCCGTCGTTCCACGGAGGAGACCATCGGCGAAAATCCGTTCTATGTCCGTGCACTCGAAACGGGAGACGAACAGGCGGCAAGACAGCTGCGGCTGTACTACAACATCGCGACCGCACAGGATTGCGAGGAACTCTCGCAGACGCTCGGTGTGCGTGTTCTGCCGAAGCTTTCGGAGGAATACGACAAAAACTATGTAGTGGTGGCATCGACCGTTGATTGGCCGCTGCTGCACGATTCCGGCTACTCTCTTTTGCACCGCCCGAATATGGCGATGAAGGGCAGCACCCGCAGCAACTGGACGCTCAACCCGCACAGACGTTCCGGCACGGACGCGGCGAAAAAAGACGAGCCCGCCATTTCTTTCGACGAGTTTTTGACACTGTTTGAAACCGCCGAAAAAAACAGCGAAATCTGAACGCAGTGTCCTGTGTCTGCCGGACACAAACTGAAGCACAACAAAGAAGCATCCTGCAGCGAGACTGCAGGATGCTTCTTTGTAAAAACCAATTTATGCACAGTAGTCATACGGCTCGTACCATGAGCCGTTGCGGGAGCTGTGGATGCCGATGTCGGCGTCGGCGAGCAGATGGAGCGTGCGGCTGAGGGCTTTTCGTTCGATGCTCAGAGC
>JAZUDF010000071.1:0-23676 GCA_045639485.1 Faecousia sp. | reverse complement strand
TAATTCGGAATTATGAATTCGGAATGCGGAATTGTTGTGGCTGAAAGTGTTTTGCATGCACTGCACTATATTTCATGGCGTAGGGCGGGACGCCCTCGTCCCGCCGTGTGCACAGCACCCGTAGGGGACGATGCGAAATCGTCCCGCATACCGCACCCCCAACTCAGACCGTAGGGGATGGCGTTCTCAACGTCCCGCACCTTTACAATCCCACACAAATTTGCTATAATATATTACGATTTTTGAGAGGGGAGGAGTTAACCGTGAAAATAGGCACACTTGAAATTCCCGCCGGTGCGGTTCTTGCACCGATGGCGGGTGTGACGGACTATGCCTACCGTACGGTCTGTGCCGAGCTCGGTGCCGCTGTGACCGTTACGGAAATGGTGTCCTCCCGTGCACTTTGCTTCAACGACAAAAAGAGTTTCAGCTTGCTTCGCAAAAACGAAGGCAGCATCTGCGGTGCACAGATTTTCGGCAATGATCCGGACACGATGGCAAAAGCAGCGGAACTGGCATTGGAAGCCTCCGGCTGTGACTTTATCGATATCAACATGGGCTGTCCCATGCCGAAGATCGTCAATAACGGTGACGGCTGTGCCTTAATGAAAGACGTTGACCTCGCGGGCGGAATCGTCCGCGCGGTTTCGGAAGCCGTCGGTGTGCCCGTCACGGTCAAAACACGCAAGGGCTGGGACAAGGGCTGTGTGAATGCGGCAGAGCTTGCACAGTGCGTCGAGGCAAACGGTGCTGCTGCGATCACGGTCCACGGCAGAACCAAAACGATGCTCTATTCCGGCATCGCCGATTGGGACGTGATCCGTAAGGTGAAAGAAGCGGTCTCTATTCCCGTCATCGCCAACGGTGATGTGACCGATGCACAGACAGCAGCACGCTGCCTGATGCACAGCGGTGCAGATATGCTCATGGTCGGCAGAGCGGCTTTCGGCGATCCGTGGCTGTTTTCAGAGCTCAAGGCGTTCGCAGAGAACAAGCCGATCCCGGAGCGACCGCCGTTATCCGCACGCGTGGAAACTGCTGTCCGTCAGTTTGAACTTGCCCGTGAGGACAAGGGTGAGCATATCGCCTGTTTGGAAGCACGGAAACATTTTGCGTGGTATCTGCGTGGCGTGCCGCACAGTGCACCCTATAAAGATGAAATCTCCCGTATCAGCACAATGGAAGATATCTACAAGTTAGCAAAGGATATCAGCCGCAACCTGAGGTAAGAAGATGGATGACAGAGAACTGGTCGAACGGGCAAAGTTGAAAGACAGTGCCGCGTTTGAAGAACTGGTACGCAAGTATCAGCAGCGTGTCTATAACCTTGCACTGCGTATGACGGGCAATGAGGAAGATGCCTTTGACCTTTCGCAGGAAGCGTTCATCAAGGCATGGAGAGGATTGGAGACCTTCCAATTTGACGCACAGTTTTCCACGTGGCTGTACCGCCTGACCTCCAACGCCTGCCTGGACTTCCTGCGGTCGCAGAAACGGCACAAGACCGTGTCGTTGACCTATGAGGACGACGAAGGCGAAGAAACGCAGATCGATGTTATCGATCCCGCACCGGATCCGGAGCAGGCAGCACTGGCTTCGGAGGATCGGGAACTGCTGCGGTGTGCACTTGATGCATTGGATGACGAATCACGTGAGATCATCACCCTTCGTGTGATCGACGATCTGCGTTACGATCAGATCGCAGAGGTACTCGGCATCAAAGAAGGAACTGTCAAATCCCGCCTTTCCCGTGCGAGAGAAAAACTAAAGAAAAAACTGATACAAAACGGGAACAATCCCAAAGACCGAGCGTCTGTAAAGACAGGAAAGGAGGATGTGCAATGGAGTGCAGCGAAGTCTTGACCTTGCTCAGCGGTCATATCGATCAAGTCAATAACGCACAGGAAGAAGCAGCACTGCAGGCACATCTTGCCGAATGTGCAGACTGCCGGGCACTGCTCAAGGCGTACGAGGATATCAATGCCAATGTCGCGGAGTTGTCTGTCACTGCACCGGAAAACCTCGTTTCCTCGGTCATGGAAAAGATCAGTGAGCCTGCAAAGAAAACACGCAGCCCGTGGCGTAGCCTTGGCATTTCTGCCGGTCTGGTCGCGGCGGTATTGGTGCTGGTCATCGGTGCCAGAACGTTCAAATTGCCCACTGTTTCCGACAACCGTGCTGAAGATATGACGGATGTAAATGTTGTTGCAACCGTCGGTGTCGGTTCTGCTGCGTTTTATGAAGATCAGCCCGCAGAAACGAGTGCCGGCCGGAAATCAGAAGATCCGGAACTGCAGACAGCCGCACCGGGCAACGAAGCGGCAGAAACAGAAGCCGCGGACCATCAGCTGAGCGTCGGACACGGCAGTGCAATCAAACGCCACCTCGGCTTCCCCTTCACACCGGAAATCCTGCAGCACTGCGTGACGGTGTCTGAGGACAATTATGCTGCGGTTTTGCTCTACGACAGCATCGACGAATCGTTTTTCGAGTGGCTGAAAGAGCAAAATCCGGAGCTTGCCGAACGGTTTGAAACAAATGCCGAGATCACGGTAGACGAAGAAACCGGCACAGTTACAGTCATGTCCGATTATTCCACGGTCATGGCACTGCATGAATGGATGCTCGGTCAGATGTATGTGACCGGAGATGCTGAAAAGTCAGACGAGATCACGACAGAGGTTCTGGAAGATCTCGGCCTGGACAAAGACATGGCGAAGCGGGTGTTTACCTTCAAAGCAGCGGATACCGCAATCGTATGGCCCGAAAGCTGGGCAGAAGATTTCACAATTCGTTGGCTGACAGGTGAAAGCTGGCGTTTGTTCTACCCTGAGGAGGAATATCTCCCCGAGGACGAAGACCTGGCATTTTTGGTGCTCATTCCGCCGACGGACGAAGACGAAGCCCTACGGTAATCAATAAGAAAAGCCGATGCAGGAAAACCTGCGTCGGCTTTTTGCTTGCTTATTTTTTCAGCAGCAGACGGAAATCGTTGCCTTCGGGCGATACGGTGACTGTGTAACCCTGATTTTCCGCAAAGCGTGTCACGTTGTCCACGGCACACTGATTGTCGACCAGAACCTCCAAGTCGCCGTTTTCTTTCTTGACTGCCTTCTGCACCATGATGACAGGCATCGGGCAGGAATAGCCTCTTGCGTCTACCATCAGTCTGCCTTCTCTTTCTTCTTGCAGAAGGTGCAAAGCACGGAAACCACGGCAAGGATGCCGAGGATCACGATGACTGCGATGTGGCCGCCGGGAGTAGAGCCACCGGAAACAGTGCCGTCTTCTGCCAGCGTGGAAGCACCGGAAGCCAGCTTGAAGTTATGTGCACAGGCAGCACCAAAGATCATGCCGAGCACGGAAACTGCGGAATCGGAGTTACCTTCGCCTGCGAGAACGAGCTGACGCAGCGGGCAGCCGCCGAGCAGGGCAGAGCCCCAACCGACAACGACCATGCCGAGGAAGTTCCACAGTCCGTCAGCACTTGCGATGGGCTGACCGACCGTCTGGAAACCCTTGTAGCTTTCACCGAAGTTGCCGAGGATCGCATTGCCTGCAAGGACGGTCACGATGACCATGCCGAAGCCTGCAATCAGACCGAAATCCATGAACATCACGCTGTCACGCACACCGCCGACCATGCAGAAACGGCTACGCTGGCCGAGAGCACCGACGTTGATGCCGGCAATGATCGCAACGTACCAGGGAGCGTGCATGGAGCCGGGGCCTGCTTCAGAAACAGCACCGATCACGCCGATGAAGCAAAGGATAAACATCAAAAGCATGGATACGGGGAAGGACGCACCCTCAGTTTTCTTCTGTTCGTAAGCACGGCCAAGATCAAAGCCGTTTTTCAGGAAGACAACACCGACAAGAATGCCGACGATAAAGCCGACCAGACCAATCAGTGCATTCGGGTCGCCGCCGCCGATACGGATGACCATACGGAGCGGGCAGCCGAGGAACACGAGAGCACCGATCATCACGCCTGCACCGAGGATGAAGCGGAGGACAGGAGAGCTGCCGCCCTTGCCCTTGAATTCCTTCGTGCAGATCGCCATGATCATGGAGCCGAGGAGGATGCCGATGATCTCCGGACGGAAATAGGAGAGGATCAGAGCACCGTCACCGTTTGCAGCCTTCTGCAGACCGAGTGCACCGGCGATGTCACGCTCGAAGCACGCGATACAGAAGCCCATGTTGCCGGGGTTGCCGAGCTTTTGCAGCACGAGTGCTGCCACGCCGACAATGAGTCCGGTCAGGAGGATCAGCCAGTTGCGACCGAACCAACTTTTCTTTTTGTTTGCCATAAAAACCCTTCTTTCTTGTGATTGCGTCATTCTCAAATGAGAATAACGGTATCTAAAAGAGATGCCCGCAGAGCCTTCCCGCACCGCGGGTATCAATTTTATTCGAGATAAATGCGTTTTCCGCCGCGATAAGGCTGCACGGTGCCCCAACGCTGTGCCGAAGGAACGGCATCCTTCAGCTCCGCGAGCAGTGCGTCTGCATCCTCGGGACTGACCGCGATCGCAAGGCCTCCTGCTGTCTGCGGATCGTACAGCAGATCCTGAATTGCGACCTCGGTATTGCCCGGCTCAACCGAAGCTTCGGCAAAGGCACGGTTGCGGTACATCCCTGCCGGCAGTACGCCCATGCGGGCAAACTCCAAAGCCTCGGGAATGAAATCCACACCGGAAACGTCGAGATGGATCTCCATATCGCTGCCCTGTGCCATTTCCAGCAGATGGCCGAGTACGCCAAAGCCCGTCACGTCCGTGCAGGCGTGCACGTTGTATTTCACCATGATATCACGGGCATATTTGTTGAGCGTGGTCATCAGCCTGTTTGCGAGTGCTTTTGTTTCGTCACTCACGATATCTGCCTTCATCGCAGAGGTCAGCACACCGATGCCGATGGGCTTCGTGAACAGCAGCACGTCACCTGCTTTTGCACCGGAATTGGTCAGGATCTTATCGGGATGCACAAAGCCTGTCACGGCAAGTCCGTATTTTGGCTCGTCATCAAAGATGCTGTGTCCGCCGGTGATCAGTGCACCTGCTTCATAGACCTTGTCGTAGCCGCCACGTAAAATTTCGTGTACGACTTCTTTCGGCATATCCTCGGGAACCGCCATGATGTTGAGTGCCGTCTTCGGCTCGCCGCCCATCGCATACACGTCGGACAGTGCATTGGTTGCCGCGATCGCACCGAAGGTGTACGGATCGTCTGCGATCGGCGGGAAGAAGTCCACCGTTTGTACCATGGCAAGCTTGTCGTTGAGCTTGTAGACCGATGCATCGTCGCTTCGGTCAAATCCGACCAGAAGGTTGGGATCGTTATGTACCTTGATATCCTCTAAAAGCTGTGCCAGCACACCGGCACCGACCTTGGCACCGCAGCCTGCACACTTTGCAAGCTTTGTCAGTTTCACTTCATTTTCCATAGCTTACCTCAAATTCAGAATGGCCTCCAAAACGCCGCCGCCGATGGACAGTGCCTTGTCGGAAGCACAGTAGCAGTGATCGACTTCGCACCGCGGATCGACGTCACCGCTCTTCATGCCTTTCGTGACGGGCACACCGTCAGCCAGAAGCCCACGCAGAATGCCGCCGATCGTGCACTTCATCGGCTCGCCTGCAACGTAGCCTGCCACGTCACCCGCTTTTACGCGGTCACCGATCTTTAAGACAGACTGGAACGTGCCGTCTGCAGGTGCACGCAAGACACGCTCACCTGCAAAGCCGCCGATGAGTCCCGGAATGCCGGTATTGGGAATGGGGGTGCCGTCATAAATGACACGCCCGAGATAGTGCCCTCGCATCGTTTCGACCGCCGCGTGGCAGTCGGCCTTTGCTGTAAAACCGGGGCCCACACCGATGACAACGGGTGCATCGGTGATTTTTGTGCCGGTGTTGCGTTTTGCGAGGATGGCGTCCACCACTGCGTCAGGATGCAGTGTACGGATGCAGTTTCCTTCAGGATCTGCCATGACCGCGACAAAACCGTCCTTGGTCAGTGCGAGTGCCTGCTCCGGTGTTTCTGCCAATCGTGCACTGATGCCTTCCACCGAAACTTCACCGTGACGGATCGCCTCGGAAAAACAAACCGTACGCCGGATCGAGGTCGGCACCGGCAGATCGGTCATGATGATATTCATTTTTGCACGGTATAACCGCAGGGCGATTCCCGTTGCCAGGTCCCCTGCACCACGAATGATCACAAGCATACAATAATCCTCTTATAAAGTGTCATCCTGAGCGAAGCGAAGGATCTGCGTTTAATTACAGATAAAGCTCTGTCCATGCCGCCACTTCGATTTTTTCCTTTTTTAATGCTTCCTCTAAAAGATTGCGATCCTCCGGAGCCATGCTCCAAGCCATCCCGCAGTCGGAGGTGAGCTCCCGCGGTACGGGAATCAGACGGCCTGCGATGTTCTTTTCCTTACACAACCGCTCCGTGGCGATCGCGTCTGCCGTGGTATAGAATGTCAACACCAGCCGCAGACCTTCGCGTCTTAACATTCTGCAATCTCCTTTACTGCCGCAATCGCCGCATCGACCTCATCGTCGGTATTGAACCAACCAAAGGAAAAACGCACGGCACCTTGTTTCTCTGTGCCGAGTGCGGCGTGCATCCGTGGTGCACAGTGGGCACCGCTGCGTACGGCGATGCCATAATCCCGTGCCAGAGCATCGGCGACCTCGGATGAGCCGTAATCGCGGATGTTGAGTGTCACGATGGCAGCCCGGTCAGCGGAGAAATCACCGTATACCGTTACACCGTCTGCACTTCGGATGCCTTCATAAAATCGCGTAGCAAGTGCAAACTCACGGGCGTGGATCGCCTGCGGCGTTTTGTCTTCTATATAACGCAGTGCGGCAAGCAGTCCTGCAATGCCGTGCGTGTTGAGTGTGCCTGCCTCCAAATGCTCCGGATACTGTGCAGGCTGTGACGGCAGATGCGACTGCACGCCCGTCCCGCCAACGAGCAAAGGACGCACTTCAACGCCGGGCATCAATAGCAAAACGCCGACACCCTGCGGGGCCATCATGCCCTTGTGCCCGGAAAAGCACAAAGCATCAATGCCCATGGCCTTCATATCGATCGGAAACGTTCCTGCCGTCTGTGCCGCATCGACAATGTGTAAAAGACCGTGCTTTCTGCAAAACGCCCCGACCTTTGCAAGATCTGTCATGTCTCCGGTCAGGTTCGAGGCGTGCGTAGAAACGACCACCCGCGTTTTTCTCGTCAGCAACCGTTCAAAATCATCATAATTGAGCTTTCCGTCTGTGCCTGCAGTTACGAACTGCAACTCAACGCCGTGTTCTTTTTCCAGACGGTACAAAGGACGCAGCACGGAGTTGTGTGCCAGGTCCGTTGCGATCACGCCGTCACCTTCTGACAGCATGCCGCAAATTGCCGTATTTAATGAAGCCGTCGCATTTGCGGTGAAGATCACACGGGAAGGATCGGGGCAGCCGAAAAAGGCGGCAAGTGCCTGCCTTGCTTCCGAAACGGTTCGTGCCGCACTGAGGGCACCTTCATGGACGCCCCGTCCGTAATTCCCGAACGATGTCATTGCCTGCACCACCGCATCGATCACTTCCTGCGGCTTGTGCAGGGTTGTCGCGGCATTGTCAAAATAAATCATGTTGCCAGCTCCGTTATTCTTTCAAAAGAATATTGCACATTTATTGTACCGCAACGGGCGGCAAAAAGCAAGAAAAAAAGCACACCTGCGTGTGCTTTACTTTTGCGGTTTCGCTGCAAGCTCCGTCATGCCGACAAGGAGCAGAAAGCCGCCGAAAATTTTCCGCAGAATGGTGCTGTCCATTCCGCCGCAGAGCCAGGCAGCCGCCGCCCCGCAAAGACAGCCTGCCGCAGCGGCCGGAAGAACGATGTCCCATTTGATCAGTCGGTTTTTCGTGTGCAGCAGCAGGGAGGCACCTGCGGTCGGCAGAAAGTAGAGCAGGTTGATCCCCTGTGCCGCTTTTTGTTCAACAAGTGCGATGGCGGTCATGTAGACCATGAGCAGACTCCCGCCGCCGATCCCGAAGCCGGATAGAATGCCACAGAGTAAGCCCGCAAGCACGGCAAACAGAATACTCATAACAGTAGCCGCACGCCTCCCCATAAAATGAAAACACCGAGTGCATGGTGGAGCCATTTTGTCGGTATTTTTTTATAAAACAGTCCGCCGAGCAGACCGCCGATGAGGCCGCCTGCACAGTAGGGCAGTGCCGAAAGAACGTCGACGTTTCCGCGGCACAGACAGATGAGGAAGGACACCAGACTGATCGGCAGCATCACGGCGATCGCCGTCGCAAACAGCTCGCGGTCATCCAGCAAATGAAACAGCCGCATGAGCGGGATCAGCAGCATCCCGCCGCCGGCTCCGAGCATTCCGTTCGCGATCCCTGCCGCACCGCCGCAGAGTGCTGCACTCAGCTTCTTGTGCGTCCTTAAAAAATGGATCGGTTTCATACCGCCAGTATTCCCACAGGAAAGAATTCTATGCACCGCACCCTAATCTCCGCCGTAGGGCGGGACGCCCTCGTCCCGCCGCATGCTGACCACTATAAAAAAAGCCTCGCAGGAAAAACCTGCGAGGCATGTTTTATGAGATAATCAGTCTTCGTCCACCTTGATGCCGTTGTCGGCAAAGGCCTTCAGCAGAAGATCCATGTCGGAGGGGATGGAGATGGGATCGCCGCAAGCCTTAATGGCGTTTGCAACGTCCTTCAGACCGTTGCCGGTCACGACGGAAACGACCGTTGCGTCAGCGGGGATCTTGCCCTCTTCGCACAGCTTCTTCAGACCTGCTGCACCGGTGACACCGGCGGGCTCGCCGAACACGCCGCAGGTCGTGCCGAGCAGCTTCTGTGCTGCCATGATCTCTTCGTCGGTCACGTTGACCACGATACCGTTGGACTCACGGATCGCCATGAGAGCCTTGTCTGCGTTTCTGGGCACACCGACTGCGATGGAGTCAGCGATGGTGTTCTCTTCCATGGGGTACCATTCCGCATTGTCGGCAATGGCACGGTTGATGGGATGGCAGCCCTCTGCCTGTGCAGAGATCAGACGCGGCAGTTTGTCGATAAAGCCGATAGCATAAAGATCCTTCAGACCTTTCCACAGACCTGCGATCGTGCAGCCGTCACCGACGGAAATGGCGATGTAGTCGGGCATTTTCCAGCCGAGCTGCTCTGCAATTTCCAGACCGACGGTCTTTTTGCCTTCGGACAGATACGGGTTGATCGCGGCGTTGCGGTTGTACCAGCCCCACTTGTCAATGGCGGCCTTGGACAGTTCAAAGGTGTCCTCGTAGCTGCCCTGCACGGAGATGACAGTCGCACCGAAGGTCATCAGCTGTGCGACCTTGCCCTTGGGTGCACGGGAAGGAACGAAGATATAGGTCTTCAGACCTGCGGCAGCAGCGTTGCCGGCCAGGGAAGAAGCAGCGTTGCCGGTGGAGGAGCAGGCAATGACCTTTGCACCTGCTTCCTTTGCCTTGGCAACTGCCATGGCGGAAGCACGGTCCTTCAAAGACGCGGTCGGGTTGATGCCGTCGTCCTTGACCCAGAGCTTCTTGATGCCGAGCATCTTTGCCAGACGGTCAGCTTCATACAGGGGAGACCAGCCCACACGCAGCGGGGTGTCAGGAGTGTCGGGCTCCACGGGGAGCAGCTCGCGATAACGCCACATGGAGCGGTTGTCGCGGTTTTTCAGCGTTTCCTTTGTGAAGGTCGATTTGATATAGTCATAGTCATAGATGATGTCGAGGATGCCGCCACATTCGCAGTTGGTGAGGTTGGGGACAGCTTCGTATTCCTTGCCGCACTTGACACAGCGGCCGCAGATCACGTTTCTCATACGGAAAACTCCTTTTCTTTTTGCGGCAAAACCGCATATTTACAAGTTTATTATATCTTTTTGCATCCGCGATGTCAATTGCGGCGAAACAAGAAAAAAACCTTGACAAATTTCTGTAGTTAGCATATACTAACTACAGAAAGAATTAGCATAGGCTAACTGCAAAGAAAGGCAGATCCAAATGACGTTACGCGACTTAGAAATCGGTGCATCGGCGGCCATCACCGCGGTCGGCGGAGAGGGACGCCTGCGTCAGCATTTTCTGGACATGGGCGTTTTGCCCGGTGCAGAGGTGACGCTCATCAAATACGCACCGATGGGTGATCCGATGGAGCTTCGCATCCACGGTTATGAACTGACACTGCGACTGGCGGACGCAGAGAAAATCGATATCCGCCCCATCAAAAAACTCACGCAGAAAGAGTCACCCAAGGCGTCCGACATGGAGCACCCCGGCCTCGGTGAAACCGGCAAATACCACGCAAAATCCGACGGAAACCCGCTGCCGAAGGACAAAAAACTGACCTTTGCCCTTGCCGGCAATCAGAACTGCGGCAAGACGACACTCTTCAATCAGCTCACAGGCTCCAATCAACACGTCGGCAATTTCCCCGGCGTGACGGTCGACCGCAAGGGCGGCACGATCCGTGGCCATGCAGACACCGAAGTGACCGACCTGCCCGGCATCTATTCGCTTTCCCCCTACACCAGTGAGGAGATCGTTTCCCGTCAGTTTCTGCTTGACGAAAAGCCGACGTGCATCATCAATATCGTTGATGCCACCAACATCGAACGCAATCTCTACCTTACCATGCAGCTCATGGAGCTGGATGTTCCGATCGTGCTCGCCCTCAACATGATGGACGAGGTACGCGGCAACGGCGGCACGGTGCATATCAACGAAATGGAAAATCTGCTCGGCATCCCCGTTGTTCCGATTTCAGCGGCAAAGAACGAAGGTGTCGACGAGCTTGTCCTCCACGCGGTTCATATCGCCCGCTATCAGGAGCGTCCCGGCAGAACGGACTTCTGCGACAAGGACGACCACGGCGGTGCGGTTCACCGTGCACTGCACGGCATCATGCACCTGATCGAAGACCATGCCAGAGCCGCAGGGATCCCTACCCGCTTTGCTGCAAGCAAGCTGATCGAGGATGATAAGCTTGTCCTTGCAGCCTTGAAACTGTCGCAAAACGAACAGGAGATGCTGGAGCACATCATCTGCCAGATGGAAGAAGAACGCGGCATGGACCGTGCTGCCGCCATCGCAGATATGCGGTTTTCCTTTATCCGGAAGCTCTGCGATGCCACGGTCGTGAAGCCCCGCGAGAGCAAGGAGCACCGCCGCAGCCGCAACATCGACAAGATCCTGACCGGCAAATACACGGCGATCCCGGCCTTCATCGTCATCATGGGACTGGTCTTTTTCCTGACCTTCGGCGTTATCGGTGCGTGGCTGCAAGGCCTTTTGGAGCAGGGGATCGGCTTTTTGACGGAGCAGCTGTCATCGCTTTTGCAAACGTGGAATGTCAACGATGTGCTGCGTTCTTTGATCATTGACGGCATCTTCGGCGGCATCGGCAGCATTTTAAGTTTCCTGCCCATCATTGTCATTCTGTTTTTCTTCCTCTCTATGCTCGAGGACAGCGGCTATATGGCACGCGTCGCCTTCGTCATGGATAAACTGCTTCGAAAGATCGGCCTTTCCGGACGCAGTATCGTCCCCATGCTCATCGGCTTCGGCTGTACCGTTCCGGGCGTCATGGCAAGTCGGACGCTGCCTTCTGCACGGGACAGAAAAATGACCATCATGCTCACGCCGTTCATGAGCTGCACGGCGAAGCTTCCGGTCTACGGCTTCTTTGCCGCAGCCTTCTTCCCGCACTACAGCTGGCTTGTGATGATCCTTCTGTACTTCACGGGCATCCTCGTCGGCATTTTAGTCGCCCTCATTTCCAAAAATACGGCATTCAAAGGCGAAGCAGTACCGTTTGTCATGGAGCTGCCGAACTACCGCATGCCCGGTGCCAAAAACGTTTTGCATCTTCTTTGGGACAAGGCAAAGGACTTCCTGCAAAGAGCCTTTACGGTCATCTTTGCGGCAGCCGTCGTTGTCTGGTTCCTGCAGAGCTTCGACTTCGGCCTGCACTACTTAAACGGCGACTCACAGAACAGTATTCTTGCCGGACTTGCAGGCTTCCTTGCACCCGTCTTCAAACCGCTCGGCTTCGGCGACTGGCGTATTTCCACCGCACTCGTCACGGGCTTTATGGCAAAAGAAAGCGTCGTGGCGACCTTGGAAGTCCTGCTCGGTACGACCTCCGTCACCGCAATCCTTGCACCGCTCGGTGCGGCGGCACTTCTGGTCTTCTGCCTGCTCTACACGCCCTGCGTGGCGGCAATCGCCTCCATTCGCAGAGAACTCGGGGCCAAATGGGCGACCGGCGTTGTCTTCGGTCAGTGCCTGATCGCATGGGTATGTGCCTTTGTGGTCTACCTCGTCGGATCGCTTCTGGGGGTGGGCCTATGAACTGGCAAAGCTGGCTCATTCTCGCAGCTGTAGTTGCCGCATTGATCACTGCTGTTGTGTTTGCAATCAAACATCGCGGCAAGGGCTGCGGCGGTGACTGTGCCCACTGTGCACAAAGCTGCCAAAACAGAAAATAAGAAAAAGCCTCCGCAATTCGATGATTTGCGGAGGCTTTCCTTGACGCGGCGAACGAAATTCTGTAAAATAGAAAAAGAAAGCAAAAAGGAGCGAGGCACATGGAAAAGATCGCGGCATCTTATTTTGAACGGCTGATCGACCGCCGTGGCACGGATTGTTATAAATATGATGCACCGCTGCCGGAAGGAGCAAGGGAAGACGCACTTCCCATGTGGGTGGCGGATATGGATCTGCAGACGGCACCTGCCGTCATCGAGGCACTGCAAAAAGCAAGTGCCCATGGCATTTTCGGCTACACGTTCCCGGATGCGGAATATGACCGTCTCGTCTGCGACTGGTATCGCCGCCGTATGAACTGGGAGATCGATCCCACTTCGATCGTCAAAACGCCCGGCGTGGTCTTTGCCGTCAGCATGGCGATCTGTGCCGTGACGCAGACGGGGGAGGGTGTGCTCATCCAGCAGCCTGTCTACCATCCCTTCCGCGACATGATCCTCAAAAACGGCAGAATGCCGGTCATCACGGAGCTTGTCCGCACGCAGGACGGCTACGAGGTCGACTTTGAGGATTTTGAAGCAAAAATCACCGAGCACAAGGTCAAAGCCTTTGTGCTCTGCTCGCCGCACAATCCCGTTGCCAAGGTATGGATGCGGCAGGAATTAGAGAAAATGTGCGAACTTTGCGTAAAGCACGGCGTCGTCATTATCTCGGATGAAATTCACTCCGATTTTATTTACCCGGGCAGCAAACACATCCCCACGGCCACGCTTTCCCCCGAAATTGCCGCCCGCACGATCACCTGCACGGCACCGTCCAAAACCTTCAATATTGCAGGCCTGCAGGCATCCAATATCATCATCTCCGATCCCGACCTTCGCACGGCGTATGAACGAACCTTCGGTGCGACCGGCTGCGGCGGACTGAACGGTCTGTCCGTGACTGCCACCAAGGCGGCCTACCGCGATGGGGAAGGCTGGTTAGACGGCCTGCTCGATCATCTTTCGGAAAATATCCGCATCCTGAAAGACGGCCTGCGATCTACCCCGATCCGCATGGTACAGCCGCAGGGCACCTATCTGATGTGGCTCGACTGCCGTGAACTGGGACTGTCGGCAGACGGATTAAACGACTTTTTCCTGCAAAAAGCGGGACTTTGGTGCAATCGCGGCGACATGTTCGGTGCCGCGGGCACCGGCTATATGCGTATGAATATCGGCTGCACCCACGCCACTGTGCGTGAAGCTGTGCGGCGACTGCAGGAGGCTTTCCGATGAAAACTGTTCCGATCAAACGACTGAAAGACAATGCGATATTTCCGACCTACGGCACGCCCTATGCCGCAGGTGCAGATCTCTATGCCTGCCTCGACGCACCCGTTACGGTGCAACCGGGACAGACGGTCATGATCCCTTTAGGCTTTGCCGTGGAACTGCCGGAGGGCTACGCAGGCTTTGTCTTTGCCCGTTCCGGACTTGCGGCAAAGCGTGATCTTGCACCTGCCAACAAGGTCGGTGTCATTGACAGTGACTATCGCGGCGAGTGCATGGTGCCCATTCACAACCACGGCGAAAAGCCGCAGACGGTGGAACCGGGCGAACGCATCGCTCAGATGGCGATCATGCCGTATTTGGCAGTGGAATTTTTAGAAACCGAAGTACTGTCCGACACTGCACGCGGTGAAGGCGGCTTCGGCTCGACCGGCAGCAAGTAAGAGGGGAGTATCATGTCCTATTTTCTTCCGATGAACAAGGCCGAGATGGAGAGCCATCACTGGAAACAGTGCGATTTTGTCTACGTCATCGGCGATGCCTACGTTGACCATCCGTCCTTCGGTCACGCCATCATCAGCCGCGTGCTGGAGCATGCAGGCTATAAGGTCGGCATCATCTCTCAGCCGGACTGGAAGGATCCGAAATCCGTCACGGTGCTCGGCAAGCCAAAGTACGGCTTTTTAGTGCAGGGCGGCAACATGGATTCCATGGTCAACCACTATTCTGTCTTCAAGCACCGCCGCAAGACGGACGCCTTCACCCCCGGCGGCGAGATCGGCAAACGCCCGGACTATGCCACGGTGGTCTACTGCAATCTCATCCGTCAGGCGTATAAAGACACGGTGATCCTGATCGGCGGCATGGAGGCGAGCCTTCGAAGGCTTGCACACTACGACTACTGGTCGGATAAACTCAAACGCTCGATCCTGCTTGACTCGCAGGCAGACCTTCTCATGTACGGCATGGGCGAACGCAGTGTGGTCGAGATCGCGGACGCCCTCAAAAGCGGTCTGTCCGTGCAGGACATCACCTTCATTGACGGCACGGTGTATAAGACGAAATCCACGGAAAACGTCTACGATGCCGTGATGCTGCCGTCCTGGAGCGACTTGCAAAGCGACAGGAAAACCTATGCAAAAAGCTTCTATACCCAGTACTGCAACACTGATCCTTTCTCCGGAAAACGACTGATCGAGCCGTATTCCGACCACGAATTTGTGGTGCAGAACCCGCCGCAGAAGCCGCTATCCACTGCCGAGATGGACGAGATTTACGATCTTCCGTACCTTCGCACCTACCATCCGTCCTATCAGAAGCAGGGCGGCGTGCCTGCAATCAAAGAGGTGCAGTTCTCGCTGACCTCCTGCCGCGGCTGTTACGGTGGTTGCAGCTTCTGCTCTCTGACCTTCCACCAGGGCCGCATCATCCAGACGAGAAGCCACGAATCGATCCTCAAAGAAGCCGAAAAGATGACGAAGGATCCCGACTTCAAGGGCTACATCCACGATGTCGGCGGCCCGACGGCAAACTTCCGTGCACCTGCCTGCGAAAAGCAGCTGTCGAAAGGTGCCTGCCCGACCAAGCAGTGTCTGTTCCCGGCACCGTGTAAAAACCTGCGTGTCGACCACTCGGATTATCTTGAATTGCTCCGCAAACTCCGTGCTCTGCCCGGCGTGAAAAAAGTGTTTGTCCGCAGCGGCATCCGCTTTGATTACCTGCTTGCCGACAAGGACGACACCTTCTTCCGTGAACTCGTGAAGCACCACGTTTCCGGTCAGCTCAAGGTCGCACCCGAGCACGTGTCGGATAACGTCTTGATGCTCATGGGCAAGCCACGCAATGCGGTCTACCGCCGCTTCACGGAAAAGTACAATAAGCTCAACGAAAAAGAGCACCTCAATCAGTTCCTTGTCCCGTATCTGATGTCCTCGCATCCGGGCAGTACCCTGAAAGAGGCGGTGGAGCTTGCCGAGCATATCCGCGACATGGGCTATATGCCCGAGCAGGTGCAGGACTTCTATCCCACGCCGTCCACCATCTCCACCGTCATGTACTACACGGGCGTTGATCCTCGTACGATGAAGCCGGTGTATGTGGCAAAGGATCCGCGGGAAAAGGCCATGCAACGTGCCCTCATCCAGTACCGTGATCCGAAGAATTATATGATGGTGCATGAAGCCCTTGAAAAGGCCGGGAGAACCGATCTCATCGGTACAGGCAAAAAGTGCCTCATCCGTCCGAAGAAAAACGAACAGCCGCAACGCAAGCGGGAGGAAAAGCCCGCACAGCAGCACGGCAGGGCAAAACCCATCCGGATGCAGGGCAAGGCAAAAAAAGGCAGCCAGATCAAGCCAAGCCGGACCGGCCTCGGTCCCAACCAACGGAAAAAGAAATAGAAAAAATCCCGACATGGTATCATGTCGGGATTTTTTGTACGGAATCAGTTACTCTTTGACAATGGGAGCATCCGGAGCGTTCTTGCGGATGGACTCAATGCCGTTGAGGCAGGAAGCCTTTTTCTTGTAGCCTTCGCCGACAGCGATGATCTGGCCGTTGGTAGCCTTCAGGCGGAAACGGAATTCACCGGCCTTGTCGGTGTAAACTTCGAACTTGGGGTTCTTCTCGACCTTGAAGCCTTCGACGGTCTGGTCTTCCAGAGCAGCGATGGGAGCGTTTCTGACGACGCTTGCGATGCCCTTGCGGCAGGAAGCCTCTGCCTTATAGACTTCGGAAGTAGCGATGATTTCGCCATTGGTAGCCTTGAGGTTGAACTTGATGCCGGTCTTGGTGTTTGCCATAACAAATTTACCCATAATAGAATCCTCCTGATTAATTATGTTTTATGGATGCTGTCAGTATAGCACAGAAAATGCCGTCTTTCCAGTCATTTTGTCGAATTCAGAAGAAATAACAAATGTGAAAATGCTTTTTTATTCATTTTCACCGAATTTTTCTGCCAACATCGCTTCTTTTGCGGCATGAGACAGCTGCTTGATCTGCCATTCACGCCGATGTGCCTCGGTCGCTATTTCGTACTGCTCCGTGTAGACCAGTTCAACCGGCAGACGGGAGCGGGTATACTTTGCACCCTTGCCGGAATTATGCACAGCTGCCCGCTTGACGGGGTCGAGTGCATAGCCGGTGTAGAGGCTGCCGTCAGCACACCGCACCATATATACGTAATGCACCTATGCTTCCTCCGTGTCCGGCAGCCAGCTCCATGCGATCACGTCGCCTGAGAGCGTAAAACCGAGTTTTCTCTGTAAATTCAGCGAATTTTCGTTATCCGTGTAGATCTGTGCATAGGGGATCCTGCCTTTTTCCAGTTGACTGTTGATCAGGGCAGAGTAGATCTGCTGTGCAAACCCGCGGCGGCGGTAGTCCGGCAGCACGGTGAGCAGTCCCATCGAACCTTCACTGTGCAGGCCTGCAAAGCCAACCAGTTTTCCGTCAAGATACCCGCCCAGAAACTCCGGCTTTGCAAAGTCCTTGTGCAGCTCCGCCCCGTTTATAAGGTGGTAACTTGCGTCGACTGTCGGAAAATCCGCCTCATCCGGATGCCGCAATGTCAACTCTCCGTCAACGGGCAGCAGACTTCCTGCATACGTTGCCTGACAGCAGGGAGGATCGACCTCGTAGCCGAGCTTTTCCGCAACGTCAAACAATGCCCTGCCGTGCAGCACCACAACGGGATCCTTCTCACGCAGACTGCCCAATATCCTTTCTGCATCCTGCATGGACTGTGCCGCAAGAAAATACACACCGCAAACTGTTTCCCGCAGCAGCAGGGCAGTCTCGCTGTCATAAATGACCTTGGCACGTCCTTCCTTCATCGCCGCCCGCATATCCGCATACAGTGCATTTTCACTATTGATAAACTTGTCCGATTTCATGGAAACTCCTTCGAGGATAATGATGAATAGTGAATAGATAATAGTTTATTATGGTGTCCGCAAGCGGACGATTTGAAATCATTTTTCAATTCAGAGAATTGAAAAATACCTCAATCAACTATTCACTATTAACTATTTATAATTAACTACACACATCTACTTGTTCTTTTCCATCCACTTCGCCAGGGCCTCTGCCATGGCGTTGTTCGCAGGAGCTTCCTGCCTGTTCTGCTTTTCCATATACCGCCGCACGTCGGCTTTTCCCGCACCGTCGGATTTTCTGCGTGCCTCAAAGTCGGAGAGCTTTTCCCGATAGCCGCAGGCACAGGCAAAGGTCTGCTTTTCACCTTCACCCCAAAGCTCTAATTTTTTGTGACAGTTCGGGCAGCGGGCGTTGGTCGTCTGCATCACGCTCTTGCGGAAGCCACAGTCACGGTCGGGACAAACGAGCATATCGCCGCGTTTGCCGTGCACCAGAAGCAGCATCTTGCCGCACTCGGGGCAGGGCTTTCTTGTCTGGTTGTCATGTGTGTATTTTGCATCGCTCGCCTTGACGGCGGAGACTAATTTCGTTGCGTATTCCCGCATCTCGCCGACAAATTTCGTGTCGGTCTCCATACCCTTTGCGATCTTCGCAAGACGGTCTTCCCACACGGCGGTCAGCTCCGCACTGCGAAGATCCTTCGGCACAAGCTTGACTAACTGGATGCCCTTGGAGGTCGGCACCAGTTCCTTTCCGTGCCGCTCGATATAAAATGCGGAAAACAGCTTTTCAATAATATCCGCTCTGGTCGCAGGCGTGCCGAGTCCGCTCGTCTCCTGCAGGATCTGATTGAGCTTTTTATCCGTCACCTGACCTTGCGGGTGCTCCATTGCAGTCAGCAGTGTTGCCTCCGTATAGCGTGCCGGGGGATTGGTCTTGCCTGTCGTGACCTTCGCACTGCGTACCGGAAGCTTCATCCCTTCCCGCAGATCGGGAAGCCGCTGATCGTCGCGGTCATCTTCTGCTTCTTCGTCCGTTGTCCAGTTCTTGTCGTAGGCTGTCTTCCACCCAAGCTCGCGGATGATCTTGCCCTTTGCCGTAAAGGAATATTTGCCGACGGTCACGGTCAGTTTGACTTCCTCATACTCCATCGGCGGCATCAGGACGGCTAAAAATCTTCGCACGACAAGGTCATAGATATTGCGTTCAGGGCCGGTCATGTCGTATAAGCTCGGCTGCTCTTCGGTCGGAATGATCGCGTGGTGATCGGTGACTTTCGCGTTGTTTACGATGTATTTGGTCTGCATGGGACGCCGCCGCATCACGCTTTGTGCCGCTTCCTTGTAAGGAGCCTGCATCACGGCACGTAGACGGTCGGGAATCGTTGACACCACGTCGTCTGAGATATAACGGCTGTCGGTACGCGGGTAGGTGAGTGCCTTGTGCCGCTCATAGAGCGATTGCATGATGTTCAGCGTTTCTTTGGCAGAGTACGCGTATTTTTTGTTGGCATCTCTCTGCAGCTCGGTCAGGTCATACGCGGCAGGCGGCGGTGTCTGCCGCTTCATGCGTACCACCTGCGTCACGGTGCCCTGCAGTCCCTGACATTCCCGCACGATTTTCTCCATGACCTCGCGGTCAAAACTGTGTGCTTGTCCTTTGCTGTCCTTGTAGGTGGCACGGAAACCGTCAAAGTTCAGTGCCGCACCGTAAAACTCCTTCGGCACAAATCGCTTGATCTCGTCTTCGCGGTCAACGATGAGTGCCAGTGTCGGTGTCTGCACGCGTCCTGCGGAGAGCTGTGCACCGTATTTGCAGGTCAGAGCACGCGTGACGTTCAGTCCCACAAGCCAGTCCGCGTGCGAGCGTGCCTGTGCCGAGCGAAAGAGATTGTCATAGTCCCGGGCGGGACGCAGATTTAAGAAGCCTTCTTTGATCGCACGGTCGGTCTGACTGGAGATCCAAAGCCGCTTTGCGGGCTTGTTCCAGCCTGCCTTCATCATGATCCAGCGTGCAACGAGTTCGCCTTCGCGTCCTGCGTCGGTCGCGATCACAAGATCGGAAACGTCACCGCGTTTCATCAACGCCTGCACGACCTTGTACTGCCTTGACGTTTCACGGATCACGACCAGCTTCATGTTCTGCGGCAGCATGGGCAGGTCTTCCATATCCCATTTTTCAAGTTTCTTGTCGTATACATCAGGATCTGCCAGCGTGACAAGATGTCCCAGTGCCCAGGTGACGATATAGCGATCACCCTCCATATAACCGTCCGCACCCCGGCGGCAGCCGAGTACGCGTGCAAGCTCCTTGCCGACGGACGGTTTTTCCGCAAGTACCAGTGTCTTTGCCATGAAATATCCCTCTTTTTTCTTGATTATCCTCATTATACCGAATTCGGAACGCAAAATCAACAAGCCGAGATTGCTATTGTAAATCGGCGGCCTTTGGTGTAGAATAGTAAAAGAGAAAATTCGGCACAAGGGAGGCGGCAGATATGTGTGAGCCCTATATTGCAGTTGTCGGCGGCGTGAACGTCGATCTCTGCGGCAAATCGTTTGCACCTCTGATTGACCGTGACTCCAATCCCGGAACCGTTCGCCTGAGCCTCGGCGGTGTCGGGCGGAACATTGCACACAACCTGTGCCTTCTCGGCAGCCGTGTCACTATGCTCACGGCACTCGGCGGCGACGTCTATGCCACCAAGGTGGAGGAAAACTGCAAGGACGTCGGCATCGATCTGACCTACGCCTGCCGCGTACCGGATGGCGTCACCTCGACTTATATGTTCATCACAGGGCCTGACGGCGATATGGCACTGGCAGTCTGCGATGCGGAGCTTGCCTCCCATATCACACCGGCCTATCTGGAAAAGAATCTTTCCGTTCTCAACCGTGCTGCTGCCGTCGTGTTTGAGACCAACCTCACCGAGGAAGCGATCTGCTATCTTGCGGAGTGCTGCACGGCACCGCTCTTTGCAGATCCGGTCTCCGTCACAAAAGCGGAAAAACTGCGTCCCGTTTTAGGCAAACTGCATACGCTTAAACCGAATCTACTGGAAGCGGAACTGTTCACCGGCATCCGCATCACGGACCAGGACTCCCTCATCCGTGCGGCTGACGCCCTGCTCGCAGCGGGACTCAAACGTGCGGTCATCAGCCTCGGCAGCAAGGGCGTGTGCCTTGCAGAGCCGGATCAGAAATTCTTCGCACCCTGCCCGCCGACGGTACTCGTCAATGCAACGGGCGGCGGAGACGCCATGATGGCGGGACTGGCTGCCGCGTTTGTTTCCGGGATGTCTGCACAGGAAACTGCCGCGTTCGGTGTCGCCTGCGGTTCCATTGCCGTGGAGGGCGAAGCGACCATCAACCCCATGATGTCCATGCAGGCGGCAAAAGAAAAAATGAAAACAATTTAATGTATATATTGGAGGAAAAATTATGAATCTCAACAAGTATCTGGATGTCAATCCCGAAGTCGCACAGGCGATCCGTGAAGGCAAGCCCGTTGTCGCACTCGAATCCACCATCATTTCCCACGGCATGCCCTACCCGCAGAATGTCGAAACGGCACTCAACGTAGAAAAGGTCATCCGTGATAACGGTGCCGTTCCCGCAACGATCGCCATCCTCGGCGGCAGACTGAAGGCAGGCCTTACTCCCGAGGAGATCGAATATCTCGGCAAGACCGGTCAGGCAGTTACCAAGGCATCCCGCCGCGACCTTCCCATCATTGTCGCCAAGGGCATGGACGGTGCGACCACCGTCACCACCACCATGATGATCGCCCACATGGCAGGCACCAAGATCTTTGCCACCGGCGGCATCGGCGGCGTGCATCGCGGTGCGGAGGCCACGATGGACATCTCTGCTGACCTTGAAGAGCTTGCCAACACCCCTGTCATGGTCGTCTGTGCAGGTGCAAAGTCCATCCTCGACCTCGGCTTGACGCTTGAATACCTCGAAACCCACGGTGTGCCCGTCATCGGCTACGGCACCAAGGAACTGCCGGCTTTCTATACTCGCAAGTCCGGTTTCGGCGTGGACTACGAGATCGACACCCCCGAAGAACTCGCCGCAGCCTTCAAAGCACAGCGTGACCTCGACCTCAAGGGCGGCATGCTTGTCACCAACCCCATTCCCGAACAGTACTCCATGGATGCCGACGTCATCAACAAGGCGATCGACGAAGCCATCCGTCAGAGCCGCGAGGACGGCATCAAGGGCAAGGCGACCACACCGTACCTGCTTGCCAAGGTCAAGGAACTGACCGGCGGCGACAGCCTCGACTCCAACATCCGGCTGGTCTACAACAACGCCACCGTCGCAGCTAAGACTGCCGTCGCATACTCCAAGCTGTAATCAAACATCAAGCCGGAATATGCCCATACATATTCCGGCTTTTTCAAAAGAAAGGAGCAAGATTATGACCGCAACAGAAGCACTGGAATACTACCGCGGCATACAAAAGAAACGCCACGCTTTAAATCACGCGTTGGGCGTGCTGTATTATGATGCTGTGACCGCAGCACCCTCTGACTCTGCCGAGGGCAGAGGCGAAACGATGGAATATCTTTCCAACCTCATCTATGAGGCGGAGAATGATCCGAAGCTCAAAGAAGCGTCAGAATATCTCTGGCAGCACAAGGACGAACTTTCTGAGCAGGATCTCCGCGAGATCGAAGTGTTCCGCCGCGACAACGAATACATTTCCAGCATCCCGCAGGACGAATATGTTGCCTATACCGTGCTTTTGAACAAGGCAGAGGCGGTCTGGCACAAAGCAAAGGCAGAGAATGATTTTGCATCCTTTGCTCCGTACATCCGCGACATATTCGAAACGAACAAGCGATTTGCAAAGTATTATAAGCCTGACAAAGCACCCTACGATGTGCAGCTTGATTTGTTTGAAAAAGGGCTGACCATGGAAAAGGCAGATGCTTTCTTTAACGCTCTGCGTGCCAAGATCGTGCCGCTTCTCAAAAAAGTCATGGCAAAGCCGCAGATCGATGACAGCTTCCTTGCCAAGACTTTCCCGGAAGAGCAGCAGCGAAAGTTCTCCGATTATCTCATGGATGTCATCACCATTGACCCGACGCACTGCACCCTGCGTGAGACCGAGCATCCATTCACCACAAATTTCAACAAAAAGGATGTCCGCATCACGACGCATTACCACGAGGACAATGTGCTTTCCTCCATGTTCTCCGTTATCCACGAGGGCGGTCATGCACTGTACGAGCTGCACTCCGGCGACGAGCTGGAAGGCACGGTGCTCTCCGGCGGCGTGTCCATGGGCATCCACGAGAGCCAGTCGCGTCTGTATGAAAACATCATCGGCAGAAGCAGACCGTTTGTGCAGCTGATCTTCCCCAAGATGCAGGAACTCTTCTCCGAACAGCTCAAAGGCGTTACTGCAGAGCAGATGTTCCTTGCCGCCAACAAGGCAGAGCCTTCTCTCATCCGCACGGAAGCAGACGAGCTGACCTACTGCCTGCACGTCATGGTACGATACGAGATCGAAAAGGGACTCTTCGACGGTACGATCGACGTCGACGATCTTCCCCGTGTCTGGAACGAAAAATACAAGGAATACCTCGGCATCGACGTTCCCTCCGACCGCGAAGGCGTCCTGCAGGACAGCCACTGGGCAGGCGGCAACGTCGGCTATTTCCCGTCCTATGCCCTCGGCTCTGCCTACGGTGCCCAGATCATGGCAAAGATGATGGAAACGGTCGACGTCGATGCAGTCATCGCCTCGGGCGATCTGCAGCCGATCACGGACTGGCTGGAAGAAAACATCTGGAAATTCGGCGGAACCTATGATCCCATGGATCTGCTTGAACGCTGCTGCGGTGCACCGTTCGATCCGTCCTATTTCACGGACTACCTCGAAAACAAATTCACCGAGATCTACGGTCTGTAATCAAACAAAAATCTATGCGAGCAAAAAGCAAAGAAGACATTTTATTCTTACCTT
>JAZUDF010000070.1:0-13589 GCA_045639485.1 Faecousia sp. | reverse complement strand
AGACGCCTGCCGGGCAACGCTTGTCCACGACGTGTGCGATGTACTCGTCGCGGAAGTAACGCAGGGTGGACAGAACGGGGTTGGGAGCCGTCTGACCGAGGCCGCACAGTGCGTTTGCCTTGATGTAGTTGCAGAGCTCTTCCATCTTGTCGAGGTCTTCGAGTTCGCCCTTACCGGAGGTGTTCTTCTCGAGCATTTCAAGCAGACGCTTGGTACCGATACGGCACGGCGTGCACTTGCCGCAGGATTCGTCAACGGTGAACTGCAGGAAGAACTTTGCGATGTCGACCATACAGTTGTCTTCGTCCATGACGATCAGGCCGCCGGAACCCATCATGGAGCCGATCGCGATCAGGCTGTCGTAGTCCATCGGGGTGTCGATCAGGCTGGCCGGGATGCAGCCGCCGGAAGGACCGCCGGTCTGTGCAGCCTTGAACTTCTTGCCGTTGGGGATGCCGCCGCCGATCTCTTCGATGACCTTGCGGAGCGGAGTGCCCATGGGAATCTCAACGAGGCCGGGGTGGTTGATCTTGCCGCCGAGTGCGAAGACCTTGGTGCCCTTGGACTTTTCAGTGCCCATGGAAGCGAACCAGTCAGCACCCTTGAGGATGATCTGCGGGATGTTTGCCCAGGTCTCAACATTGTTGAGGATGGAAGGCTTCTGGAACAGGCCCTTCTCTGCGGGGAACGGAGGACGGGGACGGGGCTCGCCGCGTTTGCCCTCGATGGAGGTCATCAGTGCGGTCTCTTCGCCGCAGACGAATGCACCTGCACCCAGACGGAGGTCAATGTTGAACTTGAAGCCGGTGCCGAGGATGTTATCGCCGAGCAGGCCGTACTCACGAGCCTGTTCGATGGCGATCTGCAGACGCTTGACAGCGATGGGGTATTCGGCACGGACATAGATATAGCCCTGGCTTGCACCGATGGTGTAGCCGGCAATGGTCATTGCTTCGAGAACGACGTGGGGATCGCCTTCGAGGACGGAACGGTCCATGAAAGCACCGGGGTCGCCTTCGTCTGCATTACAGCAGACATACTTCTGATCGTTATCGTATGCCTTGGCGAACTTCCACTTGAGGCCGGTGGGGAAACCTGCACCGCCGCGTCCGCGGAGGCCGGAGTCCAGCAGCGTCTGAATGACGTCATCGGGCGTCATTTCGGTCAGCACCTTACCCAGAGCCATGTAGCCGTCACGGGCAATGTATTCGTCGATCTGTTCAGGGTTGATGACACCGCAGTTACGCAGTGCGACACGCAGCTGGGACTTGTAGAAGTTGGTGTCATTGAGGGAAGCCAGAGAATGGTCTTCCTTCGGAGCAGCGTCAGCACCTTCCTTATAGATGAGGCGTTCGACCGGGCGGCCCTTGAGCAGATGCTCTTCGACGATCTCGGGGATGTCATCGGGCGTCACACGGCTGTAGAACGTGCCTTCGGGGTAGATGATCATGACCGGGCCGAGGGCACACAGGCCGAAGCAGCCGGTCTGTACGATCTTGATCTCTTCTTCCAGACCTTTGGTCTTGAGCTCTTCTTCGAGCTTTGCTTTGACGGCCTGGCTGCCGGAAGATGTACAGCCGGTACCGCCGCAAATCAGTACATGTGAACGAATCATGCAGCGTTCCTCCCTTTATTTCTCGGCCGCGCCGATGGTGTATTCCTCAACGACCTTGCCGTCTCTGAGGTGCTCGGCAGCAACACGGAGTGCTTTTTCTGCTGTCATTTTCACGTAGGTGACCTTTTCCTTGTCGGCCTCAAAGACCTCGACAACGGGCTCGTAACGGCAGATGCCGATACAACCGGTCTGCGTGACGGTGACCTTGTCGGAAAGACCGAGCTTGTTGACTTCCTCGACCAGTGCACTGAGGACAGGGCGTGCACCTGCAGCGATGCCGCAGGTCGCCATGCCGACAACGACACGGACGTTGGAAGAGCCGCTGCGAAGAACAACGCTGTCCTTCATGCGGTCACGGATTGCCTGAAGTTCCGCAAGAGTTTTCATAAATACGTACCTTCCCTTTTTATATTTTTTAATTATTCGCTTTCTTCGTCGGAGCCGTTCAGCACATCCTCGATCCACTGAAGAACCTCGGGTGTATTGAGCGGAACGTCTCCTAAGATCGCCCGCATTTCGGCGGTCGATAATTCTATCTCACCGGAATCTTTCCGGTAATGGAATTCAAAATCAATGTCAGGGCTGCCTTGAATGAGTGCGACCATCGTACCCGCATAGTCTCCCACCGGGACACAGTCGAGGTGGTCAATGCGGAAGGTGGCACGCACTTCGGTGCCGTGCTTCTCACCCTGCGAAGAAGTAATGGATAAGGTGCCGCCGGTCTGCTCTGCCGCAAGCTTCAGAAGCGGCAGTCCCATACCGACCTTCCGCGTGGTGCGTGTCGTGGTGAAGGGATCTGTGACCGTGGCCAAAAATTCTTCCGGCATGCCGCAGCCGTCGTCCGTGATGGTCAGCGTCCGCCAACCGTCTTTTTCGTCGATCGTGATGCCGATGAGGCCGGCATTCGCTTTGACGGAGTTTTTGGCGATGTCCAGAATGTTTAAGGATAATTCTTTCATACGTCACCTCGCAGCAGTGCAATCAGTGCATGACGTACTTTCCGGCTGCTGTACGGCTCGTCGTCCAAGGACAGCTTCGGCCCCGCTTCCTGAATGTCCCACAGATGATGTGCATCCGAGGAAAACACCAGTAGCTTGCCGTCAAGTCCGTGCTGCTCTGTGTAGGCTGCCGCATTTTCGCGGTCACGCAGCTCCACGGAGGGAAATGCGGGATCCTGCGGAACCGTACCCAAGATCGCTACGATGCCGTTGGCCTCGCGGTCGATATGAGCAGGATAAGCAGCACCGCCGTGTGCTCTTGCCAGGGCATAGCCTTCGGAGAGCGGCAGATCCGTCGCGGCGATCAGCAGGGCTTCTTCTTCGCCCAGCACCTCGTCTTCCGTGTTCACCAGCAGTTGGTTGCCGAAGATCGCGGGACGGTTTTTGACGCCCAAAAAGTGTTTTCGTACTTCCTGCTCAAAGGCAAGTGCGTTTGCAAGTTCAGGAAACAGGCAGACCAGATGGATCTCTTCTGCCGTCGTCAGTTCCATCCCGGGAACGCCGACAATGCCGTACGCCTTGCACGCCTGCATGAATGTTTCACAGTTGCCGCAGGCGTTGTGGTCGGTCAGAGCGACCAGTTGCAGCCCGTTGAGCACTGCCATGCCTGCAATGCTTGCAGGTGTCATATCGTCGTCTGCACACGGTGACAGACAGGAATGAATGTGCAGATCGTAGCAGTAGTCCGTCATAAGATGGCTGAAAGCTCCGCACAGAGCTGATAGGCAGGCTTTTCAGAGGTGTAAAGGTTGATGCCTTTTTTCTCTGCAAGCTCCGTCACGCCCGGATCGGGCATCACGCCTTCTGCCAGCACGACTGCAGCAACGTCGGCAAGCGATGCCACCGCAACAATGTTGGTATTGGACATGATCGTGATCCAACAGTCACCCGGCTGTGCACGTCCCATCACCCACGACAGAAGGTCGCCGGTATAGCCGCCGAGTACCTCGCGGTCAGGTTCCTGCACAGACAGTGCGGTCAGGTTCAGTTGTTCGGCAAGTGTCTGTACCGTCATAGCGTTTCTTCTCCGCTCTTCTCCACGGACAGTCTGCGACGCATCATCACGACGCAATCTCCGAGTGCAACCTCTCCTTTGACCACGTCCTCTGCAAACGCATGACAGGTCGGAGAGCCGCAGGAGCCGCAGTCGATCTGCGGGAGTTTTTCATAGATCTGTTCGATCTGTGCCATCATCTGCATGGCTGTCGCACGGTCTTCGCTCAGGCTGACTTCCGGCACGTAGGTGTTGATCGGAGAGTCGACCATTGCATCCTGCGGCACGAAGTCCGGCTTTTCATCCGCAATATCGAGGTAGTTGCGGTTGTTGGAGAACTTGTGACGCAGACGCTGCAGACGTGCTCTGGCAATGAACGGATTTTCCACCGTTGCAACACCGCCGACACAGCCGCCGGCACAGGCATTGAGCTCCACGAACTCCAGACGCGGATATTTGCCGGTCTCGATCTCGTCAAGCACCTGAATGCAGTTTTCCATGCCGTCCGCTGCAAGATAGCGGTCACTGAACACGCCTTCCGACTCGCCGCCGGAGGATGCCCACTTGACACCCGGGAAACTTGCCTGCGAGTAGACACGCGGCATTTTGACCGTTTTGAGTTTCTGACGGAGCTTGAAATACATCTCGCTCATGGAAACCACATAGTCGATGGTGCTCTTGGTCTGGCTCAGGCCGTTGTTGGCATAACTCGTCTTGGCGGGACACGGGGAAATGAAGACGGTGCAGATATCGTCTTTCGTCAGCTCGGGGTGTTTCCGCAGTGCTTCCGCCTTTGCCGCACGGCTTGCGTATTCCACCGGCGGGAGGATCGGAAGAACGTTGTCGCACAGATCCGGAAAACGAAGCCGGATGAGGCGGACGATGGCGGGACAGGCAGAGCTGATGACCGGCATCGGCACATTCTTCTTTCGCATATAGCGGCGGGTACATTCGGAAACGATCTCCGCACTGCGGGCGACTTCGTAGACGTCGTCAAAGCCGCAGTCAAGGATCGCCGTCAGCAGAAGATCAACGTCCTGCAGATTTTCAAACTGACCGAACAGTGCGGGTGCAGGCAGGGCGATCTTCCACTTGTAGGTGGACGGGATGTCTTCGAGTTTGTTAAAGACAGCTCGCTTCGCCTTGTGCTGGCACACACGGACACATTTGCCGCAGTCGATGCAGATCTCGCCACGGATCTGTGCATGACCGTCACGAATACGGATCGCTTCGGTCGGGCACTGCCGCAGGCACGCGGTACAGCCTATGCACTTTTCGGGATCCAGCGAAACCGAATGCAGGAACTCGGCCATAGTATCCTCCCCTGAACGCTTACACGTTCACGACCATAATAATCTTTGTGCCGACACCGACCGTCGTTTCGATCTCGAGGCTGTCGGTGTAGCGTTTCATGTTCGGCAAACCCATGCCGGCACCGAAGCCCATGTTGTGGATCTGCTCCGTTGCGGTTGAGTAGCCTTCCTGCATGGCAAGATCGACGTCCGGGATGCCCGGGCCGGTATCTGCCAGCGTGATAACGACTTTCTCGGGGAAAACGTCCACGTCTGCCGCACCGCCGTGTGCGTGGATGACCATATTGATCTCTCCTTCGTACATGGCAATGGAGCAGCGACGGATCACCTCGGACGGGAAGCCCATCTGGCGGAGTTTCTTTTTCATCTCCACCGAGGCTTCACCTGCGGAAGCAAAGTTTTCACCGTCGATGTCAAAATGATATCTCAAAGCACTCATCTCAGTCACCGTTCAGTTCGCCCGTGGCATAGAGAATGCCGGCGGCTTTGAACATGTAGTGCTCCGTCACCAGGATCGCAATGCCGTTTTCCTTTGCCAGGGACACGATCTCCGGTGACGGCTGCTTGCCGCACACAAAAACGATGCATCGCATATCCAGCATCATGGCGGTACGCACGACCTGCGGATTGAGCAGGCCCGTCAGCAGCACCGACTGATTGGTGGCATATGCCAGCACATCACTCATCATGTCACAGCAGAAGACATCCACGGTCTCCGCTTCGAGCAGAGCATCGTCACACAGCGTTCTTGCCGAGAGCAGCGATGCGATTTCACGTACTTTCATAAGTGCCTCCGATAATTATCTCAATACTTTGCGAGAATGCCTTCTACCTGGTCTGCGGTCAGACGTCCGTAAACGTCGTCATTGATCATCATGACAGGTGCAAGTCCGCAGGCACCGACGCAGCGGCAGGAGTCCAGAGAGAACTTGCCGTCAGCCGTGCACTCGCCCTCACCGATGCCGAGCACTTCGGAGATCTTGTCATAGACCGCCTGCGAGCCCTTGACATAGCAAGCCGTGCCGAGGCAGACAGAGATGCGATACTGGCCCTTGGGTGCCAGTGCAAACTGTGCGTAGAAGGTGGAAATGCCGTAGATCTTCTCCAGCGGCGTGTTGGTTGCATCGGAAATGATGGTCTGAACTTCGATGGGAAGATAGCCGTAAATTTCCTGTGCATGCTGCATAATGGGCATCAGGCAGCCGGGCTGATCCTTCAGCTCGTCAATGACCTTCAGCAGCTGTGCTTCCTGTTCTTTGGTTCCACGGAAAGGAACAGATGTTTTCTTACAAGCCATATGTTCGTATAACCTCCTATTCGGGCATTGTCGGTTGACATAACATCATCAAAAATCGCTATGCCCACCATCGCCCAACATACAGTATGTATCATATCAAATTTCGCATCTAAAGTAAAGGGATTTCGACACATTTTTATCGATTTGGAAAAACTTTTGCAGGCGATCCGGCCGTTTCTGTCCGTACGTCCGGGCGGCCGCCATTTGGCTATAAAGTGATTTTCTATTGCAAAATTCGCAAATTTTGTTTATACTATTCTAAATTTGTGTGAAAGGAGCGGATTTCCAAGTTGAAACGCATCCTGTCCGCTCTTTTGGCGGCTTCCATTCTCCTGCTGTGCTTCAGTGGCTGTGCAGCTCCCGTTCGCAGCGGCACGCTGATCGCAGCGACAACATGGCCTGTTTATCAGTTCACCTCCGCCGTGTGTGAGGGCACTGATTTTGAAATCACGCAGGTCGTGACGGGGCAGATCTCCTGCCTGCACGACTACACGCTGACCGTGCGGCAGATGCAGGCGATCGAAGATGCCGATCTTGTCATCATGACCGGCTGCGAGCTGGAAGAATTCATGGCAGATGCACTCGAAGGTGCAAATGACGTGGTCGAATGCTGTGCGGGCATTCCCCTGCTCGGCGGCGAAGATCATGACGAACATGAAGATCACGATGCACACGAAGGGCATCATCACGAGGATGAGCCTGATCCGCACATCTGGATGGATCCCGACAATGCCGCGATCATGGTGCGGAACATCGCCGCGGAGCTTTCGCAGCGGTATCCCGAGCATGCGGCAACGTTTGAACAAAATGCCGATGCCTACTGTCAGCAGCTGGCAGAGTTGAAGGCCTACGGTGAAAAGACGCTCGGCGGTCTGTCCTGCCGCGAGCTGATCACCTTCCATGACGGCTTCGCTTATTTTGCACAGGCCTTTGATCTGACCATTCTCGCCGCCTTCGAGGAAGAAGACGGTGCGATGGCAAGTGCAAAGACGCTTGAACAGATCATCGGACTTGTGATTGACCACAATCTTCCCGCGATCTTTATCGAAACCTACGGCTCCGACTCCGCCGCAAGCGTCATTTCCGCACAGACGGGTACCCGCGTGTTCACGCTCAGCATGGCGATGTCCGGCGAAGATTACATCACAGCGATGCGGCACAACATTGACACTGTAAAGGAGGCATTGGGATGATCCCGCTCAAACATCACGGACACGGCGGCTGCGAAGAATCCTGCTGCCTGCAGATCAGGGATCTGTCCGTCTCGCTCGGCTCCGACCGTATTTTAGACAACATCAACCTGCACATGCACTGCGGCCAGATCGTCGCTCTGATCGGCCCGAACGGTGCAGGCAAATCCACCCTGATCAAATCGATCCTCGGTCAGCAGGAATATGCCGGCACGATCTCCTTCTCCGAAGGCGGTCACAATGAAAAACTGCGGATCGGCTACGTGCCCCAGTCCCCCGCTTTTGACCGCGGCGATCCCGTGAGCGTGCTTGACCTGTTTGTCTGCTGTAACTCCCGCCGTCCCGCGTTTCTGCCGGTAACGAAAAAATTCCGTCAGAAGGTGCTTGAATGTCTGTCCCGCGTACACGGCGAAGGTCTGATCGACAAACGCGTGGGTACGCTCTCCGGCGGCGAACTGCAGCGTGTGCTGCTTGCACTGGCACTCGAGCCCATCCCCAACATTCTCATCCTCGATGAGCCGCTCTCCGGTGTAGACGTGGAGGGCATGGAGCTTTTGATGGATATGCTCGACGAGATCCGCAAGAACTATGACCTCTCCATTCTGATGACGACGCATGATTTTTCCATGCTCGACCGCTACGTGGACAAGGTCGTTTTGCTGAAAAGCTCCATTCTCTGCAGCGGCTCGCCGCGGGAAGTTCTCTGCTCGGAAGCCTTTGCCGAGGCATTCCACATGGGAGGAGGGCTTGACGTATGAGTTTATGGTATGCGATCTGTAACCTCATCCCCATGCAGTGGTTACGCTTTGACTTCATGAAAAACGCCCTGCTCGTGGTGCTGATCTTAGGCCCCTTGTTCGGCATTCTCTCCACCATGATCGTCACGGGCAAGATGAGTTTCTTCTCCGATGCCCTCGGACATTCCGCATTTACCGGCATCGCCATCGGCGTGCTTTGCGGCTTTGCCGCACCGACCTGGTGTGCCATGCTTCTCGCCGTGGTGTTTGCACTGCTGTTCACCTTTGTACGCAGCCGCACCACCCTTTCCGGCGACACGGTCATCGGCGTGTTCTCCTCGACCGCCGTGGCACTCGGTATCTTTATCGCCACACTCAACGGCGGCAGCTTTACGAACTTCAACAAGTATCTGATCGGCGACGTGCTGTCGGTGCAGCCGTATGAAATTCTTCTGCTCGCCATCGTTCTTGCCGTTGTGCTGATTTTGTGGTGCTTTATCTCCAACAAACTCGTACTGACAGCGGTGCATCCGCAGCTGGCATCTTCCCGCGGTGTTCCCGTGCAGCTGCACGAGGGCATCTTCACCGCCCTGATCGCGGTGGTCGTGACGCTCTCCATCTCCCGCGTCGGTCTGATGGTCGTCAACACGCTGCTGGTGCTGCCCGCAGCAGGCACGAGAAACATCGCCCGCAACCTGCGGCAGTACACGCTGTTTTCCGTTCTCGCCGCACTTGTTTGCGGCGTGGCAGGACTCATCACCTCGTACTATCTTTCCTGCTCTGCCGGTGCGACGATCTCCCTTTATCTGGCACTGTATTTTGCAGTCACCTTCTGCTTCCGCAAACGGAGTGCATAACAAAAAGCAAGCCCACCGAATCACTTCGGCGGGCTTTTCTTTTTACTTTAACTGCAGACCGTCGCGGTAGGCGTTGCCCACGGGATCTCCGAGGCTGCGGTAGACCTTGTGAACGGTGTCGTAGCTGATGGGCTTGAGTTTCTTCGGATCGATCCTGCCGTTGGTCAGGATCCGCTCGTCTGCGGTGACGTTGACGATCTCGCCGACCAGAATGCCGTCAATAAAGGTCTTCACGCGGCATTCAAGCGTCATCGGCAGTTCATCGATCAAAGGTGCGTTGACAAAGGCACTTTTTGTGGCGTGGAAGCCCGCTTTTTCAAACTTTTTCGGCTCCGTTTTGCCGGAGACCAGACCGACGTAATCGCAGGCAACGACCGTCTCTTCGGTGCCGATAGACACGGTGAACGCACCGGTCAGTTCAAAGTTCTCGGTAGTCTTGTGGTGACCGAGGCTGATGCTGATCTCGTGATCGTCCGTGATGCTGCCCCACGCGGCATTCATCGCGTCAGGGATACCGTTTTCGTCATAGGTACCGATGATCAGTACCGGCATGGGATAGAGATAATGTTGCGGTCCAAAATTCACTCTGCTCATAAGAAATCCTCCGTTTTTTCCTATAAAACCGTTTACGCCCGCGAGATCGTCGCGGGCGTAAAATGACGTTTATTTTTCTTCCAGAATCTTATTCAACTCGTGCATAAAGCTGTTGATGTCCTTGAACTGGCGGTAGACCGATGCAAAACGGACGTAGGCGACTTCGTCGAGTCCCTTCAGGCGTTCCATGACCAGTTCGCCGATGAAATCGGTGCTGACTTCGCGTTCAAGAGAATTCTGCACGACCTGTTCGATCTCCTTGACGGCTTCTTCCAGTGCCGCCGTGGAAACCGGGCGTTTTTCACATGCACGACGCATACCGTTGAGGACTTTGTTGCGGTCAAACGGCTCACGGCTGTTGTCCTTTTTGACAACGTAGACCGGCAGACTTTCGACTGTTTCATAAGTCGTGAAGCGTTTCTGACACTGCAGGCACTCTCTTCTTCTGCGGATGCTGCCGCCGTCTTCGGAATGGCGGGAATCTACGACTTTGCTTTCCTGGAAACCGCAATACGGACACTTCATGGTTCGTTCCTCCGGTCAAAATGATTTAACAAAGGCATTATAGCAAATGAAAACGCCCGTGTCCAGCATTATTTTCAGATTATTGTAAACCAGATTATTTTACGCGGACAAACTGGCCGATGGTGTTGCTGATGGTCTGGATATAGGCAAAGGAGCCGTCGTATTTACGGATGATCCGCTCGACGTCTGCGACCTGATGCTTGTTGACGATGCAGATGACGATGCTCTTGTCCACGTGGGTGTACATGCCCTTGGCAGGAACGACCGTGACACCGTGATGCACCTTTTCCATCAGTTCGGCTGCCATATCCTCCGGCTGCTGCGTGATGATCTCAAACTTGAGTGCCTGACGGCGGCCGCGAAGCATCCAGTCGCCCATCGTCATGCTGACAAAGCAGTAGACAAGGCAGCAGATGACCGGCTCAAATTCAAAATTGTAGACGAAGTAGGAGGCCACGGCGATGAGGGCACTGAGGATGAAGCCGATCCACATCACGCCGTATTCGGGATGGTAATGACGGATGCAGGCCGCAACGATGTCCGTGCCGCCGGTGCAGCCGTGGCTGTGGACACAGATACCGTACAGTGCACCGTTGACGACACCTGCCGCAATGGGGGCAAGCACCTTGCTGGTGTCCGTTTGATAGGCAAACCGTTGAAAGTCGATGCCAAGCATGTCAAAGACGATGAAAGACAGCGACATGATGACGGAAAACATTGCCGTCTTGATGACAAACTCGCGGTCAATCACCTTCCACGCCATGATAAGAAGCGGGATATTGATGAGCAGGTTGAGGTAGCCGGCATTGAACCTGCCGCCCGTGAGATACTGCACCATCGTTGCGATACCGCCGATGCCTGCAGGAGCAAACTCATTGGGGAAAATAAACAGTTCATAGCACACCGCCGTCAGAATTGCGGCGATCGGAAACATCAGATAGGACAGAAACTTTGACGCCTTTAACTTTTTGATCATAATGGATACTCCCTTCTTTTCGGCAGTATTGTATCACACCGTTTTCAAATATGCAACGCGAATATTCGTCCTTTCCATACAAAAAAACTGCCGGTCAGCCCAGCAGTTTTTTGCACAGTTCAATCATGTCTGCATCATCCGCAGTGTTGAGGAAGGTGATGCTCCCCTGCTGCTGCGGATTTTCAAGATCGGCCGCATAAAGCTGCCGTGCCGTTTCTCTTGCCGTACCCGCACTGCCGTCGATCAGCTCCGTCGCATCACCGACAATCCTGCGAAGCACGGGACGCAGGAACGGATAATGGGTGCAGCCGAGAACGATTGCGTCCGGCTGCTTCTCCAAGGCAGGTGCAAGCAGACCGCGAAGGCAGGCTTCCAATGCAGGGCTGTCCAGTTCTCCCCGCTCGACAAACTCCATCAGGCCGGGACAAGGCAGGCTGCAGACCGTGCCGGAGGCACGGTACTGTGCCATGAGATTGGCAAACTTTTCCTCCCGCAGGGTAGTTTCCGTTGCAAGCACCAGAACACGTCCACCGGGATGGCGGTCAAAGGCGGGCTTCAGAGCAGGCTCGATGCCGATGACGGGCATGGAGTCATAGCGTATGCGAAGCTGGCGGATGGCAGCACTCGTTGCCGTGTTGCAGGCAACGACGATCGCTTTGAATCCGTATGCTTCTAAAGAGCCGATCGCCTGCAGCGTCAGTTCCCTGACCGTCTGCGTGTCCTTGTCTCCGTAGGGTGCATTGGCAGAGTCACCGAGATAAAGAAAGTCCTCGTGCGGCAGCTGTCGCACCAGTTCACGCAGCACGCTGATGCCGCCGACGCCGGAGTCAAACACCGCGATCGGCAAACGACGCTTGTCCATGTGCACCCTCCTTTCGGTTTGATCCGCTGTGATCAGATCACGTTGAGATAAAGATGTGTGTTTTCCTCCGCACTGTCGCGGATGACGTGCACCACACGGGAAAGATACTGCTGCAGCTCTGCGTCGGCACTTTCGATGCGGATCACGCTGATCTGCGTATCCTCATGAAGATCGGTCAGGCAGTCGTGCAGTGCATCCAGATTGCGTCCGTACCATTCGGGAAAACGCAGTTCTCTTGCTAAAATATCGTGCAGATGGTCTTTGGAACGGAGAAACCCTCCGTCAAGCATGACATAGTTCATATTATTCCTCTCCATAGAGCAGCACAAACGATTCGTAATGGTCGTCCGTGTAGTAAATCAGGCCGTCATTGGAAAACACGATCCGCTTGGCACCGCGGGATCTTGCACCCAGGGTGTCGATGTCGCATTCCGTATAGGATCTGCCCGGTGCATTCGGAAGCTTGCCTTCGTAGTTGCCGAAATAGGTGCCGCCGATACATTTGCCGGGTGCATAGGGCTCCAGAGAGCCGCCGTTCCAGCCAAGACGTTCGGCCTCTTTTTTGGTGATGTAATTGGAAGGCAGATGGCCGTAAGTGTGGATATAAAGGGCGACGCTGTCTTTGTCGTCATAGGTTCCGTTTTCATCGATCTTCGGTTCCGTCGGATCCGTTTCCGGCACATCCGTTTCGATCGGATCCGTTTCGGTCGGTTCCGCCGAAGTGTCGTCGGTCGGGAACGTATAATACGTTGTTTCGGTCGGATCGACCGGCGGGAAAATCAGAGAACAGCCCGCTAAAGACAGCAGCAGCAAGGCCGCAAGTGCCAGACACAACCAGTGTTTCAGTTTCATAGGAAGCTCCTTCTTCAGACTGCAACGAGTGCAGGTTCTTTTTCCGGGCTGTGGCTTTTCTGCAGGAAGCCGAGCCAGATCATCGTGCCGGCACAGGTCCAGTAGAGTGTGGAAATGAACTTGACGTCAAACACGCACTCGAACAGGGCGTGTACCAGAATTGCGACCATTCCTGCGAGCATGCCCGCAGCCAGCTGACGGAATCGGGTATGGCGTACGCGTGCCCAGGCACGCAGTCCGACGAACAGAACACCTGCCTGCATCACCCAGAAGGAGATCAGGCCGATCACGCCGTTTTCCGCCAGCAGCTTGACGTAATAGTTATCCACCCAGTAGTAGGTCCAGTCCGAAATGACGGTGGTATTGTTTGCAACCTCGCCGCCGTACATGCCGAAGCCGAGTCCGAGCCACGGGTTGCCCTGACGCAGATAACGGAACGCCGTCTGCCAACGCAGGACGCGTCCGCCTTTTGCGGCAGAATAGATGTAGTCGTTGGAAAACAGAAACGTCAGACGTGAAGACACAAACGGGATCGCAAGAGCGATCACGCCTGCAACGAAAAACAGCAGGAGCAGCCGTCTGTCTTCAAGCAGAGCGAAGACAAAGAATGCGGCCGCAAGTGCGATCCACGCACCTCTGGACATGGTAAACAGGCCGGCTGCGAGCATCAGAAGCACGCACACGCCGTAGAACAGTTTATGTTTTTTCTCTGTTGTCAGGAAGATCATGCCGACAGTCATCGGCGCCATCAGTTCCAGATATTCGCCGAGCTGATTGGG
>JAZUDF010000069.1:0-2711 GCA_045639485.1 Faecousia sp. | reverse complement strand
CGCGACAGACCCACAAAGAAGTAAAAGTAAAAAACAAAAAAGCCTGCCTCACAGAAAAAGTGCGCCTCCCTTTTTTAAAGCCAAAATAGATTTTTGCCCCCAAAAAGCAGGCGCCCGAACTGAGAACAGTTCGTATGCCATACCTTATTGAACGCGAAAGACAACCCTGACGGTTTTCTTTCACACTATCTTTCCCTCCGAAACCTATCGCAAGAGGGATCTTTGACAGACTTTTGCTTTTCCCTATGTTTCTTATTTGTTCAGCAGGGAAAATGCCTGCCTGACGTTTTCTTCCGCCTGCTTCCGCAAAGCGGCAGCACCGCCGTCAGACTTTGTTTCCATCATGCTGTCGATCATGGCGTTCAGACGGTCGCTGTCAGCATCCTCGAGCATACACAGCTGATGATTGCCGAGCGACTTCATAAAGCCGCTGACCTTCGGATCGTAAACAACGCCTGCACAGGGAACGTCCTGACCTGCCGCAAAGATGAGCGTGTGCAGACGCATGGAGAGCACCGCTCCGGCACGGCTGACGATACCGATGCACAGTGCGGCATCTTCGGGAGCTTCTACCACGCTGCCGGTAAAGCCGCGAACCTGCAAAAGCTCGGCGATCTGATCGCAGACTGCACGGTCACGCTTCGGCTCCATGGCAAACAGCACGGGGATCAGCCCGAAGCGGGAATAGGCGTGCTGTGCGGCATCCGCAAAAGCTTCCAACGCATTTTCCACGCCCGGCCACGGACGCGGAGCGATGAGCAGGTAGCCAGTGTCTTCCGGGATCGCGTGTTCGGAGAGGAACAGACCGACATGATCTGCACCGGCGGGCTCCAAAAGCAGTGCCATATCCGCCGTGACGCGGACGGGCACGTCCTTCACACCGATCGCCTGCAGCTCTTCGAGGGACTGAGCATCACGCAGGGTGATACGGTCAACGAACTTGCTGATGTACTTTGCCGCACGCTTGCGGTTTTTCGGCTTGTTCACGGGGCCGATGCCGCAGCCGAACATCATGACCTTGCAGCCGCGTTTTTTGGCATCCCGGATACTCTGCAGATAGTAAAGAAGCGAGCGGGTACTGGTGGCGTCCTGAATGAGGCTGCCGCCGCCGGAAAGGTAAAGTGAGCTTCGCTTCATTGCACGGTGCACGTGGAAAAAGTCAAAGGTATGCAGTGCATTGACGCGGGTTTTCAGCTTCGTGTCAAGCGGGGAGCGGGACAGCACGGTGATCGGTATATCGGGATCACGCTGCAGCAGCCTGGAGACGATCACGGTCAGAATGGCTTCGTCACCGATGTTGCCCTTGCCGTAGGCACCGCAAAGAATGATGCCGTCACGCTTGCGGGACTGTTTTCTGCGGTACTGATGCAGCACGGAGGTATAAATTGCTTTTTGATTGCTCACCATGGCATCGAGCGAAAATTCGTCCTTCACCCGCTCAAACAGGCGGCCTGCAAAGGCTTGCCGCAGCTTGGGCGAAACGGCCATCCGGATCATGTGATCGGTGAGTGTGGGCAGATCCTTCGGCTCAAACAAAAGGCCGTTGATCTCGTGCTCGATCAGCTCGGGCACGCCGCCGACGCGGGAGGCGATCGTCGCACAGTGCATTTTGCCGCCTTCGGGCAGTGCGTAGGGGAAGCCCTCGGAGACGGAGGTCAGCATATTGACGTCGCTCGCATTGTAGAAGCTGTCCACGTCGTCAAGCCAGCCGCAGAAGCAATAGCTTCCTCCGGGACAAAGCTTCGCGGCAAGCTGCTCAAGCTCCTCCCGCTGATCGCCGTCACCTGCGATGACAAGCCGTGTGTCGGGCTGTTGGGCGACAGTTGCGGCAAACGCACGGATGAGCGTTTCCATGTCCTTGACGGGGCTGATACGGGCGGCGATGCCGAACACCACGGTGCTGTCCGAAACGGACAGACCGATCTTTTCAAAAAACTCCCGACGGGAGAGTGCGGGCTCAAGATCGTCAAACTGCACGCTGTTGTAGAGCTTGAACACGTGCTGCGGATCAAACTTGCGGGAGATCATCATGTTGGCGGTTGCGTCGGAAACGCCGATCCAGTCATCCAGCTTTCGCAGAGCGATCTTGTTGATCGTGCCGTAGGTCAGGGCGGCCAGAGGACGTCCCATGTAGTCGAGCCGATAGTCGCTGTGCATCGTGGTCACGACCGGCAGATCGACACGCTTTTTCAGCAGCATGCCGATCAGGTTGGCACGGGCACCGTGACAGTGGATGATCTCAAACCGCTCTTTTTCGATGGCCGCCTGCAGACGGGAAAGCGTCTCGGACAGCTTGGCGTCGATCACTTCCGTGGGAATGCCGAGAGCCACTGCCTCCTGGACGAACGGGCCGTCGGTGAAGCAGACCAGTTTGACATGTTCGGTTTTCTTGAGTCCCTGCAGCAGCAGATGGACGTGCGTTTTTGCACCGCCGACGTCGCCGCCGGAGATCAGATGAATGATTTTCATAATCAGTTCCGATTCCTTTTTATGCTTGCACTTGGTGGCAAAATAAGGTACAATGTGGTTGAATGCAGCAGAAGCGAAATCTCACTGTACACCGTTGTGCACAGCGTGCCGCACCTTCTGCCATTATATAATAAAAACAGCGGAGAAGCAAACAAAAGTTTCCGCAGCAGGGTGAGATGAAATTGGAAGATCAGAAAAAATCGCGTAAGCGGATCAATATCATTGACGTGATCGTCATCGTG
>JAZUDF010000068.1:0-22957 GCA_045639485.1 Faecousia sp. | reverse complement strand
GAGAAGCGAAGCCTTTGGGCGAACGCTGATCGGTTGCGGGCTACTGCTCCACGCCGATTTCATCGGCTCGCAATGACACCTCATCCGTCTCGCTACGCTCGACACCTTCTCCTCAAGGAGAAGGCTTCGGGCGACGGCAAGCGTCGCCCCTACGGTGCTTCGCACAAGGCGGGGGGATTGGGGTACGGTGGAGAATTGCAACGGCGAGATTGCCACGGACGCAAGCGTCCTCGCAATGACACACAAATATACATTCTGCGTTTTCTAACCACTGATCGCTGACCACCGGCCACTAAAAAAGCCTGTGGCCGAAGCCACAGGCTTTTTTGATAATGTTACTTGAACCAGACAAACTGGCAGAAGAGGATGAACAGTGCAAACACAACGCCGTAAACAAGCAGAATGGCAAAAGCGGCTTTGAGCACGCCACCGGTAATAGCGCGTCCTTCTTCTTTTGTCAGCTCCAGCTTCTTTTTCGGGCCTTCTTCTTCGTCCTGTTTCGGGCGTTTGAAAAAGCCGGGCATGCCGTCGACGTCCATCGGGACGATCACACGGCCGTCATCATCGTCATATTTACGTTTGTCGTCCATGGTTACCTCATTCTTTCGGTCAGCCGTTCAGGTTGTCCATTGCCGCTTCCTTGGATGCAGACTTCAGTGCCTTGGCATTGGCTGCCTCGGCTGCCTCGATCTGAGCCTTCAGCTCGTCGAGTCTGCTCATATAGTCTGCGTTTTCTTCCTGGGAATTATACAGATGGCAGGCACAGAAGTGGCCGTCCTTGACTTCCTTGTAGTTGGGCGTCACGTACTTGCACACTTCCATGCACTCGCTGCAGCGGGTATGGAACTTACAGCCGCTGGGCGGATTTGCAGGCGAAGGAATGCTGCCTTCGAGGATGATACGGTTCATCTGATAATCCGGATCGGGGATCGGGATCGCGGAGAACAGTGCCTTCGTGTAAGGATGCAGAGGATCTGCAAAGATCTTTTCGGTCTCGGAATATTCGACCATGTCGCCGAGGTACATGACGCCGACGGTGTCGGAGATGTGCTCGACAACGGAAAGGTCGTGGGAGATGAAAAGATAGGTCAGACCGAACTGCTTCTGCAGGTCGCGGAGCAGGTTGATGATCTGTGCCTGGATGGAAACGTCCAGTGCGGAAACGGGCTCGTCACAGACGATGAACTCGGGGCTGAGTGCCAGGGCTCTTGCAATGCAGATACGCTGACGCTGGCCGCCGGAGAACTCGTGGGGGTAACGGCTCTTGTAGTAAGCGGGAAGACCGCAGACTTCCATGACGCGGGTGATGTAATCATCAAATTCGTCAGCCGGAACGATGTTGTGTTCACGGACAGCTTCACCGATGATCTCACCGACCGGCAGTCTGGGAGACAGGCTGGAGTACGGATCCTGGAAGATGATCTGGATACGCGGGCGGACCTTGCGGAGCTCTTCCTTGCTCAAAGAGAAGATGTCGATGCCGTCGAACAGCACTTCGCCGGAGGTTTTGCCCTGCAGGCGGAGCAGCGTTCTGCCGGTGGTGGACTTGCCGCAGCCGGACTCGCCGACCAGGCCCATCGTGGTGCCGCGTCTGATCTTGAAGGAGATGCCGTCGACGGCACGCACGTTGCCGACCGTGTGCTTGAAGAAGCCGGCCTTGATGGGGAACCACTTGACGAGGTTATTGACCTCGACCAGGTATTCGCTTTCTTCTGTGACAGGGGTATTCTTGAGTTCTTCCATCAGATCAGATCCTCCACATTCACAGATTTCGGGTAGCCAAGCACTTCACCCTCATCGAAATAGCGGTAGCAGGAGACCACGTGGGTGTCGCTGATGCGGATCTCGGGAGGATAAATGCCGCTGCACTTGTCACACTGCATTTCGCAGCGATCGCGGAAGTAGCAGTAGTTCGGCATGTCGACGGGGTTGGGGACGCTGCCCGGAATGTTGTAGAGGGCATCGACCTTTTTGCCGACAACGGGCTTGGACTTCATCAGACCGATGGTGTAGGGATGGCAGGGATGATGGAAAATATCATCCGACGTTCCTTTCTCGATCACGCGGCCTGCGTACATAACGACAACATAGTCCGCCATGCCTGCCACGACACCGAGGTCATGGGTGATGAGCATGATGGAGGAGTTGAGCTTGTCCTTCAGGTTCTGCAGAAGGTCGAGGATCTGTGCCTGGATGGTAACGTCCAGTGCAGTCGTCGGCTCGTCTGCGATGATCAGCGTCGGGTTGCATGCCAGTGCGATGGCGATGCAGATACGCTGACGCATACCGCCGGACAGCTCGTGCGGGTACATCTTGTAGACGCCTTCCTTGTTGGCAATGCCGACAAGCTCGAGCATTTCAAGCGTTCTCGCCTTGACCTCTTCCTTGGTCATTTCGGGGTTGTGAAGCATGGTGACTTCATCGACCTGCTGACCGATACGGAAGACGGGGTTGAGTGCGGTCATGGGCTCCTGGAAAATCATGGAGAGCTTGTTGCCGCGGATGTGTTCCATGATGTTGTTGGGCGTGTTGACGATATTGTAAGCAGTACCGTCATCACGGTTGAAACGGATCTCACCGCCGACGACCTGGCCCTGCGGCCGCTGAAGCAGCTGCATCAGGGAAAGGGACGTGACGGACTTGCCGCAGCCGGACTCGCCGACGACGCCGACCGTGGAACACTTGGGAATTTCAAAGGAGATGCCGTCGACTGCCTTGACAGTGCCGACATCGGTGAAGAAGTACGTACAGACGTTGTCGAATTCGACGACGTTGTTGTAGTTCTTCATTCTGGTGACGTAGAGTGCTTCGTCCTTGTTGGCATCTGCACGCTCATCTTCGAGTTTCTTCATCACCCTGCGGTTGAACCGGGTGATCTTCTGAGACTCTTTCCGGGAGATATACGAAGACTTTTTCTTCTTTTCAGCCATTTCGTTTCCCTCCTTACCGCTTTGCACGCGGGTCATACGCGTCACGCAGACCGTCGCCGACAAAGTTGAATGCGATAACCGTCAGACAGATGAGCAGGCCGACCGGGATCCAGATGTACGCATAGTGTGCCATCGCGGATGCAGACGAGACGGAGTTGATCATCGTGCCCCAGGTAGCCATCGGGTGCTTGACGCCGAGGCCGAGGAAGGACAGCGTAGATTCTTCCAGAATGACGCCGCCGAGGCCCATCGTTGCGGTAACGATCAGCTGCGGCATGACATTGGGGATCAGGTGACGGAAAATTCTTGCCTTGACCTTGATGCCGGTCGCTTCTGCGGCAACCATGAATTCCTGCTCACGCAAAGACAAAATCTGGCCACGGACCAGTCTTGCGACACCGGCCCAGCCCATGACACCGAGAGCCGCCATCATAATGATGAGTCGTCTGTACGGATCCATACGGGCTGCGTCCATCATGGCACCGATGATGATCATGATGGGAAGCGAAGGCAGACAGTAGAAGATATCGACCAGACGCATGATGACGGTGTCTACCCAGCCGCCGAAGTAGCCGGAAATACCGCCCATGATGACGCCGAGGATGGTCTCAATGATGATGACGACAAAGCCGACCATCAGGGAGACACGGCCGCCGTACATGACGCGTGCAAGCACGTCCATGCCGTCGCCGTCGGTGCCGAGCAGATGCTTGGCAGACGGAGTTGCGTACATATCGATGACGTAGATGACCTGCTCGCAGTTGATGACGTATTCGCCGTCGTCCTTCTGCGTGATCACAAGGTCACTGTCCACGTACTGCAGTTCGCCGTTTTCATCGTAGACGTATTCGCCCTTTTCATCCTGCTGCGGAAGAACGGTCTTGATATCTGCAGACTTTGCACCGCTCGCGTTCATTTCCGAGATCGCGTTGCTGATGTCTTTCTTCAGCTGATAGTCCATGGAGTCCGAGCCGGAATAGCGGCGGATGGACATGGAGCCGAATTCACCGAATTCTGTGCCGTCTGCCTTGCAGACCGTGAACATCTCGCCTTCGGGCGTGATGGTGTAATCAGTGCCGTCTGCAGTGAACTTGCCGTCACCTGCAGTTGCCATGAGTGCGTTTGCACGGAATTCTTCCGAAACCTTCGTGCCGGTCTCAAAGCCGTCAAAGGTCAGGATGGAGTAGACCATGCCGACCTTGCTGCCGTTGAATTCATAGACGGTGTAAATGCCGTCCTTGACGGAAGCGAGGGCATAGTCCTTGCCGCCGTAGGAGAAATCCTTGTTTTCCTGTGCGGCTGCGGAGACTGCTGCTTCAAAGCCTTCGTCCATCTTTTCGCCGGCATAGATGATGCCGTCGTCAAAGTTGGTCACGGTGAAGCTCTTGCCGGTGTCTTTTTCAAAGTTGTAGGTCTTGCCGGCAACTTCAAAACTGCCCTTCTGGGAAGTCTTGTCGATGTTCTTGGAGGCTGCTGCTTCCAGACCGGGAACCTCGTCGATGCCGTCGGCAAAGGTGAACTTGCCGGTCAGCAGGTCGTAGGCACCGACGGTGACAGTCGTGCCGCCGATGGTGCAGACCTCTTTTGCATCTGCACGGTTGAGGGTATAGATGCCTTCGCCGATCTTTTCGACGTAGCAGACACCGTATTCGCTCACAGCGAGAAGCCCTTCTCTTCCGTCTGCGATCATGCCTTTGACGTAAGAGTTCATCATGTTGGTCTCGTTGAGGTCGAATTCGACAGAATCATCCACAACGTAGCCGTTGTAGTTGACGTTGTTCTTTGCCAGAGCGTAGTTGACGTTCTGGGACTGATACTTGTGGAAGGTTTCGTCCTGGCTGTAAGCGTAGAAGAGCGGGCCGAGGAAGCAGAAAACGAACATCGCGATCAAAATGACGGAGCCGACGATCGCAAGTCTGTTTCGCACGAAGCGTTTCATGACCTGACGGGTCGGAGACAGCACCTTGACACGGGTGACGTCGTCGAGCTTGACTTCGCCGGACTCGTTGGCTGCAGTCTTCTGGCTGGCAGCTTCTCTTGCCTTCAGAACTTCATTTAAACTGTATTGTGCCATATCGTACCCTCCCTTATGCCAGTCGTACGCGCGGATCAACCACGGCGTAGAGGAGGTCGGTAATCAGGTTACCGAGCAGCGTCAGGATGGAGATGAATGCCAGATAGAACATGGTAAACGGAATGTCCGCCTGCGTCATGGACGTGTAGGAGGCAAAGCCGATACCGCGAATGGCAAATAACGTTTCCGTGATCAGAGCACCGGAGAACAGGCCGGGAAGGCTGCCGCCGAGGCTGGTGACCAGAGGAATGAGGGTGTTGCGGAATGCGTGACGGTTGATGACCTTCTTTTCCGGCACGCCCTTTGCACGGGCGGTACGGATATAGTCGGCATTCAAAACTTCCAGCATATTAGCACGGGTGTAACGCATCAGGCTGCCGATGGAGATGATGATGATCGTGATCGACGGCAGCACGAAGTGCTTGGCTACATCCAGGAATTGTCCGAATTGATCGAGGTCTGCGTAGTCTCTGCCCTGCATGCCGGACAGGTCGAACCAGCCGAGCTTGACAGAGAAAATGTACTTGAGCACCGTCGCAATAAAGAAGGTCGGCATCGAGATACAGACCATGGAGACAACGGTGGTGAAATAGTCAGTGAAATGGTATTGTTTTTTTGCTGCGGATATACCGAGCGGAATTGCGATCAGGATCTCAAAGACGAAAGAGATCGCACTGAGGATGAAGCTGAACCATACAGTCTTGGAGAACTCTTCTGTGACGGGAACCGTCCACGCCCAGCTGTCGCCCCAATTGCCGACTGCGGCACTCTTCAGCCACGTGAAGTAACCTGCAACAACGCCCTTATCCATGCCGTACTGTGCTTTAAGGTCGGCCAGCCATTCGGTCGCACTCTTGGTCGCATTCGGCTTGGATGCCAATTCGTATGCCTTCTGTTCGATGAAGCCACCGGGCATGTTGTACATCAGAACATAAATGAGGAACATGACGAAAATGAGAATAATGACACTGTACAGCAGGCGTTTTAATGTGTATTTCAGCATAATTTTTCCTGCCTTTTTTTACCGGTTATTTAAAAACGCCACAACACGGAAGGGGGATTGCTCCCCCTCCCGTGCACAGGCTAAGCCTTTACAAAGGATCTTGCTTTGATTACTTGGTTGCCAGAGTTTCGATCTCAGCGTACCAGCCCCAGTAAGGAGTCATATCCTTGGGCATGGTGTTGTTGTCGATACGCTCGGAAGAAGTAACGGTGCAGTCCTTACGCTGATACAGAGGCAGTTCGCAGCCCCAGTCCATGATGATTTCCATCGCGGACTTGTAGATGGACTTACGCTGTTCGGTATCGGAGGAGCTACGGCCCTGAACGATCAGATCGTCAAGAGCGGGATCGTCCACGGAGTAGTGGTTGGAGTTGGTGCCCTTGCCGTGTGCGTTGTCGGAGTGATAGACCTGAGTCATATCGGGGTCAACGGTGGACTGCCATGCAGCTGCCCACATCATAGCGGTGTTAGCTTCCAGAGCGTTGTTCCAGGTGGAAGTGTTGACGTCGTTGACCTGCAGGGTGATGCCGATGGTGGCAAGAACCTTGGAAGCTTCGACTGCAACGCCGTAAGCGGGGTGATCCTGCTTGCCGTCGCCGGGGATCAGAACTTCGTAGGTCTCGGTAGCGTCAGTGAACTTGCCTGCTGCTTCGTCCCAGGTAAAGCCTGCGGCCTTGAACCAGGTGATAGCAGCTGCCTTTGCAGCTTCGTACTTCTGCTCGTCGGTCATGTCATCGGTGTAGATGTCATTGCCGTCAGCGTCGAGGGAGTAAGCCAGTCTGTAGCCTTCGTCAGCAGGCTGGGGAGCTGCCCAGGAGGTGTTGGAGATCGGGTACTGGATAACAGCAGCACGGTCGCCGTAGTAGGAGTTGATGACAGTGTCACGGTAAACTGCGAACAGAGTCATGAAGCCCTTACGCAGAGCCTTGGAAGCATCGGAAGCGGGATCGCCGTCGATGTTGACGAGGTCAGCGTTGATGCCGAGGTAGCCGTAGCCACGGTAGTCGACCAGATAAGTGGTCAGAACGTTGCCGGTCAGTTCGCCGCCGTTGCCGTCCTGAATAGCCTTCAGGGTGTCTTCGGAGATGGAGGGCTGTGCAACGTCGTAGGTGCCGGTGATGATGCCGGGAACGTAGTCGGAATCGGAGCCTTCCTGGAACAGGATGGTCTCAGTGGTGGGAGCACCCAGGAAGTAGTAGGGGTTCGCCTTCAGGGTGACAACACCGTTTTCGTAGCCTTCGAAGGTGTAAGGACCGCAGCCCAGAGGATCAGCAGTCTTTGCCTTGATGAGGCTCAGGTCGCCCTTGGGGAAGCCGAACTTGTTGTTTTCGTAATCGTACTGAGCCTTATCGCCGTACCAGTGCAGGGGAGCGATCAGGAAGCTCATGTTGTAGATTGCGGTAGCGTCGAAAGAAGTCATGTGAACAGTCATGCTGTAGTCACCGGTTCTCTTGATGCCGGAGATGTTTGCTGCGGATTCGCCGGTCTCAACGCCCTTTGCGAATTCGCCTGCTCTGTCGCCCAGTTCATCAGCGATGAACTCGGAGATGGACTTGTCGGCAACTTCGAGGTTGATGCCTTCGTCAGAGATGTCGTAGCCGTAGATCTCGATCATCTGGCCCCACATTTCTTCGGGAGTGCTGGCTGCATAGCCCCACAGCTCAACGGAGGTGGGGAAGTCAACTGCACCGTAGTCCGCACCGTAGTTCTCGAGGACATAGTCGGAGATGCTCTGGCAGAATGCAACACCTGCTCTGTCGAAAGCTTCCCAGAAGTAAGCGGTCTGCTCTTCGTCGACGTATTCGCTGACTGCGTCGGGACCTGCTGCCAGGATGACGCTCATCACGGATTCCATGCCGGAGCGGTACTCTTCCATGCCTTCGATGGGAAGTGCATAGATGGTAGCGGAGCCGTCGAACGTCGGGTCGCAGCAAACATAGATGCCGAAAATGACGTCATCGATGGTTGCCTTTTCGCCGTCGGAGAACTTGATGTCATCACGCATGGTCAGGTTGTAATCAACCGTGCCATCGTCGTTCTGGATGACTTCAACATCGCCCATGCCATAGTAGGTATAGTCGGTGCCGTTGTACTTGACGGTTTCGCCCTTGATACCGTTGTAGATGATAGCGCCGCCACGGTCTGCTGCCAGAAGGCCGCCGGTGAACAGGTTCACAACGTCCTGGTCATAAGCGGTGGTAGCAAAGAAGGGGCTGAATTTCTGGCCGAAGGTTGCGGTCGCATAGACCATCTTCGTGCCGGCGACGGTCTTGGGCTTGCTGTTACATGCAGCAAGAGAAAGAACCATCACAACTGCAAGCAGAAGTGCACACAGTTTTTTCATGTTTTTTTCCTCCTATTTTTGTTGTTTTATTAATCGTGTAAACTCACACGCTTAATACGAAATTATTTGCGTTCCTCCGTTTTAAAGAACTTTCGCAGGATGAACACGGTGATGCCGATGCCGCACAGAACGACGGCACACGCCAGAAACAGCCAGTCGTAGGCGTTGAAGGCATCCGGCCGGACGATCATCGTCACGGCGGTGCCGATGACGGCGATGCCGGTCAGGATCGCCGTGGCAAGCGAGGTGCCGGGGAGCCAGTTGGTAAGGCGGTCGGACTGCTTGCGGATCATGGGATCGGGAGCCGTCACGGCGGTGTACGCCGCCATGCTCAGAAGCCACAAGGTCAAAGCTGCGAAAATGAACGGATAGGAAATATAGAATTGGTGCATCGCACCGTTGTTGAACAGCAGCGGTACAAGCCAGCACGCCCAGCCGATGCCGCACAAAGCGGCAAGCAGGATCGAGGATTTTTTCGCGGTCACTGCATCGGCAGTGCGGTAGAAGCTGCCGCCGATATATTCGTACTCGTCACGCAGCCGTCCGCCCGCGTCTTCGATCTCGGTGCGGCGGTAATCTTTGATATACTTTCTTCCCATAGCTCTCGCTTTGCTTTACTAAAGTAAAAAACCGATACTTTTGCATCTATAGTTTCAATATATATTAGCATAGTCAATCGGTTTTTTCAATGAAAATTTCATACATTTTTAACATTTAGCGGAAAGTTCGTCGCATTCTATAATTTGCAGGCATTTTCCGTCCTCTTTTTGCATGATATTGCCGTAAGTCTGTATGAAAAACACTGTATAATGCCGCAAATTCTGGATAATTATGCGGTATATTTCTTTATTTTTGTATACGGTTTGTGCAGTTTCCCATTCAGAGCTGACTGCCCCGTGCTGCACCGCAGACCGCACAGATGCGGCTGAAGTCCGGATTGCGGCAGCCGCAGATCGCACACGTCCAGTTTTCTTCCGGCGTGCTGTTCCGTGCAGGATCCGGCACATCGGGCACTCTCTGCGTCTGTGCAAAGAGATCTTCGTCGGGATAGAGCTCGATATAGGGCTCGTCGGCCTCGGTGTCGTAGTCGTAAGGCTCTGCCGGATACGGAGCGGCATAGCCCTCACCGTACGGCTCTTCATACGACTCTTCGTAAGGCTCTTCATACGACTCTTCGTACAGCTCTTCTTCCTCTTCGGCATCCTCCGCCGCAGGCTTTTTGAAAAGCGAGATCAGCACAAGGAGCAGTCCCACGCCGAGCATGAGGATCGCAGCCCAGAAGACGGACTCGACAAATTCCGCCGTTTCCGACATATAGGCCGCGGATTCGGAGACATACCACGCGGTGCGACGGACAAAGAACAGCACGGCGGCAAGCAGGCCGCCGACGGCGGCAAACCGGAAACCGAGTTTTCGCACGGTGTTCCTCCTTTCAGGAGAATTCGGAATTGTTGTATTTTTCAATTCAGAGAATTGAAAAATCATTGATCATTCTATTTGCAGTGCAATGCAGGACTGCGGGGGCAGCGTGTTGCCATTGGCGTTGTGGGAAAACAGCACCTCGCCTGCGGGAAGCTGCCAGTCTTTTTCGGAACAGTTGACGCAGCAAAGGACGGTTTGTTCCGCCGTTTTGCGTAAAAAGGCAAGTTTTCCGTTTCCGCTTTCCGTTACCTCGACGGTGCCGGTCTGCAAAGCGGGCGTTTCGTTTTTGAGTCTGCCGAGGCGGCGGTAGTACTCCGTCAGGGCGGCGTCTTCCCTGCCCCACGGGAAGCAGGCACGGTTGAACGGATCCTTGCAGCCCTCCATACCCGCCTCGTCACCGTAATAGATGCTCGGGCAGCCGGGCAGCGTGAACTGCAGAAATGCCGCAAGGTGCAGTTTTTCGATCGCTTCCGCACGCTGTTCGGCAGTTAATTTTACCTGCGACTGATAGTCCCGGTCGCCGTCAAAGTCGCCGGCAAGCTGCGTGAGAATGCGGGCGGTGTCGTGCGTGCCGAGCAGATTCATCAGGCAGTCTAAAACCGGCTTCGGATAGTTTTCCGCGATCGTCATGATACATTCACCGAAGGCCGTGCCGTCGTCCTGCCCGCGTACGAAGGCTAAAATGCCCTTTGCCCACGGGTAGTTCATCACGCTGTCAAGCTCGCCGTCCGTAAAATAGCGGCGGCGGACACTGTAGGCACATTTATTGGAGGCATCCTCCCACACCTCGCCGAGCAGAAGTGCATCGGGTGCAAACTCGGAAAGACGCTGTTTCATCCGCAGGATAAATTCGTCGGGCAGTTCGTCCGCAACGTCCAGACGGAAGCCGTCCGCACCAAGCCTGAGCCAGTGGGCGATGACGCTGTCGTCGTTTTCGATGACGTAGTCCAGATACGACGGGGAAAGCTCGTTGACGTTCGGAAGGGTATTGAAATTCCACCAGCATTCGTAGTCGTCGGGGAAACGGCGGAAGGTGTACCAGTCGTAGTAGGGAGAGCTCTCTCCCCTGCTGACGGCACCCGTGCCGAAGCGGCCGTATTTGTCAAAGTAGACGCTGTCGGCACCCGTGTGGGAGAAAACACCGTCCAGAATGACCTTCATGCCGAGGCTATGTGCCTTGCAGCACAAAGCGGCAAAGTCCTCCTCCGTGCCGAGCACGGGATCGGGGCGTTTGTAGTCCGAGGTGTCGTAGCGGTGGTTGGAGAAGGCAAAGCTGATGGGGTTTAAGTAGATCACGCCCACGCCGAGGTCGTGCAGGTAGTCTAACTTTGATGCAATGCCGTTGAAATTGCCGCCGAAAAAGTCGTTGCAGAGCACCTGCCCTTTTTCGTTCGGGCGGAAGTAAGGCTGACCGTACCAGTCGTCACGCAGGACGTACGGCTCCAGTTTGCCGGTGAGGTCGGGGTTTCCCACCTTGCAGAAGCGGTCGGGGAAGATCTGATACATGACCTTGCCCGCGAAGGCGGGGTTTTCCTTGCGGGCGTTTGCCACCACGGAAAGCTGCCACTTGTCGCCCGCCTCCATGTTGGTATCGTTGCCCTCTTTGAACAGACGGAAGGTGCCGGTCTTGCAGGTGACACGGAACCAGTAGAAATAAAGGCCGCGGTCTTCGATCGCAAAATCGCACTTGAAAACGTCGTAGTCGCCGTCTTGTCTGTCCCACGCAAAGGCGTACTCGGCATAGGGCGTACCGTCCTCCCGCTCCGTGACAAGCTCGACAAACCGTGTCTGCAGGTCATGCGGAAGACGCATATGCAAAACACAAACCTCCTCCGGCGTGAGAACGCCGAAGGGGGTTTTGTATTCCGGTTTTTTACTGTCGTATAAAATACGCATGGTAAAATCTCGATTCTGTTGATTGGTGGCTTTTGACACCTCATCCGTCTCGCTACGCTCGACACCTGTCTCGCTGCGGCTCGGTCACGGCACGGCTCTGACAGTCCACCGGACTGTCATTCACTACCGTGCCGCCGCTTCGCTACCTCAAGGAGAAGGCTTTCGGGCGACCGCAAGGGTCGCCCCTACAAAGCATAATTACAATTTCCAGATGTCGTTTGCATACTCCAGCACGGAGCGGTCGGCGGAGAAGATGCCGGCTTTCGCGATGTTGACCAGGCTCATACGGTTGAAGCGGGTGCGATCCTTGAAGGCTTCCGCCACGTCTGCCTGTGCTCTGGTGTAGTCCCTGAAGTCCGCGATGGTCATGTAGCTGTCGGCAACGCCGAAGCGGTTGGTCGTCAGGCTGTCCACGATGTCGTCAAACCGCTGGCCGAGGACACCGGAGGTGAGCATGGAAAGTACCTCACGCAGCTCGGGCGTCATGAACTCTTCGGGGTTGTAGCCGCGTTTCCAGAGTGCTTCGACCTCGTCTGCGTGCATGCCGAACAGGAACATATTGTCGTCGCCCACCTGATCGTGGATCTCGACGTTTGCACCGTCGAGCGTGCCGACGGTGACCGCACCGTTGATCATGAACTTCATGTTGCCGGTGCCGGAGGCTTCCTTGCCCGCGATGGAGATCTGCTCGGAGATGTCGGCTGCGGGGATGATCTTCTCGGCAAGCGAGACCTTGTAGTCCTCGATGAAGACGACTCTCATGTGGTGACGGACAACGGGATCGTTGTTGACAAGGTTGGAGACCGCGACGATCAGGCTGATGATCTGCTTTGCACGGATATAGCCTGCCGATGCCTTGGCACCGAAGACGTAAGTACGCTTCGTCCAGTCCTTGTTCGGGTTTTCCTTGATGCGGTTGTACATGTAGAGGATGTGCAGGACGTTCAGCATCTGACGCTTGTACTCGTGCAGACGCTTGACCTGAACGTCAAAGAGCGTACCCGGATCGACGTTGACACCGTTCTTCTGTGCAATATATTTTGCAAGACGTGCCTTGTTGGAGATCTTGATCTCCTCCAGACGCTTGAGAACGGAAGCATCGTCCTGATATTTCAGGAGGTCTTCGAGTCTGTTTGCGTCCTTCTTGTAGCCTTCGCCGATCAGCTCGTCGAGGAAGGAGGTCAGTTCCGGGTTGGACTGGCACAGCCAGCGGCGGTAAGCGATGCCGTTGGTGACGTTCATGAAGCGGTCGGGCGTGATCTGATAGTAGTCGTGGAAGATGCCCTGCTTCAGAATTTCGGTGTGCAGGCCGGAAACGCCGTTGACCATGTGGCAGCAGGCAAGACAGAGGTTTGCCATGCGGACTTCGTTGTTGGCGATGACTGCCATGTAGTTGAGCTTGCCCTCGTCGTCGCCGTAGCAGGCACGAAGACGTTCCATGAGCCGGCGGTTGATCTCGGCCGTGATGGCATAGACACGCGGCATCTGCTCCTTATAAAGATCAACGCTCCAACGCTCGAGTGCCTCGCTCATGACGGTGTGGTTGGTGTAGGAAAGCGTGCGGCAGCAGATGTCCCATGCTTCGTCCCAGCCCATGTCGTGCTCGTCCATGAGAAGACGCATCAGTTCGGGCACGCAGAGTGCGGGATGGGTGTCGTTGATGTGGATGGCGACCTTGTCGGGAAGGTTCGTCAGCGTGTGCCAGCGTTTGAGGTGCTCACGCAGGATGGACTGCAAAGATGCAGAACACAGAAGATACTGCTGACGCAGACGCAGGCGTTTGCCCTGAATGTGGTCGTCGGCAGGATACAGCACCTTGGAGATGGTCTCTGCCATGGTGTTCTGCTCGAGGGCACGGACATAGTCGCCACGGGAGAAGGCTGCCATGTCGAAGCTCTGCGGAAGCTTTGCACTCCATAAAACGAGTTTGTTGACCGCCTCCGTGCCGTAGCCGGAGATGTAGAGGTTGTAGGGCACTGCCATGACGGAGGTGTAGCCGTGCTGTGCGACCTTGAACTTGCCGTTGTCGTACCATTCACGCACGTCGCCGCCGAAACGGACTTCCACTGCCTCGTCTTCACGCGGTTTGAGCCACACGTCGCCCATTTCCAGCCAGTTGTCGGGGAATTCCATCTGCCAGCCGTCGACGATCTTCTGCTTGAAGATGCCGAACTCGTAGCGGATGGAGAAGCCCGTTGCGGGATAGTCGAGTCCCGTCAGACTGTCCATGTAGCACGAAGCCAGTCTGCCTAAGCCTCCGTTGCCGAGACCGGCATCGGGATCGAGGTCATAAAGCTTCTGAATGTCGATGTCAAAGGATTTGAGGGCTTCGGTATACTCCTGCTCCAGACCGATGTTGTAAAGGTTGTTGCGAAGAGACGTGCCGACAAGAAATTCCATCGACATATAGTAGACCTGCTTGCGGCCGTCGTCCTTGTAGCTCTTTTTGTAGGCACGGCGGCGGTCGTACATGATGTTGCGTACGACGGTACACAGCGTCTTATACGCCTGCTTGGACGTTGCGTCCTCCATGTTGCAGCCGAACAGACGCATGCAGGTTTCGTTCAGATTGGTGATTGCCTGAGATGTTTGCTTTTTCATTCTTGCCTCCGGGGAATTTATTCAATTCGGAATTCGGAATGCGGAATTCGGAATTATTTTTCATCTGGGTTTTGCGAAGGGGGAAGGCTTACAATCCCTCCGTCACGGCTTCGCCGTGCCACCTCCCTTTGCACAAGGGAGGCTAAGTGGTGCGGTACGACGGAAGGAGCAAGCCCCTCCCCTACGCCACTATTTCAGCGTGTCGGCGTAGAGTTCCATATAGCCCTGTGCGGGGACTTTCCAGCTGAAGTCGACCTCCATGTCGTGCTTTGCAAGGTCGTTCCACTCGTCACGGGCACAGTAGTACAGGCCGAGGGCACGGTCGATCGCACCGAGGAAGTCGTCGCCGTTGTAGCTGCGGAAGGTGTAGCCTCTGCCCTGCTTGCTTTCCGTGTCATACGGCCAGACGGTGTCTTTGAGACCGCCCGTTTCATTGACAACGGGCACGGTGCCGTAGTGCATGGCGATGAGCTGGCTCAGACCGCACGGCTCGGACTTCGACGGCATGAGATAAATGTCGGAGCCTGCGTACACTCTGCTTGCAAGGGCAGGATCGAACCGCAGGTTCATGGACATCTTGCCGGGATACTCCGCGGCGATCTGGCTCAGGGCACGTTCAAACTTTGCTTCGCCCGTGCCGATGATGACCAGCTGGATCTCTCGCTCTAACAGTCTTCTAATAATATAACACAGCAAGTCAATACCCTTGTGGGCTGCAAGCCGTGTGACCATGGCAAGGATGGGTGCATCGCTTTCCGCAAGGCCGAGTTCACGCTGCAAAGCACGCTTGTTTTCCTGCTTGCCGGCAAAGTCGGCACTCGTATAGTTCTTTGCCAGTGCCTTGTCGGTCGCGGGGTTATAAACGTCGGTGTCGATGCCGTTGGTGATGCCACGCATCCACTGTCCTTTGGCAGCGAGGATCCCGCTCAGACCGTGGGCGTAGTAGGGGTATTTCAATTCTTCTGCATAGGTAGAGGAAACGGTCGTGACCATGTTGGAGGTGATGATCGCACCCTTCATGACGTTGATGCAGCCGTCATACGTGCAAACGCCACGCCAGTATTCATCCAGTGCGAGGACGTCGTCGAAAAATTCCGGCGATGCCTTGCCCTGATACTCCACGTTGTGGATGGTGAAAACCGTGCGGGTATCGGGGAAGCAGCTGCGGAACTCGGCGTTGAGGTAGATGGGTGCCAGTGCCGTCTGCCAGTCGTGGCAGTGCAGAATTTCGGGGCGGAAGTCCAGCCAGTTCATCGCTGCCAGCACCGCCTTGCTGAAATAGGCAAAGCGTTCGCCGTCATCGTAGAAGCCGTAGATGCCGTCGCGGCCGAAATAATACTCGTTGTCGATGAAATAGATCTGCAGCTTCTTTTTGCGGCTCTTGAGACGGAAGATGCCGACATGCTGCTGCCGCCACGAAAGATCGACGGCAAACGAGGTCAGAAATTCCGTTTCAAAGGCGGGATTGTTCTTTACTTTTTTGTAGTATGGCAAAAACACTGCCACTTCGTTGCCGGGGATCCTTGCAAGCTCTGCGGGCAGTGCCTGAATGACGTCGCCCAGACCGCCGGTTTTGGAAAAGGGAGCGGCTTCCGAGGCCGCGATCGCGATTCTCATGCCGTTTCTCCTCGTTTCAGAATGACCGGATGCTCGGGCGTGCCTGCAAGATGCACGCCGGGATTGATGACAACGTCCTTGTCAAGGATGCAGCAGGAAAGGTCGGCACCCTCGCCGATGACGGTGTTTGCCATGACCACGCAGTCTTTGACCTTGGCATTTATGCCGACCTTCACGCCGCGGAACAGGACGGAATGCTCCGCCTTGCCCTGCAGCACGCAGCCGTCTGCCACGATGCAGTTGTCGATCTCGGAGTCATCGCCGTAGTAGGACGGTACCTGATCTCTGACCTTGGTGTAGATGGTCAGGCCTTCGCGGAACATGCTGTTGCGGATCTTCTCGTCAAGCAGTGCGAGGTTGTTGCGGAAAAATTCCTCGGTGCTTTCGTTGAACAGGGCGGTGTTCCGGAACTGATAGGCGTTGATCGTGAGCTTTTTCTGCTGCCAGGCAAGCAGGACGAAGTCACGCTCGAAGCGGTAGAGATTTCTTGCCACGCAGCCGGCTGCCGCCTGCATCAGCAGCTTGCGGTCAATGATGAACAGGCCCATGGAGGCAACGTACTGTGCCGGTGCCTTGTAGTCGACTGCCATGTCGGTCACATTGCCGTCGGCATCCAGCTTGAGTGCCAGATCCATCTGCTTTTCGCCGTTGCAGATGCCCGCCTTGGTGACGACGGTGAGATCCTTGCCGGAGGCGATATGCTCGTCGAGCACCTTCTGCAGGTCGATGGCACAAAGCACACCGGAGTCCGCCATGATGACGTAGTCCTCAGTGGACAGGTCAAGGAAGTTTTCCGCGGAGTGGATGGCATCGAGCTTGCCGCGGTAGGAGCCGGAATGGCTCATGGCATAGGGCGTGAGGAATTCCAGACCGCCTTCTTCAATTTCGAGATCCCATTCTTCGCCGGAGCCGATGTGGTTCATCAGGCTCTGGTAGTTGTACTTGGTGATGATGCCGATGTGGCGGATGCCCGCGTTGGACATATTGGACAGGGTAAAGTCGATCTGACGGTATCTGCCGCCGTAGGGCAGCGATGCCATCGTGCGTTTATTGGTCAGTTCGCCGAGAGAGCTGTCGTAAATATTCGCAAATACAAGTCCCATTACGTTCATGACTGTTACCTCCTGACTTAATATACTTCGCCGGGCTTGACGACCTGATTTTCTCCGATCGTCTTTGCCTTGCCGATGACGGCGATCTTGCGTTCTTCACCTTCCGTGAAGCCGCCGCCGATCACGGCACCCGATTGGATGATGCAGTCCTCGCCCACGATGGCGTTGCGGATGATCGCACCCGGTGCGATCTCGACGTTCGGCATGATGACCGCGTCCTCGATGATCGCTCCCTTGCCGACCTTGCAGCCGGTGGAAACGACGGAGTGGCGGATGTTGCCGTAGATCTCACAGCCTTCGGAAATGAGGCAGTTGACGTTCTTGGACTCTGCGGAAATGTAGCTGGCAGGCAAAGCGTAGTTTCTTGCGAAGATCTTTGCCTTGCCGTCGCCGTAGAGATTGAACTCGGGATCCATGCCGAGCAGCTCCATGTTGGCCTCCCACAGAGAGGAGATGGTGCCGACGTCCTTCCAGTAGCCCTCAAAGTCGTAGGCAAAGAGTCTGTGGCCTGCGTTCAGAAGGGCGGGAATGACGTTCTTGCCGAAGTCGTTTTCGGAGGAAGGATCGTTTTCATCGTCGATGAGGAACTTTTTGAGGATGCTCCATTTGAAAATGTAGATGCCCATGGAGGCGTTGTTGCTCTTGGGTACCTTGGGCTTTTCTTCAAATTCGTAGATAGAGCCGTCGTCGTTCGTGTTCATAATGCCGAAGCGGGAGGCCTCTGCCATCGGGACCTTGCGGACGGCGATGGTGCAGTCGGAGTCCTTTGCCTCGTGGTAGCGGAGCATTTCGGCGTAGTCCATGCGGTAGATATGGTCGCCGGAGAGGATGAGCACGTTTTCCGGCTCATAGCGTTCGATGAACGGAATGTTCTGGTAGATGGCGTTGGCAGTGCCCTTGTACCATTCGGATTTGGAACTCTTGGCGTAGGGCGGCAGCACCTGCACGCCGCCGTGGGAACGGTTCAAACCCCAGGGCTGACCGTTGCCGATGTATTCGTTCAGTTCCAAAGGCTGATACTGCGTCAGGATGCCGACGGTATCGATGCCGGAGTTGACACAGTTGGAAAGCGGGAAATCAATGATGCGGTATTTTCCGCCGAAGGGGACTGCGGGCTTTGCGGTGTTCTCGGTCAGCACCTTGAGGCGGCTGCCCTGACCGCCTGCCAGCAGCATGGCGACACAGCGTTTTTTCTGGAAATTCATGCTCATTACTCCTTTATGAAAAGATTGGGATCATCGTTATTTTTTTCGTTTGCGGGCGACCGCAAGGGTCGCCCCTACGGCGCTCCGCGCCGGTGGGACGGGGGCGTCCCGCCCTACGGCGTTGGTTGAGGGTGCGGTGCAGCGGGACGGGGAACCCGTCCCCTACGGGTGCGGTCCAGCGGGACGGGGAACCCGTCCCCTACGGGTCGGGGTCACGGGCGACCGCAAGGGTCGCCCCTACGCGGGGCTTTGCGTTTATAGAACAGGACGGAAAGCGGCGGGAGCGTGAACTCCGCACTGTACTGCAGATCGCCCCACGGGCTCTTTTCCGCCTTGACCTCCGGCAGAGGTGTACCCCAGCCGCCGTACTTCGGATCATCGGAATTGAGGACGACCTCGTAGGCACCCGCCTTCGGCACGCCGATGCGGTAGTGCTCGCGTTTGACGGGGCAGAAGTTGCAGATGCAGATCACTTCCCTGCCCTTTTGGTCGATACGGCGGAATGCCACCACGCTGTTGTCGCGGTCGTCGCAGCTGATCCAGCGGAAGCCTTCCCAGTTCTGATCGTTTTCCCACAGGGCGGGGGTGTTTAAGTAAAAGTGGTTGAGATCCTTCACGTACTGCTGCATCTGGCGGTGACGTTCATAGTCCAGCAGCAGCCAGTCGAGCTGTTGCTTGTAGTTCCATTCGATGAACTGTGCAAACTCGCTGCCCATGAAGTTGAGCTTTTTGCCCGGGTGTCCCATCTGCCAGCCGAAGAAGGCACGCAGATTGCAGAACTTGTCGTCGTAGTACCCCGGCATCTTGTTGATGAGCGAGCACTTGCCGTGGACGACCTCATCGTGCGACAAAGGCAGGATGAAGTTTTCCGAGTAGGTGTAGGTCATCGTGAAGGTCAGGTTGTTGTGGCAGCCCTTGCGGTAGATGGGATCGAGCGACATGTATTTGAGGTTGTCGTTCATCCAGCCCATGTTCCACTTGAAGAGGAAGCCGAGTCCGCCGTCAAAATCGGGTTTCGTGATCATCGGGAAGGCGGTGGATTCCTCCGCGATCATGAGCGGCTGCTTTTTGACGGAGAATGCCGCTTTGTTGAGGCAACGCAAAAAGTCTATCGCCTCTAAATTTTCCCTGCCGCCGTAGCGGTTGGGTTTGAAATTCGCACGGTTGTAGTCAAGATACAGCATCGAGGCCACCGCGTCCACGCGGATGCCGTCGAAGTGGTATTTTTCGAGCCAGAACACCGCGTTGGAGATAAGGAAGGATTTGACCTCCGGGCGGCCGTAGTCGTAGATGCGGGTGCCCCAGTCGGGGTGCTCGTTCATCGACGGATCCGACAGCTCGTAACAGCAGGTGCCGTCAAATTCATATAAGCCGTATTCGTCCTTCGGGAAGTGTGCGGGTACCCAGTCGAGGATGACGCCGATGCCTGCCTGATGGCACTTGTCCACGAAGGTCATCAGTCCCTGCGGCGTGCCGTAGCGGGCGGTGGGAGAATAGTAACAGGTGACCTGATAGCCCCAGCTCGGATCAAAGGGGTATTCCGTGATGGGCAGCAGTTCGATGTGGGTGTAGCCCATGTCCTTGACGTAGGGAATGAGCTGCTCGGCAAGCTCCTCATAGCTGAGGTAGCCGCCGTCTTCCTGCCGCTTCCACGAGCCTGCGTGGACTTCGTAGATGTTCATCGGGCGGCGAAGGATGTCGTGCCTGTCCTTCATGGCGTTGAAGCGGGCATCGTGCCACTTGTAGCCGTCGATATCGCAGATAATGCTCGAAGACTCCGGGAGCCTGCACGTGCGGGTGCCGTAGGGATCGGTCTTGTAAATACCCCGGCCGTTTTGTCCGGTGACGAAGTATTTGTAGGTGCCGCCCTCTTTGGCGAAGACGGAGAACGCTTCCCACACACCGTGCGTGATCTTGGTCATGGGAAGATCGTAGATGTTCCAGAAATTGAAGTCGCCCACAACGCTGACTGCACAGGCGTTCGGTGCCCAGACGCGGAAGATGTAGCCGTCAACGCCGTCGCGTGTGGCCTTGTGGCAGCCGAGGATCTCGTAGGCACGGATGTTGCTGCCGTCGTGGAATGCATTGAGTTCGGTTTGAAGCTTAGGATCCAAAAAACCGCCTCCTTCTCCATATATTGAAAGTTATACACTTGTATTATAGCCGTATTTTTTGCGGATTTCAACAGTTTTTCTGTATCGAAGGAAGGTTTTTTTGAATGTGTTGCACAATGAAGTGATCGCCAACCACTAAAAAAACCGTCCGGAGAAACCGGACGGTTTTTTAAGATGTGTTCGATTATTTCTTTTCCGCTCCGTTGCCGAGCTGCAGGTCGTCCTGCACGCTGGCTGCCGTCACGGAGTGCTGGATCGGCTGCCATGCGACCTTGCCGAACAGTGCCGCAAGGGCGTTCGGGATGTAGGTGAGCATGAAGATCGGGAACGTGAAGTTGTAGAGGATCTTTTTGAATGCGGAGGTGTGGATCCGCTTCCATTCGGTGATCGTGGTGATCGTGCCGACAACGAACATCGTGCCGTACGCACCGCCGAGCAGGCCGCCGACGGTCTGCAGCAGGGCAGTTGCCGGAGCGTGCGTGATGATGCCGAGGATGATGGCGGCGATGTTGGCAAACATGCCGAGAATGGAAAGGATGAAGGCGGGCATGATGACCAGGCACATATCGTAGTTTGCAAAGCTCCTGAATGCCAGGCCGAACATCTTCCAGCCGAATTTCTGATAACACTGGATGTAGCCGCGTGCCCAGCGTTTCCGCTGACGCCACGACTGCTTGAATTTGCTCGGCTGTTCGTCGAAGAACTCGGCGTCCTGTGCCATGCCGATCTTGTAACCCTTGGTCACGTGGTCGATGGTGAACTGGATGTCCTCCGTCAGGGTGAAGTACGGCCACGTCCAGCCCATCTCTTCGAGCACCTTGCGGCTGAAGCCGAAGCCCGTGCCGGAGACGGCACAGCTCGTGCCCAAAACCTTTCTCGCGTGGTTGAGGTACTTGGATTCACGGAGGAACCAAAGGCCCATGCCCGCACTGATCCAGTTCTGACCGTAGTTTTTGGAGTTGCGGTAGCTCGTGACGATCTCGTAGCCGTCCGAGAACTCGCGGTTCATCTTTTCGATGTAATCCGGACGCAGAATGTTGTCCGCGTCGAAAATGTAGTAGGTATCGAAGCCTTCGGGATAGTCCCGGTGGATGTTGCCCAGTAAAAATTCCAGTGCGTAGCCCTTGCCGATCTGCTCTTTGTTAAAGCGTTCGTAAACAACGGCACCCTCTGCACGGGCGACTGCCGCGGTGTTGTCGTCGCAGTTGTCTGCACAGACGAACACGGTCATCAGACTGCGGTCGTAGGTCTGTCCGTTCAGGCTGCGGAGCAGGTCGGGAATGACGGTCTCTTCGTTTCTGCCGCAGATCATGACGGCGATCTTGTGGGGAATGCCTTCATTCTTGTGGGGCTTGGGCTTTTTCAGCCACGGCCACGGTATATAGAAAAACTGATAGGCGTAGAACAGGAAAAACAGCACGCCGATCACAGTATTGATGATATTGATCACATTCAATATCTGCTGTGCCACCAAATATGCACCTCTTTCGTATGCAAAAGTCTCTATCCATTCCTTTGCATTCTAAATATTACCTTACTTCATTGGAGAATGCAACCACAATTTTTCATTTTTTTAACGATTTTTTAACTCATGAATTATTTTTCACATATTTCTCCTGCAGGGCGGGCGGCTGCCTGCTGTTGCAAACAGGGAAAAACCGTGGTATATTGTTGGTGCAATTACTTCGGGGTGCTCTTTGAGCCCAACAAGGAAGCAGGTGAAAGTCCTGCACGAGGCCGTCGCCGTAAGTGTATTTTTGCTGCAGCACGCTGCGTTTGCCGCAAAACGCAGTGCCGTGTCATTGGGAATTTTCCCGAGAAGGCCTGCTGCCGCCGCACAAGTCGGAATACTTGCCTTATTGACCTCTTTGTGCCGCGAGCCCGGCAGCGTATGCGGGAGGTCAGGAATTGCGGAAATTTCATAATAAGGAGATCAAAACACATGAAACATCTGTATTTCAAAAAGCTGATGTGCGTTGTTCTGGCCCTTCTGCTTGCGGCAGCAGTTTTCGGCCTTGTCGGCTGTCAGAGCAGCCCCGACACCGCACCCGAACCGACCGGTGAGACCGGCAAAGCCGTTTCCTTCACCTTTGAGGTGACGGGAGAAGACGGCGAGAAAAAGACGCAGACCGTCACCACCACCTGTAAGACCGTCGGCGATGCACTTCTGGAGCAGGGACTTATCGGCGGCGAGGACGGGCAGTACGGACTGTACGTGACTTCCGTGCTCGGTGAGTACCACAACTATGAGGAAGACGGCCTTTACTGGGCATTCTACATTGACGGCGAATACGCCATGAGCGGCGTGGACGTGACCGAGATCGTCCCCGGTGCGGTCTACGGCTTCTGTGCGGAATGAGCACGAGGAAACAGCCGCTGTTCGATCTGCGGCACCTGCTCATTTACGCCATGCTCGGGGCGATCATGTTCGCCTCCAAAAAGATCATGGAGTCACTGCCGAACATCCATCTGCTCGGTCTGCTCATCATGGCCTACACGCTCGTCTACCGTGCCTACGCCCTGATCCCCATCTATCTTTACGTCATTCTTGACGGCATTTTCCTCGGCTTCAGCCCCGCGTGGCTGCCCTATCTCTATCTCTGGGCGATCCTCTGGGGCGTGACGATGCTGCTGCCGAA
>JAZUDF010000067.1:0-13927 GCA_045639485.1 Faecousia sp. | reverse complement strand
TTTTCCCGCAAGGTCTTCCACCTTTCGGATCGTCGTGCCGTTTTCTACGACGTACAGGACACCCAGCGTATTGACCGCGACAACGGTAAAGCCGCCCATTTTCTGATAAAGCGTTGCTGCCGCGTTGGCAGGCAACATGGCAATATCCGCATCACCGGATGCAAGTGCCGCAGTGACTTCATCCGCCGCCGTGACCATATTGACATCGTAGCGGTTTCCCGATTCACCGCTGTCACTGTCCTGCATCAGTTTGACCAGGCCCATGGACGTCGGCCCTTTGAGTGAATAGACGGAAAATTCCGTCTTTCCGCCTTCTGCTCCCTGCTGTTCTTCCGCCGGCTGTGCATTGCAGGCAGTAAATGCGAGCAGCAGCAGGAACGCAAGGAGAACTGCTGTGATTTTTTTCATTTTCTATTCCTCCGTTTTTGCATAAATCGTTTTTGTTGAAACACCCGGCAGCATGCCGAGTTTGCCGGACAGTGCCGCGATCACTTCCTGCGGTGCATCCATGGCGATGCTGATGATCGACACGTCCCGCTCTCTGTGCGGGATTCCCATTCTGCCGATGATATGTTCCCCATATTCGTGCAGAATCGCATTGAGTCGCTCCACGGATTCCGGCTGTGAGACGATCACGCCGATCAGAGCAATTCGATTCATTTTTCCACCTCCCAACAAAAAAATACCATGCCCGCATAGGCATGGAACAACAAAAACGGCAGAAAATCTCTGTCGGAATAAACTTTCAGTTGTCACCGCGCCTTCTGCCTCAGGACGAACCTTCGGCGATCAGAACGAGCACCATTATTATACCAAAACACTGTCAAAAGTCAATATTTCAGGAAAAATCGGGCATAGTATTCCCGAAATCAGTTTTGGAGGAAAAAACGTGGATAACAGACGCGGAAAGCAAAGCCTTCTCTTCCCCGCTCCCCCGCGGATCGCCGCTTACGCTTCGGTCGTCGGGAAAACGGAAGGACAGGGTCCGCTGCGGGCATACTATGATCTTGTGAGCGAGGATACGAAATTCGGCGAAAACAGTTGGGAAAAAGCGGAAACGAGAATGCAGAAGCTTGCCTTGCAGACGCTGTTGGAGAAAGCAAATATGCAAAGCAGACAAATCGGCGTTCTGTTTTCGGGCGATCTGCTCAATCAGTGTATCGGCTCAAATTTTGCCGTGCGAAATCTCGGGATTCCGACACTCGGTTTGTACGGTGCGTGCTCCACCATGGCAGAAAGTCTGCTGCTCTCTGCTGCAGCGGTGAGCGGCGGGTTCGCCGAAGCTGCAGTTGCAATGACGTCCTCACACTTTGCCGCTTCGGAGCGTCAGTACCGTTTTCCTTTGGGGTACGGCAGCATCCGTCCGCCCACGTCGCAGCGGACGGTCACCGGCTGCGGTGCCGTATTATTGCAGCCGCACGGTGCGGGCATACGCGTTACCTGCGGCACTGTCGGAACAGTCGTTGACAGGGGCATCAAGGATGCGGGCAACATGGGTGCCGCCATGGCTCCTGCCGCATACGAAACCCTGCGGGCACATTTTGACGATCTCGGGCGTTCCCCTGCCGACTATGATCTGATCGTCACCGGAGATCTCGGTCTGCTCGGAAAGCAGATCCTCACCGCTTTATTTGATCAGGACGGTGTGCAGCTGCACCCCTACGATGACTGCGGTGCGATGATCTTTGATCCGAAGCGACAGGACGTGCACAGTGGCGGCTCCGGCTGCGGCTGCAGTGCATCTGTGCTATGCGGGTATCTGCTGCGTCAAATGGAAGAAGGCGATCTGAAAAAGCTGCTTTTCTGTGGCACCGGGGCACTGCTTTCCCCCTGCTCTACACAGCAGGGAGCATCTATTCCCGCCGTCTGCCACGCAGTTGCCATTGAAAAGGAGGATGCCTGATGGAATACCTGAAAGCCTTTATTGTTGGCGGTCTTCTGTGTGTGATCGGTCAGATTCTGATCGACAAAACGAAACTGACGCCCGCTCGAATTCTCACCGGTTATGTTGTGGCCGGCGTCTTTCTCGGTGCGATCGGCATGTATCAGTATCTTGCAGACTTTGCCGGTGCCGGTGCCTGCGTGCCGCTGACCGGCTTCGGCTTTACGATTGCAAGGGGTGTGAATCAAGCCGTCCGGCAGGAAGGTCTGCTCGGTGCTTTGACCGGCGGGCTGAAAGCCTCTGCGGGTGGAATCACTGCCGCCATCATATTCGGTCTTCTCGCAGCCATTCTGTTTTCTCCGAAGGATAAATCCTGAAAACTGCGGTATACTATTTCTGCGGGTAAACCGACAATGACCTTTGGAGGCAAAGAATGAACAACCGTAACGAGAATCAGAGCAAAAAGCAGAAGCAGAACAATCAGAATCAGAACCAGAATAACAAGCAGAATCAGAACAACAACTAACTCCGCAGCGGCTTGTGCCGCTACATAACTTGACAAACACAGATGCGGAATTTAAAATAGGCACAACCATTCTATTGTTGAAGGGATGCTTATGAACCTGATCCCATTTACGGTTTATTGTGCGGACGTTGCCGCACTTTCCGATCAATCAGTTTATGACTCGTTCTATTCGCTGCTGCCGGAGGATCGCCGTCAGAAAGCTGACGCACTGCGGTTTAAAAACAACCGCATGCTTTCCGTCGGTGCAGGAATGCTTCTGCTGCGGGCAATGAACGATGCAGGACTGCAGTATGTGCCGCCGGAACACGGCGAACACGGAAAGCCGTACTTTTCTGCTTACCCTGATTTTCATTTTAACCTCTCTCATTCCGGCAGAAAGGTTCTTTGTGCCGTGGCAGACCGTCCGGTTGGGTGTGACGTGGAAAAGGTCTCTGCGGCAAGAGAAGCACTTGCAAAGCGGTTTTTCTCTGCTGAAGAGGTTGCCGCACTGCTTGCACTGCCGGATGAGGAAGATCGCAGAGTATTCTTTTACCGTCTGTGGACACTGAAGGAGAGTTTTATCAAAGCAATCGGTCGCGGCCTGAGTCTGCCGCTTGATTCGTTTTCCGTTCATGTCGGGCGGGATGACATCCGGTTGACGCAGGACGTTGACCACGCTTCGTATGGCTTGTACGAACTTGAGATTGACAGTGACTTCCGCTGTGCCTGCTGTATTCGGGACGATGACGGCAAAAGCCCGCCGCAAATCATTGCCGTCGACTTTGCCGCAGAACAGAAAAATGCAGATGTATGAATCGGTCATACATCTGCATTTTTCATAAGAACACGGTCAGATCCGAGCGACCTCCGTGTTTTTGAGCTGCAGCTTCAGGCGGTCTGCAATGAGGGCGATAAACTCGCTGTTGGTGGGTTTGCCCTTTGTGTTGCTGACCGTATAGCCGAAGAATCGCTGCAGCGTGTCCAGATCACCGCGATCCCACGCAACTTCGATCGCGTGGCGGATGGCACGCTCCACACGCGACGGCGTGGTGGAGAAGGTCTTTGCGACCTGCGGATACAGCACCTTGGTGATGGCATTGATCACATCCATGTCGTTGATCGCGATCATAATCGCTTCGCGTAAGTACTGGTAGCCCTTGATATGTGCCGGAACACCGATCTCGTGAATGATGCCGGTGACCATGGATTCGATGTCTGCTTCCGGTTTTGTGCTGCTTCCCGTTTTCGAACGACTGTTCTCATTTTCGCGGATCTCACAGATGCGATCTGCCACCGCACGGTAGTCGCACGGCTTGAGCATGAAATAATTTGCACCGAGGCTAGCCGTCATGGCGGCTACATAGTCCGTGACAAAGCCGGACATCACCAACACGGACGGTCTGCGTTCCATGCCCGCCGCCAGTTTCAGCAGAGACATTCCGTCCACCTTTTGCAGCATCATATCCATGACGAGCACGTCCGGACGACGCTCTTTGAGCATCGACACGGCAACTGCACCGTCATTTGCGATACCGGCAATTTCAAAACGGTCGTTTTTACGAAGGACGTTCGCCAAATTTTCGCAGAAATCTTCGCTGCTGTCTGCGATCAGCACTTTCATGCGGGTCTCCATTGTATTCCTCTCCTATTCGATGTTGTCGCATCAACAGGGTCTCTATCTCTCACTGTGATATTCATAAATTATCACAAGATTCCCAATTATTCAAGACGATCAGCACGCCTTTTTGTCGCCTTTTGCCGACAAAATTCGACATTTGCAAGTTCAAAACACAGACAGACCGCCGTCCCGGTCGGGACGGCGGTCGCAGCTTGTCGAATATGTTATTCTGCCTTTTCCTGTGCGAGTTTCTTTTCTTCCGCACGCTCGTCTGCGTCCTTCTTGGGCAGGACCTTTGCAAGGATGATGCCGAGGACAGCAGCGATCGCGGTACCGGAGATGGTAACACTGCCGACGGTGATGCCCGCAGACAGGCCGAGACCGAAGACCAGCATGATGCCTGCAATGATCAGGTTGTAGCTCTTGGTGAAGTCCACCTGATTTTCAACCAGCATACGCAGGCCGACAGAAGTGATCATGCCGAACAGAATGACGGAAACACCGCCCATGACAGGTGCGGGAATGCTCTGCAGTACGCCTGCAACCTTGCCGATAAAGGCGAGGATGATGGCAAACACAGCCGCAATGCGGAGCGTTGCGGGGTTGTAGTTCTTGGTGGCTGCAAGCACGCCGGTATTTTCGGAATAGGTCGTGGCAGCGGGGCCGCCCAGACCGCCGGAGAAGATGGATGCAAGGCCGCAGCCGAGCAGCGTGCGGTGCAGGCCGGGCTCTTCGATGTAGTTGTGACCGGTGACGGCACCGTTGGCGGTAATATCGCCGACATGCTCGACAAAGGTGACAATGGAGATGGGAGCGATCATCGTAATTGCGAAGGTGATGGCACCCATATCCGTACCCTTAAAGAAGAAGGATGCATTCGGGATGTCAAACCATTTTGCATTCTGGACAGGCGTCAGATCGACCATGCCGAGTGCCATGGAGACAAGATAGCCGACAATGATGCCGATCAGGATCGGGATCAGTTTGATGAAGCCGCGGAAGCAGAACATTACGATCAGGATCGTCAAGATGGTGACGATCGCAACAACCCAGTACTTCCAGAGCATGCCGTCCGGTGCACCGGTGATGTTTCCCATTGCGGTGGGTGCGAGCATCATGCCGATGATGATGATCATGCAGCCCGTGACAACCGGCGGGAAGAAGCTCGTTATACGTTTTGCACCGAGCAGTTTTACCAGAAGTGCAAGAATCAGGTACAAAACACCGGAAGCGATAATGCCCCATCCGACGTAGGATGCGAAATTCTCAACGGTGTTCTCCGTGCAGTAGTTTGCAACTGCACAGATCGAGGTAATAAAGGAAAAACTGGAGCCCATAAAGGCGGGAACGATGCCCTTGGTAATCAGATGGAAGATCAGCGTGCCGATGCCCATGCAGAGCAGAGTCACTGCAGGATCCAGACCGGTCAGTGCCGGAACAAGAACGGTAGAGCCAAACATCGCGAAAACGTGCTGGATACCGAGTGTCACCGCCTTGCCGGGCTTGTCGCCGCCCCACAAGACGTTACTGAGTTTGCTCATAGGTTTCTCTCCTTTTCAAGTGATGACTGTATTTTACCATACCGTTTCCGAAAAAACAACCATTTTCCGCACTTTCAGAACCTTTTCCGCAGATCCGAATGACAGCACGGAAAAACTGTGCTATAATAATGCAAATCACAAAAGGAGGTGCGGCAAATGGCGTTGATCGCAGTACAGGATCTGACCTTCGGCTACGACGGAGCGGAGGAAAACATTTTTGAACATGCGTCTTTTCAGATCGACACCGACTGGCGGCTCGGTCTGATCGGCAGAAACGGACGCGGCAAGACGACCTTTCTGAATCTGCTGCTCGGAAAATTCGAGTATCGCGGCAGCATTTCCGCACCGATGGCTTTTGACTACTTCCCCTTCCCCGTTCCCGATCAGACGTTGCTGTCAGCCGATCTTGCAGACGAGATCTGCCCCGACTGCCCGCGGTGGAAGCTACTGCGGGAAATGGGCTTGTTAGAGCTTGACGAGGATACGCTGTACCGCCCGTTTGAGACACTCTCCAACGGCGAGCAGACGAAGCTGCTGCTCTGTTTTCTGTTTCTGCGTGAAAACAGATTTTTGCTGATCGATGAGCCGACGAATCACCTTGATCTGCATGGCAGAGAAGTACTCAGCCGTTATTTGCAGACAAAAAAGGGCTTTCTTATCGTGTCGCACGATCAGTCGTTTTTAGACGGCTGCATCGATCACGTGCTTTCCATTAACCGTGCCACCATTGACGTACAAAAAGGAAACTGCTCCGTATGGCTCGAAGCCAAGCGGCAGCAGGATGAGAGCGAACTGGCACAAAACCAGCGGCTGAAAAAAGAGATCTCGCGGTTAGAACAGTCTGTGCGTGAAAAAGCAGACTGGGCTGACCGTTCCGAGCGTCAGAAGATCGGCTTTGATCCGACTAAAACGGAAAAAAGTGTAGGCAGACGCCCGTATCTTGCCGCCAAATCCAAAAAAGCCAATCAGCGTGCCTCTGCGATCGCCAAGCGGCAGGATGCCGTCATCGAAGAGAAAAAGGGGTTGCTGAAAGACATTGAAAAGCAGGATGCACTGCGTCTTCCCTGCCTGACCTACCGTGCCGAGCGTGTTGCGAAGCTGTCGGATGTTTCCGGTGGGTATGATGGGCAGTCGGTTTTTGCTCCGGTCAGTTTTGAAATATGCAGAGGCGACCGCATTCTTCTTTCCGGTGCAAACGGTGCAGGCAAGAGTACCCTGCTGAAGATCCTGACCGGCCATCTTGCTCCGCTTGGCGGAGTTCTGCGGCTCGGCAGCGGCGTGACGGTCTCCTATCTGCCGCAGAGCACGGACGGAATGTGCGGATCTTTGGAAGAATATGCCACGCAAAACGGTCTTGACTACACAGCCTTTCTGACGTTCCTGCGCAAACTCGATTTTCCGCGTGTGCAGTTTACCAAGTGCATCGAGCAGTTCAGTGCCGGACAGAAAAAGAAGGTGCTGCTTGCTAAAAGTCTGTGCGAGCCGGCACATCTGTATGTATGGGACGAGCCGCTCAACTATATCGACATCATCTCCCGCAGGCAGGTGGAAGACCTTATTTTATCCAGTATGCCGACACTGCTGTTTGTAGAACACGATAAGGCCTTCTGTGAAAGGATCGCCACAAAGGAAATCGCCCTGCAAAGGCTGTAAAGATCAAAAAACAGCCGACGATTGACTCGCCGGCTGTATCGCTTATGATGCTGCCTGTGCCGTTTCCAGCATGGTGCCGATAAAAATACCGTAACCCTTCGTTGGATCGTCTACCAACACGTGTGTCACGGCACCGACAAGTCTTCCGTCCTGCACGATCGGGCTGCCGGACATGCCGCGAACGATGCCGCCGGTCTTTGACAGCAACGCCGGATCCGTGATTTTCAGCAAAAGATCGCGTCCTGAGGCGGATTGCGGATAAAGTTCCACGATCTGCACAGAATACTCCTGCACGCTTTTGCCTGCCACGCAGCAGCGGATCACGGCATCGCCCGTGTGGATCATCGACAGTTCCGCGACCGGGATCGATTTTGTCGGATCGCCCGATATTGCGGCTGCACCGAACAGCCCGTTTTCGGTATTTTCGGCAATGCTTCCTGCGGGCATCGGCTGTTTGATACTCCCTTTGAGTTCGCCGGGATCCCCGCGTTTACTTTTTTCTACGTCCGTGATCTCTGTAAAATAATAGCTGCCGCCCGAGAGCTCCGGCAGTCCGGTCTTTGTCGGCAGGTCGACACCGTGTCCCAACACGCCGACCGTATGATCCTGCGGATCGTAGAACGTCACCGTGCCGATACCGCTGATGCGATCCATGACCTTTGCACCGATCTGTCTGCCGTGCGGCGTGTTTTCGGGATAGACCGTAAACGTCATTTGCTTTCCGTTTCTCTCAATGCCGACAATCAGCGGTCTGTTCTCCGCGATCTTTTTCGCCAGTGTCTGTGCACTGTCGATCGGCGTGCCGTTGACCGTGCGGATACAGTCCCCCACTTTCAGTCCCGCAAGATCCGCAGGCTTTTCCTTTTCAACTTCCGTAATACACACACCGTCAAATTCCAGTGTCAGTCCCACCGCTTCTCCGCCGGGGATCAGCGATTGTGCCGATACGCCGAAGCATTGCAGCATCAAAAGCAATCCTGCGGATACCGCAAAAATCATATGCCTCACTTTCTGCATTTTTCCCACCCTTTCTTTGCGTCTTCGCTTTTAATATGGCACGGTGCGGTGCAAATAAGCAGGCAGATTTTTTGAAGCGGAGGTCTGTGCTTCCATCGGAAATTCATTCCGGACGTGACGGTATCGGATTTCCGGGGACTTCCCGTTTTTTGCTTTGCCTGCTTCGGAAAAAACAGGCATTTTCAATTGGAACTATTCGGCATTTTCGCCGTCATATCATCAAAGAATTATGAAAGGTGTTGGTACATAATGAAAAAATGGATCGCCCTGAGTCTTTGCATGGCTCTGCTTGCCGGTTGCGGCGGCTGCCAGAGTGCAAGTGCGGTGCAGGACGTGTCAAAATCCGCCGCTCCCGTTTCCGGCGGAAACAGCACGCTGTCTGCTGACGATGCAAAACTGCTCGCTTCTGCGGCAGTCCGTCTGCTCCAGAACAGCGATGTCTCCGAAAATATCCTGCTGTCCCCGATGTCCGTTCTTTGTGCGATCGGCATGACGGCAAACGGTGCGGAAGGAAACACCGCGGCACAGTTTTCCGCAGCACTCGGCATGGACACCGACACTTTGAACCGCTGTCTGCACAGCTGGCTTCTGTCGCAGGCAGATCACGAAGGTCTGGTTGCCGCAAATTCTCTTTGGATCAACAGCAGCGGCATGAAGGTCTCGGACGTTTTCCTGCAGGCGACTGCCGACTACTACGGTGCCAACGTGTTCCAGGGTGCATTCGGCACTGATACGCTCCGGCAGATGAACGGCTGGGTGAATGACCATACGGAAGGCATGATCCCCGAAATCATTGATATTCTGCCCGAGAATGCCATGATGTATCTGCTCAATGCCCTTTGCTTCCGGCGTTCGTGGCAGGAACCCTACACGGCAAACAAGGTACGCGACGGTGAGTTCACCGGAGCATCCGGCAGAGTGCAGACCGTGCCGATGATGTCCTCCAAAGAAACGCTCTATCTGGAATGCGACACTGCGACCGGCTTCATCAAGCCCTATGAGGGCGGAAAATACGCGTTTGCCGCACTGCTTCCCACCGAAGGAATGTCTGCGGCTGAGCTGATCGCCTCGCTCAGCGGCGACGAACTTGTATCACTTCTCGAAAACGCAGCCATTCAGCAAATCGACGTCCGCATGCCGAAGTTCAGCATGGAATATGATGCCGAACTGTCAGCTCCCCTGCAGGCAATGGGTATCACCGATGCATTCAGCCCTGACGCAGCAGATTTTTCCGGCATGGGTTCCGCTCCCGACAACCTCTACATTTCGCGTGTACTGCACAGCACCTGTATCACCGTCAATGAGACCGGCACGGAGGCTGCAGCAGCAACTGCCGTGGAAATGATGACAAAGTCAGCTCGTCCGATGCGGATCAAATCCGTCGTTTTGGATCGGCCCTTTGTATATATGATCGTCGATCTGGAAACAAATATTCCTGTTTTCATCGGCGTGATGAATGAAATTCCGGCAGAATAACATTGCTTTTTCCCGAAAAAAAGGTAAAATAAAGGCGTGCAGGATCTCTGCACGCCTTTTTGATTTGTTTGCGGAGGTACGACTATGCCCATCCGACTTGCCACGCAGCAGGATCTGCCCGCGATTTTAGAGATCTACCGTCCCTACATCGAGCAAACTGCGATCACATTTGAATATGACGTTCCGTCTTTGGCAAACTTTGCAGAGCGATTTTCACAGATCACCGCCCTTTGCCCGTGGCTTGTCTGGGAGGAAAACGGCGAGATCCTCGGCTATGCCTACGGTGCACCCGCGTTTGAGAGAAAAGCCTATGCGTGGTGTGCGGATCTGTCCGTTTATCTGAAGCCTGAAGCGTGCGGACGCGGCATCGGCAAGGCTCTTTATGCAAAACTGGAAGAGTTTCTTGAAGCACAGGGTTACCGTGTGCTGTACGCTCTCGTCACAACGGCAAACGCACCGTCTGTTGCCTTTCACAAGGCGGTCGGCTATCACGAAGTTGCCTCGTTCCCGCATTGCGGTTGGAAACTCGGTGCATGGTACGGCGTGATCTGGCTTGAAAAGGACGTCGGGCCGGACTCGCCACCGGCGGAGTTCCCCGTTCCCTTCCCGCAGCTTAACATCTCCTTCTGATAAAAATCAGCAGTGTGATCACACACTGCCGATTTCTGTTTTTCAGTTAGCCTGCATCGGGGGTTGCATCCAGTTCCTGCATATCGTCAATGACGATATCGTCGATGTAGATCATCAGCGGGTACTGTTTCTTGATATCTTCGAGCAGGTTCGTCATTTTCTCGTTCAGGCAGAGGCCTTCACAGGCTTCGTACCAGTCGGGGTTATCCTGAATGGAAACGAAGAACATGATGTGATAGCCGTAATCGGTCTTGACGATCTCGACGTCGCCGTACTGACGGCCTTCTGCGAAGATCCAGTCGTTGAATTCCGGAACCATCTGGCCGGCCAGAACGCCTTCATACAGGCCGCCGCTCTCCATAGAGCCGGGATCCTGATTGTACTGCGTTGCCAGTTCAATGTAGTTCTCTTCCGTCGGGTTTTTGAGATACAGTGCGTAGATACGCTCTGCTTCTTCCTTTGCTGCCTGCCATTCTTCCTCGGTAGATACTTCGTCTCCGTCTGCGTCTGCAGGCATGATCAGGATGTGGCGAACGTCGACCGTCTGCTTGGAAATGCCGGAGGCCGTCATCACGTCAGGGTTGGCATCGTAGAAGGCGTTGACTTCTTCTTCCGTGCAGGTCAGAGAATTGTAGATCGCTTCTTCATAGGCCATGCACTCAAAATACTTCATGAAAACGGGAACGGTGACTGCTTTTCCGTAGCTGTCCTGCACGTATTCTTCGGCAGAGGAGAAGCCGTACATCAGTGCGTTCTGCTGCAGCTGATCCGGCATGGTATCGACGTATTCCTGCAGCTCGTCGCCCAGCTCGATACCGTTGTCGATGCAGTACTGTTTGGCTGCACCTAATTCGTTTGCATAGGAAAGGCCTTCGGAAAGGAACTGCTGCTCCCAGGTCAGGCCGCTTTGTGCCGTCTGCTTCCACAGCGGCTGTGTCAGATCCAGTCCGAACAGCTGTGCGTACATACCATACTGGTTCAGGAACTGATAGTAGGAGTTGCGAACAAGCAGCTGGATATCCGCATTGGTAAATTCCACGTCGCCGCAGGTCGCAACAACGGTCGACAGGCGGGAGTCGTCGCTCGATTCGATATCCGTCACCGTATAAACCTCACGGCCGGCCAGGACTTCCGAGGTGAACTGTACCGCCTCACGTTTGGTGAAGATGCCTTTGAAGAAGCCGATGATCTGGGAGGAGAACAGAATCATTGCCACGATCGCACAGGCTGCGATGCCGCAAAGGATGATGGGCAGGATCGAAGATTTTTTCTTCTTCGGTTCGTTTTCCTCTTCGTCGAACGTTCCGTCCGAGTCTTCTTCAAGAGAGATCAGGGTTTCAAGTTCATCTTCCAGGATCTCTTCTTTTTCTTTGTTTTTCGGCAGGTCTTCTCCGCACTTGGAGCAGACGGTCAGGCCGGATTTGATCTTTGCACCGCAAAATGGACATTTCATAGCTGAATACCATCTTTCTTTTTTCAAAATTTGCCAGTAAATTATACCACAAGTCACTGTGTCTTGCAATGACATCCGTAGAAAAATCAAAAAAGTTTTTGAAAAGTTTACAAAAAAGAAATCGTGTGCTATAATGTCATTCAAACTCGAAGGGAGGAATCTACGCTGTGGAAAGCATTCTTTTGACCGCAGAAGAAGTGCGGAAACTACTCGGTGCAGGCAGCGGTGATGCCGCCCTTTTATTTCTTTGCAGCAAGACACAGACACCGCCGGAACGTGCCGGCCTTGACGGCTTGAGGCTGAAAACCGCTGCCGCTTTCCTGCGTCAGTCCGGTCTTTTGGAAACTCCCGCACCGCGTTTTCAGCAGTCCAATGAGCCGCCGGTCTATTCCGATGCAGATGTGACAAGGGCACTCGGCGATTCTTCAACCGGATTCCGTGAATTGGAGCAGCAGGTTCAGCGGCAGCTCGGCAAAGTGCTCTCCAATGATGATCTCCGGATCCTGCTTTCGATGACAAACTATCTTGGCTTGTCAAACGAGGTCATCCCCGTTCTGATCACTTACTGCGTCAACCGCAACAAAGCACGCGGAAGCAACCGCATGCCGACGTTCCGTGCCATTGAGCAGGAGGCATACCGTTGGGCGGACGAAGGGATCGACACGCTGGAGACTGCTTCTGCGTACGTGCTTGCCAATGCAACGCGAAACACCCGTATCCGTGCGGTATGCCAGATCCTCGGACTCGGCAGCAGAGCACTGACTCGCAGTGAAGAAAAGTACATCACCTCGTGGCTCGACCGCGGCTTCGGCACAGAAGAGATCCGGTTGGCCTATGAAAAGACCTGTGTCAACACCGGGCAACTCAAGTGGCCGTACATGAACTCCATCCTGATGAGCTGGGACGAGCAGAATCTGCATACCGTTGCACAGATCGAACAGTTTGACCGTCCTGCACAGAAGGCAGGCGGCAAAAAGTCCGACTATCAGCAGCACGGTGAAACACTCAGCCCCATGATGCGACAGGCTGTCGCCCAGATACTTTCCGACGATAAGGAGGATTGAGCGAAATGGCTTACAGTGATAACGTTGTCCGACGTGCCCGCACACGGTTGACTGCCGCGAAAGAAGAAAAAGAGGCCGTTTACCGCGAACACCTGGAAGAAGCATACGAACGCCAACCGCGTCTGCGTGAGATTGATCTGATGCTCCGCAGGACCTCCGCTGCGGCAGTCTGTGCCGCAATCAGTCACGGAGAAGATCCTGCACAGGCGATCGATGCACTGCGGGACAAAAACCTGGCACTGCAGAACGAACGTCAGTGGCTGCTGGATGACTGCGGCTACGATGACGATTTTCTGGACGAAACACCCGTATGTGAAAAATGCGGCGGCAGCGGCTACGTCGGTGCTCAGATGTGTGAATGTCTGCGGGAACTGTGCCGGCAGGAGCAGAAGCGGGAGTTGACTTCCCTGCTCTGCACCGGAAGAGAAACGTTTGATAATTTCTCTTTGGACTATTACTCCGAAAACGTTGATCCGTCCATCGGTACAAGTCCGAGACGGATGATGCGGCACAATCTGGCCCTCTGCAAAAAATATGCGGCGGAATTTTCCACCTCCTCCGGCAGCCTGCTCTTCTCCGGTGCCACCGGTCTCGGAAAGACCTTCCTTTCCGGCTGCATTGCCCGCGTTGTTGCAGACAACGGTTTTTCCGTGGTCTACGAAACGGCAGCCAAAGTTTTTGCTGATTTTGAGGCCGTGAAGTTTAGCGGAGAAGATGCGTCTGTCCTGAAAAAATATCTGGACAGTGATCTGTTTATCCTTGACGATCTCGGCACGGAAATGACCACACCGTTCTCGGTCTCCGCACTCTATACCGTGATCAATTCCAGATTGCTTGCGGGAAAGGCGGTACTCATTTCCACCAATATCGCCCCGGACAAGTTGGAAGGTCGCTACTCTCCGCAGATCGCTTCAAGAATTCTCGGCAATTATCAGATCATCCCGTTCGTCGGTGATGATATCCGGTTGATGAAATAATTTTCAGCACCGCAAAGGGCGGCACGGTCATTCCGTGCCGCCCTTGGCAGTGCTATGATTATGCAGTGATTTGATAAAGGCCAGAAGGGACTCGTTTGCATTTTTTGCCGT